>DATCXP010000149.1:0-10698 GCA_036565765.1 Terrimesophilobacter sp.
GGCTCCGGTGCTTCGGACGTCGACCATGTCGTGATCGGCCCTGGCGGTGTCTTCACCGTCAACGCGAATCATCACCCCGGTCAGTCCATCTGGGTCGCATCGCGCTCTTTCCTGGTGTGCGGACAGAAGAAGCCCGAGCTGCGCAAGTCCGAATACGGGGCCGAACGCGCGACGGCAAGGCTCTCGCGAGTACTGCCCCCCGAGGTCGACGTCACACCCGTGATTGCCCTGATCGGCGCGAAGTCGATCACCGTCGAGGAGCAGCCGGCGTTCGTGAAGATCATGGACGCCCGTGGTCTCGTGCGGTGGCTTCGCACGCGCCCTCAGGTACTGGATGCGGGCCAGGTCGCCTCCCTCGTCGTCGCGGCGCGGAATCCGGAAACCTGGCATTCGAGTCCCGCAGGCACGGCCGACACGCGGATGCTGCAGCAGCGCTTCGCCGCGCTCGACCGCGAGGTGCGCGGCGCCCGCCTGGTTCGACTGGTCTGGGCAACCGTGGCCGTCGTCGCGTTCGGCCTCACAGCGCTGATGACGATTCCCGCGCTGGGCCGGTACCTCGGCGGAATCTTCGGATAACGGCGGCGACGTGAAATCTCCTCTGGCGCGCGGACGGAAATGGGAGGAAGATCGGGCGTGGCCCCCGTTCGGGTGACGCGACAGCGTTCACCCGCGTTCCGCAACGCTTGAATTCGGACCGAGGGAGAGACAATGCCGTCTCGCACGACCGTCACCGATATCCCTGCCACACGTTTCGCCGCGGGCTGGCGCCTGGTCGAACCCCGAGCCCCCGGCGGTTTCCACGCCCCGCCTCCCAAGCCGGCCGGCGTCATCATGGTCGACCTGCTGCGTTCCAGGGACCTCCTCGCGATCACCGCGAGCTTCGCCGGTTGCACACTCGTCTCCCGCGACGGCGGCATCGCCGTTATCGTGTGCAATGCGGATGCCGCGGGCACCCTGACCGCGGAATACAGCTACCAGCACGCCCACGAGTACGCCGTCTACGAGCAGTCGGCGCCCGAGCCCAATCCTCTGCCTCCGAACAAGACTCCGTACACGCAGGAGCCTCACGTCGATCCAGCCCACCCGCCGGACCCGGTCGGGACGACACTTCCGGTGCCGGTCGGTTACCGTCCGGCGCGCTCGACCCGCCTCGTGTTCGAGATCCCTGCCGGCACCGAGATCGAGTTCTCCACGGCCGGAATCCTGGCCGCCATCGGCCGCCTCCACCCCATCCTGCATCGGCTCGGCAAGCCCAGCGGTACTGCCCCTGCCCCGTACTCACCACCCGGCGGCTCGTCGTTTCTCGGCCCGATCATCCCGGTCGGCGAGGGCATCATCGCCGTGCTCACAGCCGAGGGCAGTGTCATCAGAAAGGCGACTGCTGCGCAACTGAAGAAGCTCGTCGTCGCCGACGAGACAACGATCACCGGCACGATCTTCGCGGTCGACCGGATGCGCGCCGCCCGCACCGAGCTTGCCGCGGCGACCCCGATCGTAGAACGCGGGGTCGACCGCGATGCCGTGTACGGAGGCCTCGCCGACCTCGTTCCCGGGTTCCACGACCGGGTGCGGCCGCGGGGAACCTACAGCGATCCGCCGACGTCCGCGCAGACGGCGATCGAGGCTCCGTTCCGGCTTGTGCTCTCCCCGACCCAGGAGGCGCGCTGGGCGCATGCCATCGACCCGGTCGCCGCCGAGGGCGCTGCAGGCCACATCGAGTTGTGGCACAGCCGGCTCGCGGTTGCGGCCGGTGTCAACCCGGCACAACCCGACGCCGACCCCGACGCCCCCGATGAGCTCAACAACGCCCACCGCATCGTTCGCGCCATCTGGACACGCGATCGCGACAAGCTCTCCACCGCGCAGTGGCGCGACCCGCGCGCCGACCAGGATCCGGCCGTGCTGGGCACCCCCAGCCCCGGCCAGGACGACCCGTTCCGCGGATCGCTCAACCAGGCCGACCGCCACCGCATCGTGAGGCAGTCCAGCGAGACCTGGCCGGGTCCGAAGCCGACCACGATCGCACCCGTGCCCATCGGCGTGAAGGGCCTCTGGATATCCAGTCTCGGCGCCTGGCTCGATCTGCATGGATCGTGGAACACGAAGCCATATTCCGTTGCCCACATGGCTTCCGTTCAGGCCTGGGATCACGTGGCACCAATGGGCAGAGACCAGTTCGTTCGCGTCGTCTTTCCCGGCTACCTGTATCCGTTCGGAAACCAAACCGCGCTCGTGAAGATCACCGAGCGCAAGATGAAGTCGGCGTCGCCGTCGATCGCCGGGCTCTACCAGCGCAAGTTCCTCGTCATCAGTGAGCCGATCCGCTTGTTCGAGGACGAGCACAACTTTCCGTTCAGCCGAGTCGAGCTGCGCCCGCAGGTCACCCCGACCATCGACGATCCCGGTCCAGGGCAGGACTCGAAGTTCTGGCCGATGGTCGGCGGTGTCGACTTCCCGTTCATCGTCGACGCCCTCGACCGTGACCTGCGACGGGTCGTATTCCAGACCCCGCTGTTGTGGGTCGCCGAGCACATGGTGGATGCGAACAAACGGAAGAAGGTGGACACCGACTACGCCTTGGATTCCAGGCGCGTCATCGACCTGCACGGGCAGAAGGTGGCGTTCGCCGGGAAGGCGCCCGGCGGAGACGCGATGGTGGAGACCTCGCTCATCCGGCTGCTCGGCACCGCGAAGATCGGAGAGTCGACCCCCAGGCTCAGCTCAGCCGACATCGTGATCCCGGCCGTGCAGCAACTCTCCGGCACCCCGCCCATCACGATCGTCTACAACAAGGTCTACCGGCAGAAGGGGTTCGGCGGCGCCCAGAACTCGGGCGAGCTGTGGGCCGACGTACTTCTCGATGCCTCAGCCAAGGAACACAACTCCGACCCGATCACGGCCCTGCCCACGATGGAGTTCGGCACGCCCACCAAGAGCAGTGACAAGGGCGGCGGCTTCGTCGCCCCGAGCCTGCCGATCCGGGGACTGTCTCGACTGACCGGCACGGTCGGCGATACGATCGGCATGGCAACGCAGAAGTTCAACCCGGCCGACTTCCTGCGCGATGCCTCCCCGCGCCTGTTCGGGCTCGTCAACCTGGTCGAACTCGTCGAGGCCGTCACCGGGGACCCGCTCAAGATTCCCAGTGTCGTGTCGGAGACCCTCGATCGCATCGGGCAGCTGCTCGCCGACCTGCAGCGCGCGAAGCAGGCGGCAGAAGACGCGGTGGCCGAGGCGAAGCGCATGGTCGACAACGCGCAGGACTACGCGGCCGGCTTCCTCGCGGATGCGCAGGCCGTCCAGGCCACCGCAGAGGGTGTTGTCGCCCAACTGGGCCCGCTCGTCGACCAGCTGCCGGGGATCGTGAGCTCGCTCATCGGCAAGGCCGAGTCGGAGGTCGCCGACCTCTTCGACGATCCGATCACCGGCTTCCGCCCCAAGCTGCAGGCAGCGATCGACGGGCTCACCGCCCTCGGGCCGAAACTGCCGCCTCTCATCCGGGGCCGCATCGCCTCGATCACCAAAGTGCTGCGCGACGTTCTGGCGGCCACCGACCTGATCACCGATATCTGGCGCTTCGTCAACAAGCTGGACCCGTCAGCGATCCAGGTGTCGTTCCGCTACGAGTGGAAACCGGTCATGAAGTCGTGGCCGAGCAGCAACCCGAACGACATGGTGCTCGAGTTCGAGCATCCCGACTGCTTCGTTCTCGCGATCGAGGGCCGCGCAAGCGGCAAGGGCGAGATGGGCGTGACGGTGCTCGCCGAGCTTCGGGACTTCACCCTGCACCTGCTGCCGGGCGCGCCGCTCGTGATCCTTCCCTTCGACCACATGTCGTTCACAACGGGATCCTCCGGCAAGCCGGAAGTCGATGTCGTCATGGGGAAGATGCAGTTCGTCGGGCTGCTCTCCTTCGTCGAGGTCATCAAGGATCTGATCCCGTTCGACGGGTTCTCCGACCCTCCCTACCTCGACGTCTCCCCGAGCGGTGTGAACGCCGGCTTCACCCTCGCGCTGCCCGCCGTGGCGATCGGTGTCTTCAGCCTCTCCAACATGTCCCTCGGCGCCGACGTGCAGGTGCCGTTCCTCGGCAAGGCCGTGACGGTCGGCTTCAACTTCTGCACCAGGGAGCGCCCGTTCACCCTCGCCGTCGTGTTCCTCGGCGGGGGCGGCTGGTTCGGCCTGCGCCTGTCGCCCGACGGTCTGGATGTCCTCGAACTGGGGCTGGAGGCCGGCGCCTGCCTCGCCGTCGACTTCGGCGTCGCCTCAGGCTCGATTTCGGCCATGATCGGGATCTACATGCGGCTCGAGTTCGACAAGGGCTCCCTCACCGGGTACTTCCGATTGCGCGGTGAGGTGGACGTGCTGGGACTCATCTCGGCCTCGATCGAGCTGTACATGGAGCTGAGCTACCAGTTCAGTACCGGAAAGATGATCGGGCGGGCGACCATCACCGTCCAGGTGAAGGTGTTCCTGTTCTCCTGCTCGGTGAAGATCTCGGCCGAGCGACAGTTCGCCGGATCGAACGGCGACCCGTCGTTCCGGGAGGTCATGGTGAATGCCGACGGATCCGCACCGCACTGGTCGAGCTATTGCGAAGCCTTCGCACCGGAGGGAGCCTGAGATGGACGAGGAATTCTTCGCGGCGCTCGCACTGCCGTACTCGACGAGCGAGGACGCCGACCACCACGTGTCCGTGTTCATCAGCCCGAAGCTGACCGCCGCGGACGAGGGAAGTACCCTCGACGAGTTCAGGGTGTTCCCGGACTGGGCCACCCGGGCGAAGACCGCGACGATCACCCTGGAAGATCAGGACGGCGTCATCGAGTGCACGCCGCTGACCGACCCGATCGTCCCGGATGTCTGGAGCGCCCTGTTCCCGACGTCGACTCCCGTGCGCACCAACCTCGTGCCGGACTGGCAGGGCCGCCACTGGCGCAGCTTCTCCGCGAAGACCGTGCACGACATCGGCAAACTCGTGCACCTGCAGACCATGTACTCGAGCCCGACGACCCCGCCGGCCCCGGCGCAGCATCCGCTCGCGGAGGCCATCACGGCATTCACGCGCGAGAGCTACTCGCCGAGGCGCCTGCCGCGCGGCTACGAGCGGCGCATGGAGTACGACGAGAGCCGGCTCACCGCGCGCCTCGACGAGATGATCGAACACGGCTCGCTCGCCGCGATCGAGAAGAACCTGAGCGCGACGAGCAACTTCCTCGAGCGCATCTTCCTCGAACTTCACCGGGCGCGCCGGTACTACGAGCGCCCGGAGTCGCAGAACGACTACTTCCCGCGCGGCGAGGTGGCAGGGCACAAGCTTCCGAGCCAGCAACCCGAGTTCCACGAGAGGGTGGCCACCGCGGGCGACCACCCGCAACTTCTGCGGGTTCTCGGCCTCGTCATCGACCTGCGGGTCGACGACCTCGCGAGCCTGAGGAAGGCACGATGGCTGAGCGTGCAGGTGAATGCCGACCAGGACAACGACCGATGCCATCGAACCAGGGTCGCGGTACGCGCCCTCGCCGACGGATCGTTCGTCACGGTGCCGGGCACACCGGACTGGGTCGACGGCGCCCTTGCCCTCGGAGACGAGGACTCGTTCTCGGTGCTCGACCTCGAGGCGGACGGCACCGCGCTCAAGACGGAACGGTTCCTCTGGACCCTGCCCCGCCTGCTCGCGGCCGGTGCCAACGACGACCCGGTGACCGCAGCGACGCCGGCGATGCGGGCATCCGGATTCACGATCGCGCGAGCCAGCGAGGCGATCTCCGCCCAGAACCAGGTCACCAGGCAGAAGGGCCTCGAACCGGGGCTCGCCACGGCGACGACCGCGGCGAGTGCGCCGATGCTGCAGACGGAGGACGTCAACCGCGGCATGCGCGTCGAGGTCTGGGACGACACGGTCGGGCGCTGGTTCTCGCTGCACTCCCGCCTGACCGACGTGCTCGTCGACGGCCACGGCGAAGTGCTGAAGGATCTGCCGGAGGAGGGCTTCATCCAGGGCACCCCCGCGCATGAGACACCGGGGATCGCCCAGTCGCCGGTTCACGTGCACGAGGCCGTGTTCGGCTGGGAGGGCTGGAGCCTCGCCGCTCCTCGGCCCGGCAAGCGGGTGCGCAACGAGCTCGGGGACAATCCGGACGGCACTCCGCGGATGGACGAGCTCGCCGAGGAGACCCCCACTGATCCGCTGCCCGACGAGACCATGACCCACCCGATTCGCTTCCACAACGAGGTCGCACCCGGCACGCTGCCGCGACTGCGGTTCGGACGGTACTACGCGTTCCGCGCCTGGGCGGTCGACCTCGCCGGCAACGTCCGCGCACATGAACTCAATCCGCAGCCGTTGCCGCCGAAGGCCACCGCGGATTCGCTCGCAGGCCCCGGCCTCGCTGAAACGGTCGAACGCTGGAGGGCGCATGCGCGGGTCGGCGGCGATTCAACCATCGTCACGGGGCTGCGGGACGCGTCCCGGCATCAGGTCGAGGCGCGCAGGGCGGATGCCGCCAATGAGATCGTCGGTTCGCTGCCGCCTGCGTCGAACTTCCTCGACGCGGAGGTTCTCGGCACCGTTTCGAACCGCATCCGCGAGCGGCGCGGGGCGATGGGAGCCCCGATCGGGGCGAGCGTGAGGTCCACCCGCAGCTCGCTCGTCGGCGCGGCATTCGACTCCGCGGTCCTGAGCGACGACGAGCCGTTCGCCCTCAGCACCGCACGGCGTGACGCGGGCGCGGTCGCCGGGCTGATCGCCTCGCAGGCGGGCGCACACCTGGCTGCCGCACACGGAGCGCTCGACCCTGACGGATCCGCGGTCACGACGGCCGCGAAGACCGTCACGGCGCTCCGGCCGTACCTTCGCTGGGACCCGATCCCGTCGCCCGCGGTCGTGCCGCGCAAGCGCTACACGCAGGGGGAGTCGCTGAGGGTCATCGTCATCCGGTCGGGCGTCACGCAGGACATCGACACGCTCGAGGTGACGGTCACCGATCCCGCAGGCTACGCCGCGCAGGCGGGGGCGGAGCTCCCCGGCGTCGGATACCGAGCCACCTCCGAGCGTCACATCGCCCCACCGCATACGAGTCAGGTGCAGGCGGAACAGCACGGGATGTTCGACTCCGCGTTCGGGGCGGCGTCACCGGCCGACCACCGTGCCATGCTCGCCTGGGCGGTGCGCGAGAACGGTTCGTTCTTCGATCTCGATGTCGCGCATCCGAGCAACCCCGACCTGAGAGTGGCCCAGCTCGGCGTACATCTCGAGCAGGCTCCCGGGGAGCCGAGGACGACACCGGCCATGCTGCCACTCCCCGCCGGAGGCACGCCAGAGCCAGGACAGTACGTCGTGCACGACGTCGACGACCTCGTGCTGCCCTACCTTCCCGACCCGCTCGCGCACGGCATCGCACTCGTGTTCCCCGAGGCCGGGGCGGACCGGGCCATCCCCTTCCCCTTCGGCACGGAAGGCTTCACCGCCGCCTACCGCGGTAGCTGGCCGTTCGTCGAACCGTTCCGGCTCACGCTCGAAGGTGCCTCTGAGCTGGATGTCCGAGTCGCCGGCCGACGGCTGCGCCTGTCACTGCCGCCCGGCGATCGGCAGCTGTTCCGGCTCTCCAGCTCCCTCGAGCGCGCCGAGCTCGCGAAGCTCGGCGCCTGGGCAAGCATGCCGCCGGCCGTCACCGCGAACGACGACGTGGCGGAGGCCGCCGCGGACGGCATGCTGTGGGGGCTCACCCCGGCAGAGGATGTCGTGCTCGTCCATGCGGTTCCACGCCCGCTCGAGGCGCCGCGACCGACCCTCATCCGGCCGCTGCGCGGCCTCGGTCAGAACGCTTGCCTGCTTTTCGGCGCGGTCGACGTGCACGGGCCGAGCACGGACAGCATCACCGCAGAAGCACAGTGGAGTGAACCGGTAGACGACCTCACGCTGCCGCGTTGGGAACAGCGCGACTCCAACGGAATCGCCTTCACGACACCGGTGCTCCCGTTCGAGGATCTCGCGATCCTCGCCGGCGTCGAGGCGGATGCCGCACTCCCGGGCGCCGGCAAGGTGCGGCTGCACGCATCCATCCACACTTTCGCCGACACCCGGCATCGGGTCGTGTCGTACCGGTTCCGGGCCACGACGCGTTTCCGCGAGTACTTCGCGCCAGAGCTCCTCGCGCCTGTCCCCGGCACTCCGGATGACGGCAAGAGCCTGATCGGCGCCCCCATCACCGTTTCGGTGCCGTCCTCCGGTATCCCTGCGGCCCCGGTCATCCACTCCGTCCTGCCGTTGTTCCGCTGGTCCGACGGCGAGGAACCCGAGCAGCCGGCTGCACGTCGGCACACGCGCCGTGCGGGCGTGCGCATCTACCTGCAACGGCCATGGTTCTCGACCGGGGAAGGGGAGTTGCTCGGTGTTCTGCTGGCTCCCGGCGGCAACGACGACACGGACCCGAAGGCGGAGGACGAGTCCGGCTACCCCTTCGTGAGCAAGTGGGGCGGCGATCCGGTGTGGATCAGCGCGCCGGTCGCGAACCGGGCGATGACGCCCGTGCAACTCGACAACCTGCTGCGCGAGGTCGGCCTCGACGACCGCGTGCTGCCAGGACGCCCGGTGTCCGGCCCGGTGACGCTGCCGCTGCCGAAGAGTGGCCGGAAGGTGGTGGTGCTCGGCTACCGACCGCAATACAACGAAGAACGCAGACTCTGGTACGTGGACGTGACGATCGATCCGACCACCGCGTTCTGGCCTTTCGTCCGACTCGCCGTCGCCCGCTACCAACCCGACAGCGTGGCCGGCGCGCACCTCTCGCCCCCGGTCCGGGCGGACTTCGTGCAGCTGCCGCCGGAGCGGGTGACCAGCGTGAGCCGCACCGATGACCACCATGTTCGGGTCGTCGTGTCCGGCCCGGTGGGGTCCCGTTATACGGCCAGGGACGTCGAGGCCGAGCTGCCGCGCACGCCACAGGATCTCATTGCCCGCAACCGGATCGTCCTCGCCTCGCTGCAGAGGGTCGACGCCGAAATCGGAGGGGATCTCGGCTGGCAGACGGTGTCGACGGTCGAACTCGTGGTGCGCGGTCAGGGCGCGAACGCCGCCGAGGCCGCCTGGGTGGGGGAGCTCGCCTCGAAGAAGGCGATACCGCTCGTGCGGCCGGGACGCAGCACCCAGTGGCGCGTGCGCATCGAGGAGTGGGAACGGTTCGAGGGGGACCCTCCCGCGCCGGCCGACCAGAACGCACTCGGTGAGCAACCGGTCTGGGAGCAGCGCCTCGTGTTCGCGGACGAGGTCTCGCTGTGACTCCGCGCCGCGGCTACGGCCGTTGCGACGACTCCATGACCCTTCGCACTTCGACGGCCGACTCGACCACCTCGGCGACGCTCGCTGCGATCGCCGTCGCGCGCGACTCGTCCGACACCCGCACTACCCAGTAGCGCGAGAGCGGCTTGGTCGCACCGGAGAACGAGCCGGGATGCCGGCCGCCGTGCCGATCGACGAGCGTGGCAGAATCGCCGTACTCCAGCACCTCCGAGTACACGAGCTCTCCGCTCTGCGCGAGCTCGTCGTCGAGGCGCACCATGAACGCCGCCATCCGCTCGGCCCACTCCGGCGGCTTCGCGCGCAGGTCGCCCGGCTCCGCGAACACCATGATCATGAACTTCATCGTTGCTCCTCGCGTACCACTGTGTCACCGCGAGCGTTCCATCGCCACACCCCGGGCGATGTTCCCGGGCCGCTGCCCCCAGAACTGGGTAGTGAAAGCGATATGCCGGATGGCTAGTCTCAGAGCAAGAGAATCTCGCCGTATCAGGGATCGGCGTCTCCGCGGGGGAGAAGTTCGGTCACGGACTCGACGAGTTATCGCGCACATCCATCTGTCACGTCCCTAGCGTGGCACACCCGAAAATAGGTGGACGCATGACGATTGACGAGAACGGAAGCGAGCCCGGAACCGGGTTCATCGATACCGCCCCGCTGAGGCCGGTGGACGTGCCGCAGCAATACTGGGCCGCGCACCCGATCCTGAGCCGTGCCAGCTTGAACGCATCAGGCGACGCACTCGAATGGCCGACGGCCACCTTCGAGCAGTTGGCCGAGTTGCGCGAGATCGTGCTCGTGCGTGACAACGGCATGCTCGTAGCGCGGCACGGTGCGCGCTTCAACTTCGACCGCTTCGTCGACGCGACATTCGATGAGAACCAGCCGGTTCCCCGCATCGGCCGTCTGGATGACGTGCAGCGGTATTACACCCGCGTCACCGACAACGGATTCCACGTCGTCGGCGTGTTCTGCGCCGTCACGATCCACGGTCGGCGCCGGTACTTCCAATGGCTCACCGGAACCTGGGTGGACATCGGACAGAGCGGCTTCCTGTACGTGCGCGACGATCTCGACACCCACTTCTCCGAGATCGGCGAGACGCAGCTGGAGGAATACCAGCCGGGCGCGACGACCGTTCCGGTGCCGGTCGGGGACGACGAGTGGACCATGGAGAACTTCGAGGCGCACTTCTCCAGAAAATCGGAGACCGGCAGCGCCCCGACGGGTACTGCGGTGCCCGAGGCGACTCGCACTGAAGCTCCTGTTGCGAGCCTGCCGGTGGTTGTCGAACACCCGGCCGATCCGGTTGCCGGCAGTGAGACGGAGGACAGCAGCAACGAGCGCGAAGAGGGCGCGCAGCATGTTGCCGAGGTTCCGAGTCTCGATGGCGACGGCCA
>DATCXP010000165.1:0-11057 GCA_036565765.1 Terrimesophilobacter sp.
AGGGCGAGAGACTCGGCCGGTTCGGCGCCGACATCCTCGTCCCGCGCGAGATCCGAGCCGAGATCGCCGTGCTCAAGGGGATCGTCGCGGCGAACGTCATGTCCACGAACTCGCGCCAGCCGATCTACGCGCGGCAGCGCGACACGATCACCGAGCTGGCCGATGCGCTGCTCGATCGCGGCCCAGACGCGCTCGACGCCGGATTCGCCGCCGACTGGCGTGAGGCCACCACGGATGCCGGACGCAAGCGCGCGGTCGTCGATCAGGTGGCGAGCCTCACCGACCAGTCGGCGAACGCCTGGCACAAGCGACTCGTCTCCCGTCCAACTTAGAATCAGCACATGGCACTGATCCGCAGGAACGACATCGACGAGGTGCGCTCGCGGATCAACATCGCCGACATCGTTGGCGACTACGTCACGCTCAAGAGTGCGGGGGTGGGCTCCCTCAAGGGGCTCTGTCCATTCCACGACGAGCGCAGCCCGAGCTTCCACGTGCGTCCCCAGGCCGGCCGCTACCACTGCTTCGGCTGCGGTGAGGACGGTGACGTGTTCACATTCCTGCAGCGCATGGACCATGTGACGTTCAGCGAGGCCGTCGAGCGGATGGCCGCACGGGTCGGCATCGAACTGCACTACGAGGACGGCGGGGCGGCGAACAGCGACCACGGCAATCGCGCGCGACTGCTCGCCGCGAACCAGTCCGCCGCGGAATTCTTCGAGAAGCAGCTCTCCGCGCCGGAGGCCGAGCCTGGCCGAAGATTTCTGGGGGAGCGCGGCTTCGACCTGGCGGCGGCGCAGCATTTCGGCATCGGGTTCGCGCCGAAAAGCTACGACGCGCTCAGCACCCACCTGAAGACCCTCGGCTACACCGAGGAGGAACTTCTCGCCTCCGGCCTCGTCGGCCAGGGCGACCGCAGCAGCTACGACCGGTTCCGGGGGCGGCTCGTGTGGCCGATCAGGGACACGACCGGCCAGACGCTCGGCTTCGGCGCTCGCAAGCTGCTCGAGGACGACACCGGTCCGAAGTACCTGAACACGCCGGAGACCGCCGTCTACCACAAGTCCCAGGTGCTCTACGGACTCGACCTTGCCAAACGCGACATCTCGCGAGGCAAGCGCATCGTCGTCGTCGAGGGGTACACGGATGTCATGGCCTGCCATCTCGCGGGCGTCACGACGGCCGTGGCGACCTGCGGCACCGCGTTCGGGGTCGACCACATCAAGGTCATCCGCCGGGTTCTCGGCGACGTCGACAACGCGGACTCCCGCGGACTCGGCGAGGTCATCTTCACGTTCGACCCCGACGAGGCAGGGCAGAAGGCGGCGAGCCGTGCCTTCGCAGAGGAGCAGCGCTTCGCGGCCCAGACGTTCGTCGCGGTCGCCCCGGAAGGACTCGACCCCTGCGACCTGCGGCTGAAGCGCGGAGATGACGCGCTGCGTCGCCTTGTCGAAGAACGCAAGCCCATGTTCGAGTTCATGATCAGGCGCGTCCTCGCCGGCCACGACCTGGAGACCGTCGAGGGCAGGGTCTCCGCGCTGCGGGCGGCGGCGCCGGTCGTCGCGGGCATCCGGGACCAGGCGCTGCACAGCGGATACGTGCGCAACCTCGCCGGCTGGCTCGGCGTCGACCCGCAGGAGGTCGCGCGCGCGGTGAAGAGCTCGACCGGTGGGCACCAACCCGGCTCACCGGGGCCGGTACGTGGGCATTCCCGTCCTGGCGACATCGGCACCGCTCCCGGGGCAGACCAGGCGGTCGCGCAAGGCCCGTCGATCGTGCAGCTTCCGACCGACCCCCTCACGCGCCTCGAGCGCGACGTGCTCATGGCGGTGCTCCAGCATCCGGATGCCGTCGGCCGTGACTACGCGCTTCGCGTGAGCCAGGCGCCGTTCTCGAACACGACGCTCTCCGTGGTCAGGGACGGCATCGCCGCGAGTATGGACGCGTTCGAGACGAACCGGTGGATCGACCGGGTCGCCGAGGAGGTCCCCGCCGCGTTCTCCGGCCTCGTCAGCCAGCTCGCGGTCGCTCCCATTCCCGAACAGGAGGGACGCGAGCTCTCGATCTACTGCCGCGGGGTCGCCGCCTCGCTGATCGGCCGCGGCCTTCTCGCGAGCAAGGCCGAACTGCTCGGCAGGCTGCAGAGAATGGATGCCGCCGCCCAGCCGGACCAGTACAAGGAACTGCAACGCGAGCTCATGCGGGTCGAGGCGGAGCGGCGGGCGATGACGGGAGAGTGAATCCGTGGCGCCGATTCGTGTTGCAGAACAATAAAGTTTCGGTCGCAATCCACTGTTCACGGCGTCCCTGCGGTCATTCCGTGTTATCAAGGGGTATACAGCACGCACGGTCCGCGCTCTTTGCCGACCGTGCGTTCTCACTCGCAACAGCGAAGGTCACGACAGTGACATCTCACAACAGAGAGAGGTAGACGGATATGACATCCGCATCCACGATCCGGAAGCGCACGCTCGCCGCGCTCGGTGGCGTTGCCATCGCAGCAATGGTGCTCAGCGGCTGCGCCGCCGGAAACAACCCGGGCACCCCCGGTGCATCGAGCGGAACGCTCACGGTCGGCACAACCGACAAGGTGACGACGCTCGACCCGGCAGGCTCCTACGACAACGGCTCGTTCTTCATCATGAACAACGTGTTCCCGTTCCTCATGAACTCGAACCCGGGAAGCTCCGACGTGCACCCCGACATCGCGGAGTCGGCGGACTTCACGGCACCGACCGAGTACACCGTCGTTCTGAAGAAGGGCCTGAAGTTCGCGAACGGCCACGACCTGACCGCCTCGGATGTCAAGTTCAGCTTCGACCGTCAGGTCAAGATCGCCGCAGACAACGGCCCGTCGACGCTGCTCTACAACCTGGACAGCACCGAGGTGAAGGATGACCTGACCGTCGTCTTCCACCTGAAGGCGGCCAACGACCAGATCTGGCCCCAGATCCTGTCGAGCCCAGCCGGCCCGATCGTCGACGAAGAGGTCTTCTCTCCCGACGCGGTGACCACCGACAAGGAGATCGTCGACGCCAACGCGTTCGCCGGTCCGTACGTGATCTCGAGCTACAAGTTCAACGAACTCGTCCAGTTCAAGGCGTACAAGGACTACCAGGGGCTGCTCGGCACGCCGAAGACGGCGACGATCAACCTCAAGTACTACGCGGACCAGTCGAACATGAAGCTCGACGTCCAGGAGGGCAACATCGACGTCGCAACCCGCAGCCTGTCTGCGACCGACGTCGACAGCCTCTCCGGCAACAAGAACGTCACCGTGCACAAGGGACCGGGTGGCGAGATCCGCTACATCGTGTTCAACTTCGACACGATGCCGTTCGGGGCGAAGACCGCTGACGCGGACGCGGCGAAGTCCCTCGCCGTCCGCCAGGCGATCGCCGACCTCATCGACCGCGAGGCCATCGCGAACCAGGTCTACAAGGGCACCTACCTGCCGCTGTACTCCTACGTTCCCGCCGGTCTGACCGGTGCCACCGAGGTCCTCAAGGACCTCTACGGCAACGGAAGCGGTGGCCCGGACGTCGACAAGGCGAAGTCGACCCTCGAGGCTGCCGGTGTCACGGCACCGATCACGCTGAACCTGCAGTACAACCCGGACCACTACGGTGCGAGCTCCGGCGATGAGTACGCGCTCATCAAGTCGCAGCTCGAAGCCTCAGGCCTGTTCACGGTGAACCTGCAGTCGACGGAGTGGGTACAGTACTCCAAGGATCGCTCGGCCGACGTGTACCCGCTGTACCAGCTCGGCTGGTTCCCGGACTACTCGGATGCGGACAACTACCTGTCGCCGTTCTTCCAGAAGGACAACTTCCTGAAGAACCACTTCGACGACTCGGCAGTGACCGCGCTCATCCAGCAGCAGGCCGTAGAAGCGGATGCCGCGAAGCGCAAGTCCGAGATCGAGGACATCCAGGCCAAGGTCGCGGCTGAGCTGTCGACCCTGCCGATGCTCCAGGGCGCGCAGGTCGTGGTTTCCGGAAAGGATGTGAAGGGAGTCGACGACACACTCGACGCCTCCTTCAAGTTCCGGTTCACGGTTCTCAGCAAGTAAGGCAGATCGAGGCGGCTACTATCGAAGAGCCGTAACAGGGGCGGTCCGCGCATTCCGCGGGTCGCCCCTTCCTGTTCTGACGTGGGTGGCGAAGATTGGCGATGATGACAACAACCGCAGTTTCAGCGGCCCCGGGCCCGGGCCTCGAGCCTGGCCAGAAGGCCAGGGAGAAGGGTTCCGGCGGGAACCTCGGCCGTTACATCCTGGTGAGGCTCATTCTCATCATCCCCACGGTGTTCATTCTGGTGTCGATGGTGTTCCTGCTGATGCATACGATCGGCGACCCGATCACGGCGGCACTCGGCGGGCGGCTGACTCCGGACCAGCTCCAGGCACGGATCCACGCCGCCGGATACGACCGGCCCATCTGGGTGCAGTACTTCGAGTACCTCGGCCAGCTCGTGACCGGGAACTTCGGGACGACGATCAGCGACAACCGGCAGATCTCCGAGATCCTTACCACCTACGGCGGGGCGACGCTCGAGCTCGCGCTCTACGCGCTCATCGTGGCCTTCATCGTCGGCATCCCGCTCGGCATGCTCGCCGCCTACCTGCGCGACAAGTGGCCGGATGCGGTGCTGCGCGTGTTCGCGATCCTCTTCTACGCGACGCCGGTGTTCTTCGCCGGGCTCCTGCTCAAGCTCGTGTTCTCGGTGTGGCTCAAGGTGCTTCCGGTCAACGGGCGGGCGTCGACCGGGACAGAGCTCAACATCCAGTTGCTCGACCACCCGACGAACATCTATCTCATCGATGCTTTCCGCACCGGCAATCCGGCGGATGTCGCCGACGTTCTCAGCCACGCGATCCTTCCGGGAATCGCTCTCGGCCTGCTCACCGCAGGCATCTTCCTGCGGCTGGTGCGGCTCAACGTCATCGGCACCCTCGGCCAGGACTACGTGGATGCGGCACGCTCACGGGGCGTCGGAGAATTCCGGCTCGTGCGCAAGCACGCATACAAACCCGCGCTCGTTCCCATCATCACGGTCATCGGGCTGCAGATCGCGCTCCTGCTCGGCGGTGCGGTGCTCACCGAGACCACCTTCGAGTGGAAGGGCCTCGGCTTCATGCTCGTGCAGTACCTGAACGCGCGGGACTTCGTCGCGGTGCAGGGCATCGTCGCGCTGCTCGCGGTCATCGTCGCGGTGACGAACTTCATCGTCGACGTGATAGCCGCGCTCATCGACCCGAGAGTGAGGTACTGACATGGCATCGACCGTCACTGCGAAACGGGTCTTCTGGTCACGTCTTCCTGTGGTGCGCGAGCTCAGGCAGAGCGTCGGCTGGCAGCGCGGCATGCTCGTCGGCGGGCTCGTGATCATCGCGATCTTCCTGCTCACGGCGGCGTTCGCGTCCCTTCTCGCGCCCTACGGCTTCTCCCAGCTGAGCGACGAGAACGGCACCTTCGGCGCCCAGCTTCCTCCGGGCGGCAAACACCTGCTCGGCACCACCGTCGGCGGCTACGACGTGCTGTCGCGGGTCATCTGGGGCTCCCAGACCGCGGTCCTGGTGATCGTCATCGCCGTGCTCCTCTCCGTCTTCGCCGGAGTGCTGCTGGGCCTGGTGTCCGGCTACTTCGGCGGCTGGCTGGACCGCATCGTCGTCGTCATCGCGGACGCCGTCTACGCGTTCCCGTCCCTCCTGCTGGCGATCGTCATGTCGATCGTGCTCTCCGGCGGCAGATCGAGTCTCTTCTGGGGGATCCTGGCGGCGGCGATCTCGATCACCGTGGTGTTCATCCCGCAGTACTTCCGGGTCA
This sequence comes from Terrimesophilobacter sp., assembly GCA_036565765.1. Taxonomy (GTDB): domain Bacteria; phylum Actinomycetota; class Actinomycetes; order Actinomycetales; family Microbacteriaceae; genus Terrimesophilobacter. The sequence continues at coordinate 5,829 of DATCXP010000165.1, forward strand.
TCCGTTCCGAGACCGTCCGCATCAAGGCCGAGGCCTTCGTGGAGTCGGCGAAGGTGATCGGCGCCAGCAACGCGCGAGTCATGTTCCGTCACGTCCTGCGCAACTCGACCAGAACGCTTCCGCTCATCCTCACGCTCAACGCCTCTGAGGCGATCCTCACGCTCGCCGGGCTCGGGTTCCTCGGGTTCGGGATCGAACCGACCTCGGCCGCGGAGTGGGGTTTCGACCTCAACAAGTCGATCTCGGATGTCGCGGCCGGAATCTGGTGGACATCCGTCTTCCCCGGAACCGCCATCGTGCTGGTCGTACTCGGCATCACCCTGGTGGGGGAGAGTCTCAACGACCTCGCCGACCCGAGGCTTCGGACCCGGCACCGCGCCGTCGTCACGGCGGCGGGCCAGGACAACGCGGATGCCGTCGACGAGCTGGAGGAGGTCCTGTGAGCAGCCTGGTGAAGGGTGAGGAAGCTCTCGAGATCGACGACCTCGCCGTGACGTTCGCCACCGACGGTGGCGACGTGCGCGCCGTCGACGGTGTGAGCCTCTCGGTGCGAGCGGGCGAGGTCCTCGCGATCGTCGGGGAGAGCGGCAGCGGGAAGACCGTGACCGCGAAGACCATCCTCGGGCTGCTGCCGGAGACGGCAACCACCTCCGGCGTCGTGCTCATCGGTCGTGACAACATCATCGAGGTCTCGCACGCACGGCTGCGCGAGATCCGGGGGACCGGCGCGGCCATGGTCTTCCAGGAGCCGTCGACGGCCCTCAACCCGGTGTACACCGTCGGCTGGCAGATCGCGGAAGGCCTGCAGGCGCACGGCAAGTACAGCCGCGCAGAGGCCAGGGCGAAGGCGATCGACATCATGGGGCGGGTCGGCATCCCGGACGCGGAGCATCGCGTCGACTACTACCCGCACCAGTTCTCCGGCGGGCAGAAGCAGCGCATCGTCATCGCGATGGCGCTGGTCCTCGACCCGGAGATCATCGTCGCCGATGAGCCGACGACGGCCCTCGACGTGACCGTTCAGGCGGAGATTCTCGACCTTCTGAGGCAGTGCCGCGACGAGTTCAACACCGCGATCGTGCTCATCACCCACAACATGGGGGTCGTTGCCGACCTGGCCGACCGGGTCGCGGTGATGTACCAGGGCAAGCTCGTCGAGGAGGCGGATGCGGTCAGCCTGTTCCACCACCCGCAGCACGAGTACACGAAGCGGCTGCTCGCGGCCGTTCCGTACGTCGGCGCGGGCACGGCGAAGACCAGGGAGCGGGCCGCCGAGCGCGAAGCCGCTGGGGTGAGCGTTCCCCTCGTCGTCGCCGAGGATCTGGTGATCGAGTACCCGGGACGCTTCGGGCGCGGCGGGTTCCGCGCCGTCGACGGGGTGAGCTTCCAGATCGGGGCGAGAGAGGTTCTCGGTCTCGTGGGGGAGAGCGGATCAGGGAAGACAACGATCGGCCGATCGATCGGCGGGCTCACGAAGATCACGGGTGGTTCCCTCATGGTGCTCGGGCAGGAGATGCTCGGCGTCCACGAGCGCGACTTCCGGCCGCTGCGTCACGACATCGGCTTCGTGTTCCAGGACCCTGCGACCAGCTTCAATCCGCTGCTCACGATCGCGGAGTGCGTTGCGGAACCCCTCATCGTGCACGGCAAGGCCGACAACGCCGCCGATGCGCGCACCAGAGTGGATGAACTGCTCGAGGCCGTCCAGCTGCCTAAGAGCTACGGCGACCGGTTCCCGCACGAGTTGAGCGGCGGCCAGCGCCAACGGGCGAGCCTCGCGAGGGCCCTCGCGCTCCAGCCGAAGCTGCTGATCGCCGACGAGCCGACCAGCGCGCTCGACGTCTCGGTGCAGGCGAAGGTGCTCGAGCTGTTCGCGGAGCTCCAGCGCGAGTTCGGATTCGCCGCACTGTTCATCAGCCACGACCTTGCGGTCGTCGACCTGCTCGCCGACCGCATCGCCGTGCTGTTCAAGGGCAGGCTGGTCGAGGAGGGGACCGGCGAGGAAGTCCTCGTCGCCCCGAAGCATCCCTACACCAAACGGTTGCTGGCCTCGCTGCCGGTTCCCGATCCGATCGAGCAGGGCAAACGGCGCGAGGAGCTCCGCCGACTGAGAAGCGAAGATTCGTGAGGCAGGAGAAGTGAAGGCGGCACAGGCAAGGCGTGACGGGCCGGTCATCGTCGTCAACGACCTCTCGGTGCACTACCGGTCCAGGGATGTCCGGTCGCGCTTCCTCGCGATCGCCGGCGTGAGCTTCGAGGTGGCTCATGGGGAGATCCTCGGGGTCGTGGGGGAGTCCGGCTCCGGGAAGTCGACGCTCGCCAAAACGCTCGCCGTCCGCGCCGGACGAGGGCAACTCGATGCCGGCTTCCCCGAGATCTGCGGAGGCTCAGCAGCGGTGCTGGGGGCGCAGCTGCGCAGGATCGGCTCACGCCGCCGGGACCGCCTTCAATTGAAGGTCGGCTACCTGCCGCAGGACGGTGCGGAACTTCTGGACGCCAGACTCACCGTCGCGGAGAACATCGCAGAGCCGATCTATTCGAGGGACCGTCGGTTCAGCTCCCGCGAAGCCGGAATCGCCGTCGCGACACTGGTCGATGCCGTCCGGCTCCCGCTCGGCCTCATGACCCGCTACCCCTATGAGCTCAGCAGCGGCCAGAGGCAGCGCGTCGCGCTCGCGCGATCGCTCATCCTGGAGCCGGAGATCCTCGTGGCCGACGAGCCGACCCGGGGTGTCGACATCACGGTGCGCGCCGGAGTGCTCGACGTCCTCCGCGACCTTCAGTCGGAGCGCGACTTCTCGGCTCTCGTCGTGAGCAGCGATCTCGCCGTGGTCTCCCACATCGCCAAGCGCACGATCGTGCTGCGCAGTGGGCTGATCGTGGGGATCGGGCCGGTCGAGGAGATTCTCGCCGATCCGATCGACCCCTACCTGAAGGCCCTCGCGCAGTCGAGGGCCGACGTTGCGGAGGTCGCCCGGCGAGGGTTTGCTACGGTCGAACCATGACCGTTGGCAACGCCGAACCTCAGCACCGCGCAGTTCTCAGCACGACGGCGGAGCAGCTTCCGGATGATCGGCGCCCAAGGCCGGGGCCGATCGCGATCCTTCCGGAGCCGGACGAATTCTTCGTGGCGGCGGTGCATGCCGCAGGCGGCGAGGTGGCACCGCTCGGTCCTGCGACGCGCGGTGTCATCTGGCTCTCCAACGCGCGGGCGCGGGAGTTCTCGGGAATCCTGGAGCGCTACCCCGGCATCGAGTGGGTGCAGCTTCCCTGGGCCGGCGTCGACGCGTTCTCGGACATCCTCGCCCCGTACGCCGCAAGCCCGAAACCACTCTGGACGAGTGCGAAGGGCGCCTACGCCGAGCCCGTTGCCGAGCACGTCCTCGCCATGACGCTTGCTCTGCTGCGCGAGCTTCCCGCCCGCGTCGTGGCAAGAGGCTGGGGCCCCAAAATCGGCCGTTCCCTGTTCGGGCTGAGAGTCGTCATCATCGGAGCCGGCGGCATCGCCATCGAGCTCATGCGGTTGCTCAGGCCGTTCCGGGTGCACGTCACGGTCGTGCGCAGGAGCGACGCCGAACTCGCCGGAGCGGACCGCACCGTGACCGCAGGCCGCCTGCACGAAGTGCTCCCGGAAGCGGATGTCGTCGTCGTCGCCGCCGCGCTGACAGAGGGGACGACCGGCCTGATCGGTGCAGAAGAGCTGGCGATCATGAAGGAGTCTGCGCTGCTCGTGAACGTCGCCCGCGGCGGACTCGTCGACACGGACGCCCTCACAGCGGCGCTCGCCTCTGCGACGATCGCGGGGGCCGGGCTGGACGTCACGGACCCGGAGCCGTTGCCGGACGGGCATCCGCTGTGGGCCGAGCCACGGGCCATCGTCACCTGCCACAGTGCTGACACTCCGGAAATGACGACACCTCTGCTCGCGGAACGGGTGAGAATCAACGTGGAAGCTTTCCTCGGCCACGGAAGGTTCGAGGGCGTCGTCGATCCGGGAGCAGGCTATTGACTCTGATCTGGGCAGGTTCCTACACCGAGACCATGGGTGGGTACTCCCGTGGCATCTCCGCGCTGCGCCTCAGTGACCGAGGGCTTCAGTACCTCGGCCTCGGAGCGATCACCGGGTCACCATCCTTCCTTGCCAAGTCCGAGGCCACCGGACTCCTGTATGCGGTTGACGAGGGCAATGGCCGCGTCGAGGCGTTCAGTCGCACGGGGTCGGGCAGTGCCCTCCTCGCCCTCGGCGGGCAGCCGACGAGTGGCCTGCTCACCTGCCACCTGAGCGTGACGGAGGAGTGGCTGTACGCCTGCAATTACGGGAGCGGAACCGTTGACGTGTTCCCGCTGGACGATGAGGGCCGCATCGGCTCGCTTGCCAACACGCTCAGCCCGGGGAGCGGAGCCAGCGGGCCGCTTCCGGAGCAGGATGGCCCGCACGCTCATTCCACGCTCGCCTACGGTGACACCGTCATCGTCGCCGATCTCGGCACGGATCGGGTGTACCTGTACCGCTGGCACGGGCAGGAGCTGGAGCTGGAGTCCGCCATCGAGTTCCCGCCGGGGACCGGTCCGCGCGACTTCGTGGTGTCTCCCGTTGCCGGCAAGATCTTCCTCTCCGGTGAGCTCGGAGGCACCGTGTTCACACTCGGCGGCGGCAGGAACCTGCAGATCGTGCGCGCGGGGAGCACCGGCGCCGCGCCGGGAGACCACGGAGCCGGTCTCGCCATCGATCCGACCGGCCGGTTCCTCTACACCGGGCTGCGCGGTTCGGATCGTGTCGTCGTAATCGACTCCAACACGCTGCAGCCGATCGCCGACGTGCCCAGCGGAGGGGAGTGGCCACGGAACCTGTGCATCGTGGGGAACACGCTCCTGGTCGCGAACCAGAAGTCCGGGACCGTCACGACGTTCCGGCTCGACCCGCAGACCGGGGTGCCGACGCCGGACGGTCAAGGGCTGTTCCTCGACTCGCCCACCTACCTCCTGCCGGACCTTTCCTGATCGGGAATACCGGCGCGGAAGATTTGCTAGAGTTCAGTGTTGATAACGTGATCTTCTGGATCAGCAATCCTCGATAGCTCAATTGGCAGAGCAGCCGGCTGTTAACCGGCAGGTTCTTGGTTCGAGTCCAAGTCGGGGAGCTCAGGCCTGTGGGGGCTCCACCCCTCCAGGCCTGTTCGACCCTCACGCCTGTGCTACTCCCGGGGGAGTAGCCGCCGACTCCGGCGG
>DATCXP010000171.1:0-31119 GCA_036565765.1 Terrimesophilobacter sp.
CCGCCGCAGCATCGTGAGGAGCGCGGCGCTGGTGACGAGGAGCCCCGCAACCGCACCGATGACCGTGACCGCGACGAGGGCTCTGCGCAATCGCCCGCTGAGCATCGCCGCAGCACCCGCGACAGCAGCGACCCCCCACAGCACCGCGGCAGCGGGTCCGAGCCAGTCCGGGACCGCCAGGAGGAGTCCCAGGATCACCCACGAGACGGTCACCGGGATCGCCAGCCGCAGATCCACTCCGATGCCGGAAGTCCTCATATCGTCACGAGGTCCTTGAGCTCAGCGAAGGTCTTCTCGCCGATTCCCGAGACGCTCATCAGATCCTCGATGGCGCTGAACCGCCCGTTGGCCGTCCGCCATTCGATGATGCGCTGCGCCATCGCCGGCCCGACCCTGGGGAGGGATTCCAGCGTTGCGGCGTCTGCGGTGTTGAGGTTCACCTTGCCTGCCACCTCGCCGGGGGCGGCTCCTGCGCCCGGCGTCGTTGCCTCCCCGACCGCAGGGACGTAGATCTGCTCGCCGTCGCTGAGGAACCTCGCGAGATTCAGCTGGCGCTTGTCCGCCTTCGCGGTGTAGCCGCCTGCCGCTGCGACCGCGTCGATCGCCCGGTCACCGTCACGGAACTGGTAGAGCCCAGGATGGTTGACCTCGCCGAGGATGTGGACGAAGATCACCGCGCCGCTCGTGCCCGGCTCCGCGGAGCGGGGCGGCTCCGGCTCGCGCACAACGGTCCTGCCGTTGCCTCCCACTACAAGAGCGGAGACGAGCACGGCGATTCCGAGCCCGACCACGAGAAGCACGATGGCGGCCCCGAGACCCACCCGGAATCGACTGGGACGCGCGGCCGCGAGCGGGTCGGGCAGCGGCATGCCGAGAGGCTAGCGAACCCGGCACTCGGCCGGATCGCCGGCCACGACATCTGTGCACTCGCGCGCGGAATCCGCCCGGGGCAGGACTAGCCCTTCGTGGCGATGCTGACGATCTTCGGCGCGCGCACGATCACGTTCACGATCTCCCGATCGCCGAGCGTCCGCTTCACCCCGGCGCTTGCGAGCGCGAGACGCTCAAGCTCCTCGGCACCGATCTTCGGGCTCACCGTGAGCCGGTCCCGGACTTTGCCGTCGACCTGCACGACACACGTGACCGTCTCCTCGACGAGCAACGCAGGATCGGCCTTCCGCCATCCGGCGAGTGCGACGGTCGGCTCGTGGCCGAGCTTCTCCCACATGTCTTCTGCCGTGTACGGGGCGAACAGGCTCAGGACGAGGGCCACGGTCTCGGTCGCCTCCCGTACCGCGGGATCCGCCGCGCCAGGCCCCCCATCGATCGCCTTGCGGGTCGCGTTCACGAGCTCCATGGTGCGAGCGACGACGACATTGAACTTGAAGGCTTCGATGAGCCCCGGCGCGTCCGCGAGCAAGCGGTGTGTCACGTGCCGTAACGCGACGGAGCCGGCTTTCCAGTCGACATCCGGGGCACTCGTGACATCCTGTGCGAGGCGCCAGGCGCGGGCCAGGAACTTCGCCGAGGCGTGCGGGGCGACATCCGCCCAGTCGATGTCGTCCTCCGGCGGCCCCGCGAACGCCATCGTCAGCCGCACGGCGTCAACGCCGTGCTCGTCGAGCTGGTCGCTGAGGCGCACCAGGTTGCCCTTGCTCTTGCTCATCGCCGAACCGTCCATGAGCACCATGCCCTGGTTGAGAAGGGCGCTAAACGGCTCGGTGAACGACAGGTATCCCATGTCGAACAGCACCTTAGTGATGAAACGCGCGTACAGCAGGTGCAGGATGGCGTGGGTCACGCCTCCGACGTACTGGTCGACGGGCGCCCACTTCTCCGCCTCCGCGGGGTCGAACGCGCGAGCGTCGTCGTTCGGGTTCAGGAATCGCAGGAAGTACCACGAACTGTCCACGAAGGTGTCCATCGTGTCGGGGTCGCGGCGGGCCGGCGTGCCGTCCAGCGGATTCGGGACCGTCATCCAGTCCTCGGCGCCACCGAGGGGTGAGGTTCCCTTCGGCGTCAGGTCGAGGCCCTCCGTCGACGGCAGCTCGATCGGAAGCTGGTCCTCGGGGACCGGAATGAGTTCGCCGTTCTCCCCGTGGATGATCGGGATCGGCGTGCCCCAGAATCGCTGGCGCGAGATGAGCCAGTCCCGCAGCCGGTAGTTCTTCGTCGCCCGGCCGGTTCCGGCGGACTCCAGCAGTTCGGTCATGCGGATGATCGCATTCGACTTGCTCAGGCCGTCCAGCGGCCCGGAGTTGACCATCCGGCCCTCGCCACCCAGCGCGATGCCGGTCGCCGCAGGGTCCAGCGGTGGGAGCTCATCGGGAACGATTGCTTCGCCGGTCTCCGGATCGGTCGCCAGGACCGGAACGGCGCCGGTTGCTGGCGCGTTCGTGTCCACGACGACGCGCACGGGCAGGGCGAACTTCCGCGCGAAGTCCAGGTCGCGCTGGTCGTGGGCAGGCACGGCCATGATCGCACCATGCCCGTAGTCTGCGAGCACGTAGTCCGCGGCCCAGATCGGCACGCGCTCACCGTTGACCGGGTTGACGGCCCATCTCTCGAGGAACACGCCGGTCTTCTCGCGACCCGCATCCTGTCGCTCGATCTCGGTGTTCTTCTGCACTTCGGTGAGGTAGGCGGCGAAGGATTCCTTGACCTGGGGGCTCGAGCCTGCGACGAGTTCCGCCGCGAGCTCCGAGTCGGGGGCGACGACCATGAACGTCGCACCGTACAGGGTGTCTGGACGCGTCGTGAAGACCGTCACCGTCCTATTCGGCGCTGTGGCGTCGGATGCAACGCCCTGCGTTGCGCCCTCGATCGCGAAGTCGACATCGACTCCGACCGAGCGGCCGATCCAGTTGCGCTGCATGGTGAGCACCTTCGCCGGCCAGGATCCCTCGAGCTGATTCAGGTCGTCGAGCAGCCGGTCGGCGTAGTCGGTGATCTTGAAATACCACTGGGTGAGCTTCTTCTTGACGGCGACCGTCCCGCAGCGCTCGCAGCGGCCATCCACGACCTGCTCGTTCGCGAGCACGGTCTGGTCCTTCGGACACCAGTTGACCCAGGAATTCCTGCGGTAGGCCAGCCCCTTCTCGTACATCTTGAGAAACAGCCACTGGTTCCACTTGTAGAACCCGGGATCGCTCGTGTGCAGCACCCGGTCCCAATCGAAGGACGCCGCGTAGAGCTTCATCGACCGCTTCTGCTGCTCGATGTTGTCGTAGGTCCACCCGCGCGGATCGACTCCGCGTTTGATCGCCGCGTTCTCGGCCGGGAGGCCGAACGAATCCCAGCCGATCGGGTGCAGCACGTTGAATCCCTGCTGACGCCAGTACCGCGCGATCACGTCGCCGAGGGCGTACGCCTCCGCGTGGCCCATGTGCAGGTCGCCGGAAGGATACGGGAACATGTCGAGGATGTACTTGCGCGGTCGCGTATCGTCCGGGTCGCTCGTGCTGAACGGCTTCAGCTCGTCCCAGACGGGCAGCCATTTCTCCTGGATGCGTGCAGCATCGTACTCTTCTGACCAGCGATGCGCGTCGTCAGCGTTATGGTGTGCCACGGAGCTCTCAATTCATGCAGGAGGGGCGGGCGATCGCCATTGATGTGCGGCGCGCCGGTGCACGCCGCGACCCGGAGTTACCAGATTACCGCGCCGAGCACGCTCAGCAGGGCAGCGGCCTTCAGTTTCACCTCGTCGAGCTCCTCTTCGGGAACGGACAAGGCAGTGATCCCTCCCCCGGTGCCGATCGTTGCGCCCTGCGTGTCGAGCACGATGCTCCTGATCACCATGGCCAGGTCGATGCGCCCATCGAGCCCGAAGTAGCCGAACGCGCCGGAGTAGATGCCGCGCGCGCGCCGTTCCAGTCCGTCGAGGATCAGCACGGCACTGTGCTTCGGAGCGCCCGTCATGGAGCCGGCCGGGAAGCACGCGGCGACGGCATCCACCGGGCTCAGCTCGCCGGCGAGTCGACCTTGAACGGTGCTCACGAGCTGGTGCACCTGGGCATAGCTCTCGACGGTGAGCAGGTCGACGACGCCGACAGAGCCGACCTCGCTCACGCGGCCGAGGTCGTTGCGCATGAGATCGACGATCATGAGGTTCTCGGCGCGCTCCTTCTCGCTCTCGACAAGCTCACGTCGCAGCGCCGCGTCCTCCTCGGTGCTCGCTCCGCGACGACGGGTCCCCTTGATGGGCTTCGACTCGAGGAGTCCATCTGGCGCCACCGTCAGGAACTGCTCTGGCGAGGAGCTGAGCAACGACACCTCGCCGATCCGCACGAATCCTCCGTTGCGTGTCGGACTCAGCGCGCGCAGCGCCAGATAGCTGTCAACGGGGTCAGGATGCGCGGTGACCCGCGCCTCGGTCGTCAGGCACAGCTGGTAGGCATCGCCCTCGGCGATGGCCTTCTGGCAGGATCCGATCATGGAGAGGTACTCCGCGTCGGTGTACGCCCACTCGACCTCCGGCGCCCCGCTCTCAGCCTTTTGTGCGCGGTCTTCGTCGGAATGAGCCGGGGCAGAACGACCAGAACCGTGCACAAGCGGAGAGGAGAGGGGTAGGCGCCGAGACAGGGCGTGTTCGACGCTCGCGCGCCAGGACTGGAGGTCGGCGGTCCACTCGTCCCCGATCGCGATGAGCGTCACCCTGCGCGCCGCGTGGTCGAACGCGATCGCCCGGTCGACGAACATGAGCGCGGCATCCGGATGGCCAGAGGCACGCCGCAACCCGGTCGACATGGTCTGCGCGTGCAGTTCATACCCCAGCCAGCCCACCCAGCCCAGCTGGAACGGCCCAGCCGCCGGTTCCGGCTCGATGCCGCCATCGAGCTCCTCCCGCAGGAAATCCAGGATCGACCCCTCGCGACGACGCCCGGAGGGCTGCTCCGTCACGGAGTTCTCGTCGATCGTGGCCGTGACGACGCGCTCGGAAGAGCCGATGTAGCTCCATCCCGCAGCAGCACCGATCCCGGAGTCCAGCCAGAAGGCAGCGGGCTGAGCGCCCGCGAGCGCCGAAAACGCGACGGCGGGATCGATCCAGCCGCGAAGGTGTGTCGCGAGGACGCGGCGGCGCATAGCCTAACTCTATGAGTTACGCCGCCCTCTACCGCTGGCACGACGGAACGCTCGTCCCCATCGACTACTGCGACCCGAGCGAATATGCGATCGAGGTCGCAGACTCCTGGCTCGTGAGCGAGGGTGCGGCCTTCGCACTCGGGCTCCACAAGGCTCGATTCGCGCATGGGGCAGCCCTGCGCGGCTTCACCGACCTCAACGTCGAACCGTTCTGGGAGGCCGTCATCGCGACGATCCCGCGGGAGGGCGACTGGTTCCCCCGCGTCGAGCTGCAGTCGCGGGATGGAGCGCCATCCTTCCTGTTCCGGCAGAGAGCCGCACCGGAACTGACCCGCTCGCTCACGGTGGCAACCCACACGGGTGGCGACCCGCGCGTGGCGCCGACGGTCAAGGGACCGGACCTCGCGGCCATGATCCAGCTCAGGAGCCTGGCCCAGGAACGCGGTGCCGACGAAGCGATCCTCGCGCCGCGCGGGTACGTCGTCGAAGGTGGAACGACCTCGATCGCGTGGTGGCGCGGCGACATCCTGTGCTCCCCGCCGGAGGAATTCGACCGCGTCGACAGCGTCACGGCGCGAACCCTGTTCGGGATCGCCGCCGCCCTCGGCGTTGAGACCTATCGGGAGGCGGTGACCCCCGCGGAGCTCGAAGGTGCCGAGGTCTGGGCGCTCAACGCGCTGCACGGCATCCGGATCGTGACCGGCTGGATCGACGGTCCGCGGCTTGCCGAGGATCCCGGTAGGCTCGCCCTCTGGCGCAGCCGTCGCCAAGCGCTGCGCAGGCCTCTCGAAGGGCACCGGGGTGAATGAGATTCTGACCTGGATTCTGGAAACGGTCCAGAACGTCGACCCCATCCTGCGCACGCTGCTCGCCGGCCTCGCCATCCTGCTCGAAACCTCGGTGCTCATCGGCCTGATCATGCCGGGCGACACCGTCGTGCTCGTCGCGAGCACCGGGATCTCCAACGGCTTCGAGTACGTCGCACTCATCCTCGTCGTCATCGCCGGAGCGATCGCCGGGGAGAGCATCGGTTTCGCCCTTGGCCGCTTCTTCGGCCCGAAGATCATGACAAGCCGGCTCGGACGGAAGATCGGGCACGACCATTGGATGCGCGCGGAGAACTATCTCGATCGACGCGGCGGGATCGCCGTGTTCGTGTCGAGATTCCTGCCCGTCCTGCACTCGCTGATCCCCCTGACCGTGGGGATGAGCACCATGAGCTACCGCAAATTCCTCAGCTGGACGCTGCCGGCATGCCTGATCTGGTCCGTCGCCTACGCGTCCGCCGGATGGGCGGCCGCCGGAACCTACCGCGAGCTCTCCGGCAGTCTGCATTACGCCGGCTACATCTTCGTCGCCATCATCCTCGCGTTCCTCCTGGTTGTCGTGCTCGTCAAGAGGTTGCTCGAGCGAAGCCAGCGGCGCCACATGGAACTCCCGGGTGATGGCGATGCCAACACCCGGGAGGATCTTCCCTAGCTCAGAGCAGGCCCATCTTGGTGAGCCAGTCCTTCGCAACCACCTCGGGCGACGGCTTCGAGTCGCCCGCGCTGATCTCGTTGAGGCCCATGAGCTCCTCCGTCGTGAGCTTGTTGGAGACGCGGTCGAGCAGATTCGCGAGCGCGATGCTGTACTTGTCCTTGTTCACCAGCGGGATGATGTTCTGCGCAGCGATCAGGTGCTTCGGGTCCTGAAGCGTGACGAGGTTGTTCTGCTTGATCGACGGCGTCGTCGTGTAGATATCCGCCACCTGGATCGCCCCGCTCAGCAGGTCCTTGAGGGTTCCCGGGCCGCCGTAGTCGTCGATCGCCTTGAAGGTCCAGCCCTTCACCCCGTACACCTTCTCCAGACCCGAGCGGCCATAGGCGCGTCCCTCGAATTCGGTGTTCGCGCCCAGGGTGATCTTCGAGGCGATCGGTGCGAGGTCGGCGATGGTCACGAGCTTGTTCGTCGCGGCGAATTCCGGCGTGACCACGAGTGAGTCGGCGTCCTCGGCCTGCGCCGCGGTCGTAATCGTGAGCCCGAGCGGTTCGAGCGCTGCGGGGAGGGCTGCCATGACATCGGTGGTCGATGTCGCGGTCGCCTTCGGGTCGGCCCCGTACAGAAGATTGCCTGCATAGTCCGGAATCAGGTCGATCGAGCCGTCCTGCAAAGCCGGGATGAAAGTCTCGCGCGACCCGATGCCGGGAGCATAGGTCACGGTGTAACCGTTCGCCGCGAGCATCTGACCGTAGAGCTGGGCCAGTATGTCGCTCTCGGCGAAGCCCTGCGAGCCGACCGTGATCGAGCCGAGGGCCTTGTTCCCTCCGTCGCCGCCGAGCGGATTCCCCGAGGCGCACGCCGCGAGGCTTGCCGTGAGTCCGACCGCAAGGAGCGCTGCTGTGATCCGGCCTCTCTTGTGTGAGTGCATTTCTCTATCCTTCCTTGATGGGTGCCGTGGCCATGGCCGGCAGCCTGATCGGCCGCCTCGACCTGGTGTTGGTAGTGCGTGCCAGCCCGCGAGACACCCCGCGCGGGACGACAAGTTTCTGGATGAGCGCGAGCAGTCCGTCGACGACGAGCGCGAGCGCGGTGACGAGGATCGCTCCGACGATCGCGAGGTGGTAATTGTGGTTGGCGAGCCCCTCGAACAGGAACCGGCCGAGGCCGGTGAGGCCGACGTAGCCGGCGATCGTCGCTGTGGCGATGACCTGCAGTGTCGCCGAGCGGAATCCTCCGAGGATGAGAGGAAGCGCGAGTGGAATCTCCACCCGGGTGAGAATCTGCCACTCCGACATTCCAACGGCCCGCGCCGCGTCGATGGTCTGACGGTCGACGGCCTCAAGGCCGGAATACACTCCGGCGAGCAGCGGAGGGATGGCGAGAACGACCATTACGAGCACGAACGGCCAGAGCCCCAGTCCGGTGAACAGGACGATGAACAACAGGAAGCCGAGCGTCGGAAGCGCGCGCGCAGCACTCGTTCCGGTGACGACGAGGGTTCTCCCTTTCCCGGTGTGACCGATGATCAACCCGAGCGGGAGCGCGATGAGAACCGCGATGAGCATGGTCAGGCCGGTGTAGAGCAGGTGATCGACGGTGCGCGGCCAGATCCCGTTGGCCATGGCGAAGTGTGCCGGGTCGAAGATCCAGGCGATCGCCGCGAGAAAGTAGCTCACGACAGCGCCGCCTCGGGAGATCGGGGAAGCCGCGAATGGGCCCAGGGCAGGAGCACACGCCCGAGCTGCACCAGAATGACATCGAAGGCGAGCGCGATCCCGAGCGTGAAGACGATGCCGATCATCACCTCGGTGGGGAAGTCCCTCTGGTAGCCGTTGAGGAACAGATAGCCCAGCCCGCCTTTTCCGATGAGCGCCGCGACGCTCAGCAGACTCACGGTGCTGACCGAGACCACCCGAAGATTGGCCAGGAGAACGGGACCGGCCAACGGCAGCTCGACCGTCCAGAACCGTGAAAGGGCGGAGTAGCCGACGGCCGTGGCGGACTCCAGAACGGGCGAGGAGACCGCGGCGAACGCGTCCGCCGCCCCACGCACCATGATGGCGACCGCATAGATGCTGAGGGCGACGACCACATTGCGCTCATCGAGGATCTTCGTGCCGAGGATGCCCGGTAGGGCCACGAACAGCGCGAGCGACGGAATCGTGAACAGCACACCGCCGAGGGTGAGGAGGAATCCCCGCGCCGCCCGATAGCGCGTGGCAAGCCAGCCGAGCGGGATGCAGGCTATGAAACCGACGATGATCGGGAGGACACTCAGTCGCACGTGTTCAAGCGACAGGCCCAGGACCAGACCAAGGTTGTCCCATAGCCACTGCATCAGGCGTCTCCGGCCTGGTCCGTCTTGTTCGACACGCTGCGGGACTTCGGGCCGGTTCCCGCGGTGGCGAGCACGCCACCGGGCGCCTCGACCACTCCCGCCGCGTAGCCGGCCCCATCGATCAGCACGTAGTCGTCGCCGTCGGAGGCAACGGTCGAGTCCACCGAAAGCCGGCGCTTGCCGCGCCCGGCACCGATGAAGTCGGCGACGAAATCGTTCGCCGGGTTGGCGAGAATCTCCTTCGGGTGCCCCTGCTGAGCGATCTGTGCCCCGACCTGCAGGATAACGACCTGGTCGCCGAGCAGAAAGGCTTCATCGATGTCATGCGTGACGAACACGACGGTCTTGTCGAGCTCCCGCTGGAGCCGGAGCAATTCGGTCTGCAGTTCCGCGCGCACGATCGGGTCAACGGCACCGAACGGTTCGTCCATGAGCAGGATGTTGGGATCCATCGCGAGCCCCCTCGCGACCCCGACTCGCTGCTGCTGGCCGCCGGAGAGCTGGCTAGGATAGCGGTCCGCGAGCGAACGGTCGAGGCCGACCGTGTCGAGCAGCTCGAGGGCCTGGGCATGGGCGACGCGCTTCTTCACCCCTTCGAGCAGCGGAACCGTTGCGACGTTGTCGATGACCCTGCGATGCGGCAGGAGGCCCGAATTCTGCATGACGTAGCCGATGCGACGGCGGAGCTTCACCGGTTCGAGGGTCGCGATGTTCTCCCCGTCGATGTCGATCGTGCCGCTCGTCGGGTCGACCATCCGGTTGATCATGCGCAGCAGGGTGGTTTTCCCGCATCCGGATGATCCGACCAGGACCGTCGTCTTGCGTGAGGGGATCACGAGACTGAAGTCGCGGACTGCCTGGGTGCCGTCAGAGAACCGCTTCGAAACGGACCGGAACTCGATCATAGAGAATTGGCTCATTCCTCGTGGGGCGCACGAATCGACACTTGCCAGACACACCAGTTAAACACTATTCGGGCGCACCGTCATTCCCGATTGGTCAAACTGTCAGCTATGCCCCTGCGTTCCGAGGCTCCCCGCGGGGAGTCCGTGACACCGGAAACCGGGTCTCAACCGACCCGAGCCCTGCCCTGCTTCGCTACGAGGAGTGCAGTTACGGCTGGCCGTAATGCCCGGCGAAGTAGCTGCGGGCGACCGCGCGCGCCTCGGCGATGAAGGCCTTGTCACCGTTCTTGTCGAACGCGAACGCCCGTGACAGCAGCGAGTCGACGAGGTTGAAGAGCACCTCGAGCCGGAAGTGAAGGTCCGGGTTGTCGGTGAAGCCATAGCGCGAAACCAGAACAGAGGCGATCTCCGCCGAAACCAGACTGCTGCCGGTGCGATCGCTCTCGCGCGGACGCAGGTCGATCACGTCGCCGAACCGCAGCGCGGCGAAGGCGGGCTCATGCGCGAAGGCATCGACGCCCTCATCGATCAACGAGTCGATCGCGTCCCACCATGTGGTGTGCTCCGTCGCGCCGAGCGTCGTCCTGACCCGGTCGACGAAGCGGTCGACCGCACGCGCAGAAACGCTCTGCAACACGGCGATGCGATCCGGGAAATAGCGGTACACGGTTCCGATGGAGGCTCCGGCGCGCTCGGCGACCATGGCCGTCGTCATCCGCTCGTAACCGATCGCGTCAATGGCTGCAGCGGCAGCGTCAAGCAGGCTTGTCAGTCGAGCTGTACTCCGAGCCTGTACGGGCTCGTTCCGTAGAAGTGCGGTTGCTCCCGACACTGCATTCTCCAATTTCTGTCCCAGCCTTGACGGCTGTGCTGATACCAATTGATTGGGTTGGAGAAATCTTAGCGTGCCCCCGCTCAGGGGGCGTCATGAGTTTCCCCCGATCTTTCACTTACAAGGGAATTTCTCAGGAAGCCTTGCGTCCCTGATGCTGGAGGGAGGCCCGCAGCACCCGTGAAAGACTGGGGGGATGACTGCCTCCAGTGACTCGCCGGACGACAACACCGGTGAGCTCGCACTGCGGCTTCCCGCTCGGCTCGAGGACCGCTTCCATCGCTTTCGGGAGAAACGCGCACGGAAACGGGGCCTCACCCCCACCGTCATCCCCTATGCCGGCTACGGCTCGACCAGCTGGATCCGCGTCCTCTCCCGAGTCCTGTTGTCGAAGCCCGGGGCCCTCGATGACATCCGCTACAAGAAAATCAGGGGCTGGCGCAGCTTCACGAGCGTCCCGGTCACCGACGTCACCGTCATCATCGGTGTCGGCGGAGTCGAGCGGCGGGTCACGGCGGATCGCGGCGGCGTCGTCGACGAGGTGATCGAGGTCTCCCTCTCCCCCGGCTGGCACACCATCACCGTGCGCACGGAGGAGTCGGAATCGGTCGAGGCCCCGGTCTTCGTGGTCGACCCGAACGCAACGATCGGCGTCATCTCGGATGTCGACGACACGGTCATGGTCACCGCGATTCCTCGCCCCCTTCTGGCTGCGTGGAACACGTTCGTCCTCGATGAGCATGCGAGAACCCCCGTTCCGGGAATGGCCGTACTGTTCGAGAAGCTAGTGAGGGATCACCCCGGGTCTCCGGTCATCTACCTGTCAACGGGAGCATGGAATGTTGCGCCTACCCTGACCCGGTTCCTGTCCCGTCACCTCTATCCACCCGGGCCGCTCCTGCTCACCGACTGGGGCCCGACGCACGACCGCTGGTTCAGGAGCGGCCGCGCCCACAAGGAAGACAGCCTGGTCAGGCTGGCCGCGGAGTTCCCCCACTTGCGCTGGATCCTGATCGGGGACGACGGCCAGCACGACGAGGACCTGTACGGGAGCTTCGCTGCGGCCCACCCCCTGAGCGTCGCCGTCATCGCCATCCGGCAGCTCTCCGGGGGTGAAGCCGTGCTCGCCGGTGGGCGGACGAAGGCGGAGAAGCACGATGCCGACGATCTCGTGCACAGGGTTTACGCTCCGGATGGCGCAGGGCTCGCCGACCAGCTCTCCCGGCTCGGATTGCTCTAGGAGCAACGTGCACTACCGTTGAGTGGTCACGATGGCGCACTCGCCCTGTGCCCAACACACACCCCTCCAGGAGACACCCATTGATCGAGCGCGGCCAACTCGTGCGCCACGACCCCGTCATCCGCAACCTCACGGTTGCGCGCACCAGAGTTCTATCGCCAGGCTTCACACGCGTCACGTTGGTCGGCCAGGACCTCGCCGGGTTCTCGAGCCTCGGCGCGGCCGATCACGTGAAGCTGCTGGTGCAGGATGGCGAATCGACGGTGAAGCGCGACTACACGCCGCGCGAATTCCGCGCGGACGGTGCTTCTCCCGCCGAGCTGGACATCGACTTCTTCCGGCACGGTGCCGGCCCGGCGTCGGAGTGGGTCGCGTGGGCCGAACCGGGCAACGGGATCGCGGTCGGCGGTCCGCGCGGGTCGCACCTCCTTCCGACCGGCGCCAACCGTTTCGTGCTCGGCGCGGACGAGTCGGCGCTTCCCGCGCTCGCCCGCTGGATCGAGCTCCTTCCCGACGAGGTGGAGATTCTGGCGTTCGTCCAGCTCGACAACGAGTCGGATGCCGCCTACCTCGAGCCGGACCATGTGCACAAGGCACGTGTCGTGTGGCTGGACAAGGCCGAGGGAACACTGGAGCGCGCCATCCGGGGCCTCGGTCCCATCGGCCCCGACACCTTCGTGTGGGCCGCCGGGGAGGCGGAGGCCCTCGTGCCGATCCGGCGATACCTTCGCCGGGAGCTTGGTCTTCCCTCCGCCCAGGTCAAGATGACCGGTTACTGGAAGCGCGGCGAGGCCGGCCGAGACCACCACGCACCGATCGATCCCTCCGACCCGGAGGACTAAGCGCCCGGACCCACGTCCGCGTTATGGCTCGTGCTCTCCTTGTCTTCGAGCCCAACCGCGTCACGGAGCTCCCTGGCGTCGGCGACCAGTCCTCGATCCTTGGCGAGGTGGGAGAGCATGTCGGCGATCGCATTGAGCTTGTGCTGCACCGCCTGGTCCGCGCGCGTCTGGCTGTTCTGCAGAAGCGCCACCATGAGGAAGGTGATGATCGTCGTGAGCGTGTTGATGATCAGCTGCCAGGTGTCGATATCCCGCAGGATGAGGATCGAGGGCGCCCAGATGACCACGAGAAGAACGCAGAAGCAGAAGAACCAGGCTTTGCTCGCAATGCGGGAGGCGCCCTCGGCGAAATGGTCGAAGGCGCCCACCCGGGCCGAGACCTCGCTCGGCATGACTGGATTCTCGGGCATCAGATATTTCTGCGTCCGCTGACGACTCTGGCCAGGAACACGATCACCGCGATGATGGCGAGGACGAGGCCCACCCAGAGGAGGAAGTTCAAGGACTGCACGAACCCTCCGGTGAGCAGAAGGACGACGGCGATAATGGCGACGATGACAAGTAGCAGATTCATGTTGTGCTCCTTTTCTCTCAACCGACACCCTAGAATAATCTGACCCCCGAACAGGGGACATCCAGAGAATAGTCAGCTTCGGGCGGCGATGCCCCCGGGGTCGGCGGCGAGGATGAGGGAATGGTCGAGACCAGCGGAAGCGAGACCGTGACCATCGGCGGTCGCACGCTCACCCTGACCAGTCTCGGGAAGGTCGTCTACCCCGAGACGGGCACGACTAAGGCCGACGTGATCGGGTATTACACCGCGGTCGCCGAAGTGCTGCTGCCGCACAGCTTCGACCGGCCTGCGACCCGCAAGCGCTGGGTGCACGGCGTCGGTACGGCTGAGGAACCTGGCGAGGTCTTCTTCCAGAAGAACCTCGACTCCTCAACGCCGCCCTGGGTGAAGCGGCGGGAGATCGAACACGCAGACCACAGCAACGCGTATCCGCTGGTGAACGATCTCGCGACGCTCGTCTGGCTGGCTCAGATCTCAGCGATCGAGATCCACGTCCCGCAGTGGCGGTTCGGACCGCGTGGAGCAAGAAGGAACCCGGATCGCCTGGTGCTCGACCTCGACCCCGGGCCTGGCGCCGGACTTCCGGAGTGCGCGGAGGTGGCCAGGCTGGCCCGCGCCGCAATGTCAGAGCTGGGGCTGGAGCCGCTGCCCGTCACCAGCGGGAGCAAGGGCATCCACCTCTACGCGGCGCTGGATGGCGGGCGGCCCTCCGAACGGATCACCGAGCTGGCCCACGAGCTGGCCCGGTCGCTCGAGGCTGACCACCCCGACCTCGTGGTCAGCAACATGAGGAAGGCGCTGCGCACCGGCAAGGTGCTCGTCGACTGGAGTCAGAACAACGGGTCGAAGACCACCATCACCCCATACTCGCTGCGCGGGAGGGTGCATCCGACGGCAGCGGCTCCGCGGACCTGGGAAGAGCTCGCCTCCCCGGAACTGGCCCAGCTCGACTATCGGGAGGTGCTGGAACGGGTGAAGGCCGATGGCGACCTGCTGAAGGACCTGGATGCGCCTGCGCCGCAGTGATCCGACTTCGCCGGGGTTCACCCGTCAGAGAGCCGGACGCGGTTTCCGATTTCTCGATGAGAGTCGTGAGAGGCTCACGGACGAGGACGTCATCGCCCGCATCCGGCAGCTCGCCATCCCGCCGGCATGGGAAGAGGTGTGGATCTGCCCGTTCCCGAACGGCCACATCCAGGCCATGGGAACCGACGCAAGCGGACGGCGGCAGTATCTCTACCACGAGGCCTGGCGTCGGGACCGGGATCGGGTGAAGTTCGACCGCGCCCTCGACCTCGCCGCAGCGTTGCCCTCAGCCCGGCGTGCGGTGACCCGCTCACTCGGTGCGGCTCCCCCGACCACGCGCGATCAGGCGCTCGCCTGCGCATTCCGTATCCTCGACACAACAGCCTTGCGCATCGGGAGCGAGCAGTACGAGGCGGAGTACGGAAGTCACGGGCTCGCGACCCTCAGAACCTCGCAGGTGACGGTGAGGGGCGACACGGTGCGCTTCCGCTTCCCCGGCAAGAGCGGCAAGCTCTGGGAATCCGAGGTCTCGGATGAGGCGCTCGCCACCATCATCCGCACGATGAAGCGCGGGCGCTCCGGCACGCTTCTCGCCTGGCAGGACGAGAACGGCTGGCGGGCTCTCTCCCCCACCGAGATCAACGACGACATCCGTCGAAGGACGAGAGGCGATTTCACAGCGAAGGACTTCCGCACGCTTCATGGAACCCTCGTGGCGGCACGGTCCCTGCAGCGCACCGGGGTCGCCGCGAGCAAGTCTGCTCGCGCTCGCGCGGTCGCAGCGGCCATGCGCGAGGTCGCAGCGGAACTGGGAAACACGCCAGCCGTGGCACGAAAGAGCTATGTCGATCCCCGTGTCATCGATCATTACGCGGCCGGTGAGGTCATCGCGCCGACGGGAGCAGCGGAGAACGCGCTCCTTGCCCTACTTGCGTAGCCAGGCGGCCGGGCCGCTCGAACCGGCCGGGTAGCTACCCAGCGTCACGGCATCCTTCCGCCAGGCTGCGAGGATCGGCTCGACGATGCGCCAGCACTCCTCGATCTCATCCGCCCGCACGGACAGCGTCGGGTCGTCGGAGAGCAGCCCGGAGAGCACTTCGCCGTACGGGCCGAGCTCCCCTGCGCCGAATTCGGTGCTCAGGACGACCCGGTCGAGTGTGAACGGATCCCCCTGCCCGTTGATGTTGAGGTCGAGTTCGATGTCGTCTGGGCTGAGCGAGATCCGCAGGGCGGCTGGCCCCGGCTCCCCGCTGAGACCGATCGGCAGATGCGGAACCTCCTTGAACGTCACGATGATCTCCTTGCGGGTGTCGGCGAGCGCTTTCCCCGAGCGCAGCGTGAAGGGCACGCCCGCCCAGCGCCAGTTGTCGATCCCGAGCACGACCTCGGCGAGCGTCTCCGTCCTGTTCTTCGGGTCGACGCCCGGCTCCTTCAGGTAGGCGGGAAGCTTCCTGCCACCGACCGTTCCCGCGGTGTAGCGCGCTCGCCGGCTCGAAGCTGCCGGGTCGCCGCCGAAGACCGTTGTCGCCCGCAGCACCTGCGCCATCGCACCGCGCAGGTCCTCGGCATCGATGCTCGAAGGAGGCTCCATGGCCACGAGCGCCATGACGAGCAGCAGGTGGCTCTGGATCATGTCCACGAGCGCGCCCGCCCGATCGTAGTATCCGGCTCTCCCCTCGATGCCGAGCTGCTCGTCGAATACGATCTCGACACTCGCGACGTTCTGTGCATTCCAGACCGGTTCCAGGATCCGGTTCGCGAAGCGCAGGCCGAGCAGGTTCAGAACGGTGGACTTCCCGAGGAAGTGGTCGACACGATGGATGTGCTGCTCGGGAAGGAGCCTGATGAGCTGCCGATTGAGTGCCCTGGCGCTCAGAAGATCGGTTCCGAACGGCTTCTCGAGACAGAACACGATACCGTGCGGAAGCTCCACCTCCTCCAGCGCGCTGCACGCCGCGATCGTGACCTGTGGAGGAAGAGCGAAGTAGATCGCAGGGATGCCGGTGCAGGACTCCAGGATGTCGCGCAGGTCATCCGGGCTCGTGACATCCGCCTCCCGGTAGTCCGAGTTCTGCGCGACGGCAGTTGCCCGTGCGCCGGTCGAACCTCCTGCTGCGAACGATGCCGCGACCCGCTTGCGCCATGCGGAGGTCGACAGCGCGTCCTGCCCGACCCCGATCAGTCGGAGGTCGCCGCCACGCCCGGAGTCCAGCAATTGGCCGAGGCCCGGGAGCAGAAGACGCTCGGTCAGGTCTCCGCTCGCCCCGAAAACAACGAGAGTTCCTACGCGATCAGCCATTTGCCAAGGGTAGCCCCGGTCGCCGGTGCCAAGATGGGATGATGGCGCTTCGGATCGAGGATTACGCAATGATCGGCGACTGTCACACGGCCGCGCTGGTAGGAAACGACGGAAGCATCGACTGGCTGTGCCTGCCGCGCTTCGATTCCCCGTCGACGTTCGGGGCGCTTCTGGGCACCAAGGACCACGGCCGCTGGCTGCTCGCCCCCGCCGGGGAGGTCGTGGCCACCAGCCGGAGCTACCAGGGATCGACGTTCATTCTCAAGACGCGCTGGGTGACCGCGGACGGCGAGGTCGAGGTCACCGATTTCATGCCGACCGGCGACCGCCGTGCCGACCTGGTGCGCAGGGTGAGAGGTATTCGCGGCACGGTCGCCATGAAGCAGGAGTTGCGCATCCGGTTCGGATACGCGGACGCGATGCCCTGGGTGAGGCAGTTCGAGGCGGAGAGAGGGCCGGGCATCGTCGCGGTCGCCGGGCCGGATGCCCTGGTCATCCGCGGCCCGAAGCTCACGGCCGCCGACCACGCCCACAAGTCCGAGTTCACGGTGAGCGCGGGCGAGTCCGTCGACGTGTCACTCACCTGGTACCCGTCGCACCGCCCTCCGCCATCACCCCCCGACATCGACAAGGCGCTCGCGAGGACCACGGCCTGGTGGACGGACTGGGCATCGGCGTGCAACCAGGAGGACGGCCCATACGAGGCGATCGCCCTGCGCTCGCTCCTGGTGCTGCGGGCGCTCACGCATGAGGACACCGGAGGGATCGCAGCCGCGGCGACCACGAGCCTGCCGGAGCAGTGGGGCGGGGTGCGGAACTGGGACTACCGCTTCGTCTGGCTTCGCGACGCCTCTGCCACCCTCGGGGTCCTTCTCAGTCGGGGCTTCCGCAGCGAGGCCCTCACCTGGCGCAACTGGCTGCTGCGCGCGATCGCGGGCGACCCGGCCGACATCCAGATCGTGTACGGTCTCGGCGGGGAACGCGAGCTCACCGAGCTGACGATCGACAGCCTCCCCGGGTACGACGGCGCCTCCCCGGTCAGGAAGGGCAACGGGGCATTCACCCAGTATCAGGGAGACATCTTCGGCGAGACCATGATCGCCCTGCAGAAAGCGCGGGAGATCGGCATCGAGGAGGACGAGTTCTCCTGGCCGCTGCAGCGCGCCATCCTGAGCTTCGTCGAGAAGAACTGGCAGCGCCCGGATCACGGAATGTGGGAGATGCGCGGGCCGACCCGGGAGTTCACGCACTCTCGTGCGATGCTCTGGGCGGCCCTCGACTGCGGTGTCCGCGCGGTGCGCGATCACGGGCTCGACGGTCCCGCCGAACGCTGGGAGAAGCTGCGGGACACCGTGCGCGACGAGATCGAGAGCAAAGCGTTCGACGTCAGGCGCAACAGCTACACGCAGTACTACGGTTCGAAAGGCGTCGATGCGACGCTTCTCCAGCTCGCTCAGATCGGATATCTGCGGCACGACGACGAGCGCATGCTCGGCACCGTCGCGGCGATCGAGGAGGAATTGCTCGTCGACGGCCTGCTGCTGAGATATCGTTCAGAGCTCTCCGACGACGGTCTGCCGCCCGGCGAGTTCCCGTTCCTGGCCTGCTCGTTCTGGCTTGTTGAGCAGTACGCGCTGAGTCACCGCCTTCCGGATGCCGTGAAGCTCATGGACCGGCTGGTCGGTTTCTGCAACGACGTCGGGCTGCTCTCCGAGGAGTACGACACCGAGCACGGCCGCCAGGCCGGCAATACGCCGCAGGCGTTGTCGCACCTGGGACTCGTGCGCGCGGCCGGCGCGATCGCCTCCGCATTGCGTCGCGAGGAATCGGAGTCGCTGGTCGCCGCGAGCGGAAAGGGCTCCGCGCGCGAATGACCAGTGCCGAGGACCGCAGACTCGTCCGGATGCGGCTGGCCGCCCAGAGGATCAGCTCGAGCGAGTTCACCGGTGTTGCCGAGGTCGTCCGCTGGATGACGGCGATGCAGGCGCAGGACTTCGCCGGGGCGAAGTGGTCGATCGGGCTCCGCCTGCCCGGCTCG
Organism: Terrimesophilobacter sp.; assembly: GCA_036565765.1. GTDB lineage: Bacteria > Actinomycetota > Actinomycetes > Actinomycetales > Microbacteriaceae > Terrimesophilobacter. Next base: position 18,659 of record DATCXP010000171.1, read on the forward strand.
GTGGAGTCGGAGATCGATGCCGCCTTTGCGGAGGGCACGATCGTGCGCTCCTGGCCGATGCGCGGAACGCTCCATGTCGTCGCTCCGGAGGATCTCCGCTGGATGCTCGGCCTCACGAGCGAACGCCTCATCAAGGGGGCGACCGCACGGCGTGCCGCTCTCGGGCTCACGCACGACCAGCTGGAGCGCGCACGGGAGGCGGCGACCGCGGCCCTGACCGGTGGCAAGGTCCTGACCCGGGACGAGATGTACGCGGTGTTCGACCGCGCCGGCGTCCCGCCGACCGGCCAGCGCGGCTACCACGCACTCTGGTACCTCTCCCAGTCGGGAACGCTGTGCTTCGGCCCGCCGAACGAGAAGCAGCAGACCTTCGTGCTGTTCGACGAATGGATCGCCGACTCGCGAACCCTCGACCGGGATGAGGCGCTCGGCGAGTTCGTCGTTCGGTACTTCCGTAGCCATGGACCCGCGACCATCCGCGACTTCGCCTGGTGGTCATCGACGACGCTCACGGACGCCAGAATCGGGCTCGCGATCGCACGGGAATCGCTGGCCTCGTCCGACCGGGACGGTGAGAGCTACTACTGGGCTGTGGACGCCGCTCGGGAACCGGGGCCGGACGGCATCCGTCTGCTTCCCGGATTCGACGAGTTCCTGCTCGGCTACCAGGACCGCCGCCCGCAGCTCACCCCGCAGCACGCGGAGCGGATCGTTCCGGGAGGCAATGGGATGTTCCTGCCCACCATCGTGCGTGACGGCGAGGTCATCGGCACCTGGAGGCGAGCGGTGTCCCCTCGCGGCATTGCGCTCGTCGCGGGGCCGTTCACTGCGTCGAGCGGCCGTCTGAAGCGCGGTTTCGAGCGTGCGGGCAGGCAGTACGCACGTTTTCTGGAGAGGAAACCCACCTTCGCCACAGCTTGACCTTGGCGCCCAGCGGCTGCTAACGTGCATACGCCCCCCTGTTTGTCCCCCATAATGCGGACAGGAGAGCACGGTTCCTGTACCCGACAGGAACGTTCCTTCACCCCGAAAGGAACAACCGGCAATGTCTGCTGCGTTGAGTGTTGCCCCCGCAACGACTGACATCTTCACCGTCCCGTTCCTGGCGACACTGGCGCTCTCCATTGTCGCGCTCGTCGGGATCGCGGTCTACCTTCGCCGCTTGCGCACTGCGGGCAGGCTGACAGCCGCGAACGGATCGGTCGGTGCAGCATCCGCGGCACTCGTCCTCGCCGTCGCGCTGCTCGTCACCGTCTCCTTCGGTCCGGCCGCCCCCGCCGTCGCCCAGGATTCGACCACCGCGACCGAGACCGTCGAGCCGGCTGCTCCGGTGTACCAGCCCATCGATATCGATGGTCTCGAAGGGTTCCAGCTCCCCACCAAGTAGCGTCGGCCGAGTTCGCGGAGCCCCGCCTCATCCCTCTGGCGCGACTTTCGGACGGCTACGCTTGACGGATGCCGCGACCCTTCCCCTCGCTTCAGGCAAAGGCCAGGGGCCCTCTCCTCCAGGTGCTCAAGACCTCCGTCGCTGCGATCGCGGCCTGGCTGAGCTGCAACCTCGTTCTCGGGCAGCCGGCGCCGATCTTCGCGACGATCGCCGCACTCCTCGTCGTGCAGCCGAGCGTCAACCAGTCGCTCATCAAAGGGGTCGAGCGCAGCGTCGGCGTCATCTTCGGGGTGCTGCTCGCCTTCGTGGCCGGCGCGCTGTTCGGCAGCGCGACCTGGGTCGTTCTCGCGGTCATCCTGGTCTCGCTTCTGCTCGCCTGGGCACTGCGGCTCACGCCCGGATCGGCGAACCAGATCCCGATCAGCGCCATGCTCGTCGTCGCGCTCGGCGGGCAGACAGCCAGCCATGCCGGTGAGCGGTTCATCGAGACGATCATCGGCGCCGCGATCGGTCTCACGGTGAATGTCCTCATCGTCCCTCCGGTGCTGCTCGAACCCGCTCGAGCCGCGATCGCCCGGCTCGCGAGCGGCATCGCAAGCACCCTCGACGAGCTTGCCGAGTCGCTCACCACCGCGCAGTCGCCCGCTCGACGTGAGCAGATCCTTCTGACGGCCCGTGGGCTCCGCACCGCGCAGGACGATGCGACAAACGCCGTGACCGCCGCCCAGGACAGCCTCATGCTCAATCCCCTCGGCGGCAGGCACCGTGCCGAGCTGGAGCGGGACCGGACGTTCCTCACATCACTGACCATTCTCGTCACGAGGGTGCTCGGCATGACGCGGGCGCTCAACGACCACTACGACAACGAGCTCAGCACAGACCCCGTCGTCGCGTCGATCGCGGCCGAGTGCGTCCGTGCGGCGCATGACGTCCGGCTCCTGGCCCGGCAGCTGCACCGCCCTAACGACCGGACCGGGGCCCAGCCGATCACGGCGGAACTGCCGGCGCTCACCGCTCCCCTCGTGATCGCACGCCCGCATCCGGAGCACTGGATCCTCGTCGGATCGCTCATGGAGGATCTGCGGCGCGTTCGCGAAGAGCTCATCGGCCAGGCGGACTGACCGCTACCGCTGGGTGGGCACGTCGAACCACCAGAGGCTGCCGAACTCCTCCGGGCTGAGGCCGAGGTCGTCGGACGACGCCGCGACGAGACTGCGAAGCTCGCTCGCGTCGACGCCGACACGCACCAGGACCAGGATTCCCTCCTGGAATCCGCGCGACCTCTCGACCCTGAGCACCGCGACGGAGTTGTCGTCACTGAATCCGATGACGTTCCACCGCCCGTGGAGCGCCTTGCGGATGCCCTTCCCGCGGGACTGGAACTCCCCGCGCTGCCACTGGCTCACTCTCGTGATCTGCCTGTCCTTGCCCTCCGGCGTCGTGAAGTTCTGCAACTCCAGGATCACGAGCGGATCCTCCGATTCGACCTGGAAGTCGAACACCACGGACTGCCGCTCACCGTCAAGCCACTCCGGAAGGCTCGTCGCACCGAGTCGCCAGTGGCCCGGAAGTGTCGCCGCCACGAATTCGGCGGTAGGGGCGTTCGGCATGCTTCAACGGTAACCCCACAGTCTGGGCGTACCGTGGAGCCATGCGGGTAGTGACGATCCGGGAGCCGGGCGGCCCAGAAGTGCTCGAAGTTGTTGAAGCGCCCGACCCGGAACCCGGGCACGGCGAGGTGCTCGTGAGGGTTGCCGCGAGCGGCCTGAACCGCGCCGACCTCCACCAGCGTCTCGGGAACTATCCTCCGCCTGCCGGCGCGCCGCAGTGGCCGGGCCTCGAAGTGTCGGGAACCGTTGCGGAACTCGGTTCAGGGGTCTCCGGACTCACGATCGGCGATCGCGTGTGCGCGCTCCTTCCCGGCGGCGGTTACGCGGAGCTCGCGATCGCCTCGGCCGGTCAGATCCTGCCCGTCCCGGACTCGGTCGGGCTCGAGGATGCCGCGGCGCTGCCGGAGGCCATCGCAACGGTCTGGTCGAATGTCTTCATGACCGCGGCGCTGCGCGCGGGAGAGACTCTTCTCGTCCACGGCGGATCGAGCGGAGTCGGCACGATCGCGATCCAGCTGGCGCGGGCGCTCGGATGCCAGGTGCTGGTGACCGCGGGAACGGCCGAGAAACTCGAGGCGTGCCGGAGGCTCGGCGCTGAAGGGCTCATCAACTACCGGGAACAGGACTTCGTCGAGCAGGTGCTCGAGTCGACGGACGGGAAGGGAGCCGACGTCATCCTGGACGCGATCGGCGGGGACTACCTCGACCGCAATGTGCAGAGCCTTGCGCGCCACGGCCGTCTCGTTCTCATCGGGAACCAGAGCGAGCGCCCCGGTCGCCTGAGCATCGGAAGGCTCATGTCGAAGTGGGGAAGCATCCACGCCAGCACGCTGCGCGCGCGTCCCCTCGCGGAGAAGGACGAGATCATGGCGAGCGTTCTGGCGAACGTCTGGCCGCTCGTGGCCGCCGGGCAGGTGGTTCCGGTCATCGATGCGCGATTCGCCTTCGACCAGGCGGCACAGGCGCATGAGCGGATGGAGTCCAGCGAACACATCGGCAAGCTGCTGCTCGTGCCGTAGCCGACTGGCTCTTCTTCCTAACTCAGGAAGCCGTGCAGCAATGCCGCGGAACCCTCCAGGTGCTCGCGCATCGCCTCGACCGCCCGCTCCTTGTCGCCCGTGAGAATGGCGACGACGATGGCCTCGTGCTGATCATTCGAATGATCGATATTCGGGACGAGCAGTGGGATGTTGTTGAGCAATTGGTTGACCCGCATGCGATTGTCGGCGATGAGCGAGACCAGCGAGGGGAGTCCCGTGAGCTCGGCGATGGTCAGGTGGAATCGCGAGTCGACACGACGGTAGTCGTCGATCGGCGCATCCTTGACCTCTTGAAAACGGTTCCACAGAAGCTCCCGATCCGTGGCGGACAACGACTTGCACGTCGCCACTCCGACGGCTCCGAGCTCGATGATCTCGCGTAGCCCGAGAATGTCGTCGATCTCAGCCGCGGTCGGGGTCGATTGCACAATTCCGGTGATTCCCAGCGTTCCGATCGGGAGGGTGTCGCTGACGAAGGTGCCCCCGTACCTGCCGCGCTTCGATACCAGGAACCCGGCATCGGCGAGCGAGCGGATCGCGTCGCGAACGGTGTCTCGGCTCACCGAGAACCGTGTGGCCAGGTTGCGCTCAGACGGCAGGGCTTCCCCCGGTGCGACGATCCCCAAACGGATGGTCTGCAATAGTCTGGCCACCGTGTCCTCGAAGGTGTTTCCGCTGCGCACCGGGCGGAACAGCGCCCCGCCGACGACACTCGGGTCGCTCGTCTCCCCCTCGTCGACCACGATTACAGCGGAGTCACGTAGGCGGAGCTGATTCCACCGTCGACCAGGAATGTCGACGCGGTGATGAACGAGGAGTCGTCGCTCGCGAGGAATGCGACCGCCGCGGCGAGTTCCTCAGGCTCGGCGAATCGTCCAATCGGAATGTGGACGAGCCGGCGTTGGGCTCGCTCCTGGTCCCTCGCGAAGAGCTCCCGGAGCAGCTCGGTGTTGACCGGGCCTGGGCACAGGGCGTTGACCCGAATGCCCTGGCGGGCGAATTGAACGCCCAGCTCCTTGGTCATCGCCAGTACGCCGCCCTTCGACGCGGTGTAGGAGATCTGGCTCGTCGCGGACCCCATGACGGCAACGAACGACGCGGTGTTGATGATCGAACCGCTGTGCTGTTTCACCATGTGACGCAGCGCCGCGCGCGAGCACAGGTAGACGGACTTGAGGTTGACGTCCTGAACCCGGTCCCACGCCGCAAGTTCCGTTGTCTCGATCGAGTCATCCTCGGGTGGCGAGATCCCGGCATTGTTGAAGGCGATGTCGAGCGAGCCGTAGGCCTTCTGCGCCGTGTCGAAGAGGTTCTTGACCTCGGTCTCGTCGGTGACGTCCACCTTCACGAACAGTCCGCCGACCTCCGCCGCCGCCTTCTCGCCGGCCTCGACGTTAAAGTCGCCGATCACGACAGTCGCTCCTTCCGCAGCGAATCGCCTGGCCGTCGCCAACCCGATCCCACTCGCGCCGCCGGTGATCACCGCAACTTTTCCGCCGAGCCTCCGGGTGAGATCGATCGCCTTGATGGTCATGGTGCTCCCTGTTCGGTTGAGATGAAGACGTTTTTGGTCTCGGTGAACGCGGCTGCGGCATCCGGCCCGAGTTCGCGGCCAAGACCACTCTGCTTGAATCCGCCGAACGGGGTCGAGTAACGCACCGATGAGTGCGAATTCACAGACAGGTTTCCGCTCTCGACACCCCGTGCGACGCGGATGGCCCTCCCGACGTCTCGCGTCCAGATCGACCCGGACAATCCGTACACGCTCGCATTGGCGAGAGCGATCGCGTCCGCCTCGTCGTCGAAGGGTTGGACGGTAACCACTGGGCCGAAGATCTCGTCGACGACCGTCCTGTCGGTACGCGACTCGGGAAGAAGCACGGTCGGCGCGAACCAGTAGCCAGGACCTTCCGGCACGCTCCCCCGGAATGCGACGGGCGCGTCATCCGGAACATAGGCCGCAACATTGTCGAAGTGCGTCCGCGAGACGAGCGGACCCATCTCCGTCTTCTCGTCCGCGGGAGAGCCGACGCGAACACCCTTGACCGCCGGTTCGAGCAGTTCGAGGAACCGGTCGAACACGCTCCTCTCGACGAGGATGCGGCTGCGCGCGCAGCAATCCTGCCCGGCATTCTCGAACACCGCGTATGGTGCAGTCGCCGCTGCTTTCTCCAGGTCGGCATCGGCGAACACGACGTTCGCGCTCTTCCCGCCGAGCTCAAGCGTGACGGCCTTGACCTGGTCGGCACAGCCCGCCATGACCTGCTTGCCGACCTCTGTGGAACCGGTGAAGACGACCTTGCGGACGTCCTGGTTGGTGACGAATCGCGCTCCGACCACCGAACCCTTCCCCGGTAACACCTGGAACAGGCCGGGCGGGAGCCCAGCATCGAGCGCGAGTACTCCGAGGTGGATCGCCGTGAGCGGCGTCCACTCCGCGGGCTTCAGGACGACCGCGTTCCCGGCCGCGAGCGCCGGGGCGAAACCCCAGCTCGCGATCGTCATCGGGAAGTTCCACGGCACGATCACGCCGACGACGCCGAGCGGTTCGAGGAACGTCACGTCGAGACCGCCGGCAACGGGAATCTGTTTGCCCAGCATCCGCTCCGGTGCGGCGGAATAGTAGTTGAGAACATCGCGCACATGGCCGGCCTCCCAACGGGCCTGCGTGATCGGATGCCCGGAGTTGGCGACCTCGAGCAGGGCGAGCTCCTCGATCGCCCCATCGACAACGGCGGCGAAGCGGCGAAGCGCGTTGGCCCGCTCCACCGGGGGCAACGCTGCCCAGGCGCGCTGCGCGGAGACGGCGGCCACGATGGCGTCATCGACCTGTTCGAGCGTGCTCTGCTCCACTGTCGTCACAACAGTCTCGTCGGCGGGATTGATGACGGTCGTCACACTCGCGGTCGTCGCGGTCACTGCATGGCCTTCCTGGCGGCATCCACGAGCCCCTCGAACAAGCGGATGTCGTCATGGTCCTCCTCCGGATGCCATTGAACGCCAACACCGAACGGCACGGAATCCAGTTCGACGGCCTGGATCACACCGTCGTCCGACCGGGCGCTGACCGTGACGCCGTCCGCCACCCGGTCGATCGACTGATGGTGGTAAGAATTCACCGTGAGCGAAGGCGTACCCAAGGTCTCGCTCAGCACCGTGCCGTCGTCGACGGCCACGGCGTTCTCGCTGTAGTTGCCTCCACCCCGGTTGTAGCGATCCGAGCCGATGACGTCGGGCAGGTGTTGATGCAGCGTCCCGCCCAGTGCGACATTGAGAACCTGCATCCCGCGGCAGATCCCAAGGAATGGCAGCTCGCGAGCGATTGCCGCGGTGAGGAGGGCATCCTCCCACGCATCCCGATCCCTGCGCGGCTCGTCGGTCGTCTCGTGGCGCTGTTGCCCGTAGCGGGCCGGATCGACATCCTTGCCGCCGGTGATGATCAACCCGTCCAGGCCATCGAGCACCCGATCGGCGATCTCGGCGTCGACGGGCTGTGGAGGGAGCAGGACGGCGATTCCACCCGCGCGATTGACGGCGTCGAAGTAGGCGTGCGGTAGGAACGATGCACGGACATCCCACACGCCTTGTTGCGCCTGCTCGAGGTAGGTCGTGAGGCCGATCACCGGTTTCCGCTGCGAAGGCGACCCCGTCGCGGCGGAGTCCTTCGCGGCAGTGTCATTCGCGTCAGAGTCTTTCGAAGCCACGGACTCTCTCCCAATCGGTTACTGCCGCATCGAAGGCGGCCTGCTCGACCCGCGCGTTGTTGAGGTAGTGGTCGACGACATCCGCACCGAAGGCCGTTTGTGCCACCTCGGACTTGGCGAACAGTGCCGCAGCCTCGCGCAGCGATGCTGGCACGCGCGGAGCGTCGCTCACGTAGGCATTACCCTCGAAGACCGGCTCGAGCTCGAGCTCGTTCTCGATCCCGTGGAGTCCGCCGGCGATGAGGGCTGCGACCGCCAGGTACTGATTGACGTCGCCGCCGGGCACCCGGTTCTCCACTCTCAGGCCGGACCCGTGGCCGACGACTCGCAGTGCGCAGGTCCGGTTGTCGAGCCCCCAGGCGACGGCCGTTGGCGCAAAACTGCCCTCGACGTATCGCTTGTACGAGTTGATGTTGGGGGCCAGGAAGAGGGAGAGTTCGCGGAGGGTGGCCAGCTGGCCGGCGATGAAGTGCTCCATCAGCTTTGAGAAGCCGTGCGTGCCCTTCTTGTCGGCGAGCACTGCCTCCCCCGCTTGGCTTCGCACCGAGAAGTGGATGTGGCAGCTGTTGCCCTCCCGCTCGTTGTACTTCGCCATGAACGTGATCGACTTGCCATGCTGGCCAGCGATCTCCTTCGCCCCGTTCTTGTAAATCGCGTGATTGTCGCAGGTGGCCAGCGCGTGGTCGTAGCGGAAGGCGATCTCCTGCTGGCCCAGGTTGCACTCGCCCTTCACCCCCTCGCAATACATTCCTGCGCCGTCCATACCGTTTCGGATGTCGCGCAGCAGTGGCTCCATGCGCGTGGAGGCCAGCAGCGCATAGTCGATGTTGTAGTCGCTCGCCGGTGTGAGGCCGGTGTAGTTCTTGCCCCAGGCCTCGCGGTAGGTGTCATCGAACACCATGAACTCAAGCTCGGTGCCGACGAAGGGCACCAGGCCGCGTTCGGCGAGACGGGCGATCTGGGTCTTGAGGATCTCGCGCGGACTCTGCACGACGGGGGCCTCATCCAGCCAGGTGAGGTCGGCCATCACGAGCGCGGTGGCGGGGAGCCATGGCACGAGTCGAAGGGTGTTCAGGTCCGGGATCATGGCCATGTCGCCGTAACCCTTTTCCCAGGATGACATCCGATAACCGGCGACCGTGTTCATCTCCACGTCGACGGCGAGCAGATAGTTGCAGCACTCCGCACCGTGCTCGGCGAGCTCCTCCCGGAAGAGCCGGGCGGAGGTGCGTTTTCCCATCAGACGCCCCTGCATGTCGGTGAACGCGATGATCACCGTATCGATGGACCCGCTGTCGATGAGGGTGCCCAGCTCGTCGACCGTGAGATTTCCCGATCGCGGGGTTGTGGCCGAGGTGATCATGCTTCACTCCTCATTGAGTAAGAACCCGACCATTAGAGAACAGGTCGGCACTGAACAGACTAAGACTTTGCGAAAGATTATTACATCTAAAGGTAGACATCAGGTACCAATAGGGTCCAAACTCGTGGAAAATCCCGCAGGCAACGATGCCCGCGTCGGGTGGATACCCTCTGGAGGACGAATGGCTGAGAACAAGGGCACGAGCGTGTCCGGTGTCACATATACAAAGGCCGAGGACGGCTACTTCGAGAAACGAAGTCTCAAGAGAGCTGCCGGAGTCTGGGGTCTCTGGGGTCTCGGCGTTGCCGCCGTCATCTCCGGCGACTTCTCGGGCTGGAACTTCGGGCTTGCGTCTGCCGGGTTCGGTGGATTGCTGATTGCCTTCATCTTTGTCACGATGATGTACTTCGGCATGCTCTTCAGCATCGGAGAGATGGCCGCGGCAATGCCACACACCGGCGGTGCATACTCGTTCTCCCGGGCAGCGATGGGCCCGTGGGGAGGTTTCATCACGGGACTCGCCGAAACGATCGAGTACGTGGCGACGACCGCGGTTATCGTCTACTTCTCTGCGTCATACGCCAACGGGATCACCGACGTGCTCTTCGGCTTCACCCTTCCCGGCTGGCTCTGGTGGATCATCCTCTATCTGGTCTTCATCGCGCTCAACACTGCGGGAGCGGCCATCTCCTTCAAGTTCGCCATCGTCGTATCGATCATCTCGATCGCCATCCTCGCGGTTTTCGCTGTCATGGCCGTCTTCTCTGGCGCGTTCAGTGTAGACAAGCTGTTCGACATCGCCCCGGACGCCGGCCAGACTGCCTTCCTCCCGCATGGCTGGTTGGGCATTCTGTTCGCGTTCCCGTTCGCCATCTGGTTCTTCCTCGGAATCGAGGAACTGCCGCTTGCCGCCGAAGAGTCCCACAACCCGGAGAAGGACATCCCGAAGGCAGGCATCAGAGGGCTGTGGACGCTCGTGGTGTGTGGCGTAGTGGTTCTGATCCTGAACCCGGGGATCACCGGCTCTGATTCTCTTGGCGCATCCGGGGAACCGCTGCTCGACGGCTTCCGGGCAATCGTGCCGGAAGGACTCGCGGCAGTTCTGTCCGCGTTTGCGCTGATCGGATTGCTGGCCTCGCTCCAGGGAATCATGTTCGCCTATGGTCGCAACATGTACTCGCTCAGCCGCGCCGGATACTACCCGAAGTTCCTGTCCCTGACCGGCAAGCGGCAAACCCCGTGGGTAGCGCTCCTGGTCGGTGGGGCTATCGGCTACGTCGCGTTGCTGCTCGTCGACTTCGGCGGCGCCATCGCCGGACCGATCGTGCTCAACATAGCGGTCTGGGGCGCAGTCCTCGCCTACCTCTTGCAGATGGTGGCGTTCGTCATCCTGCGCAGGAAGTTTCCGAATGCGAAGCGGCCGTACAAGAGCCCCGTTGGCGTGGGAGGAGCGGTTGTCGCTGGCATACTCGCTGCGATAGTCTTCCTCGGCTTCCTCATCAACGAGGTGTTCCGGCCGGCGATCATCGCGATCGCGATCGTCTACGTCGTCGCGCTCCTGCTCTTCGCCCTCTTCGGACGCAAGCAACTCGTCCTCTCACCGGAAGAGGAATACGCCCTGAGCGGCGGCGTGCACCGCGACCCGCAGGCGGAGGGTTACGACGTGATGGAGAGTGACGTGTTCAAGGGCGATGATGGCGTGAGGAGCTAATCCGACCGCCACAGTCGAATAGTCTCCGTTCGCCGGGTTCGAGAGGACCGGGCGGATGGAGGCTATTCGGCGTCACGGGCCTCGCGCACGGTGCTGATTCAGGTACTGGCCGGCGTTGAAAAGGCACTGGATGCGGCCGCATGTGCGGCCGCCGCTGTGGGTGCGGCGAGCGCGGCGGCCGCAAGCTTCTCGGCATCCGCTCTGGTGTGCTTCAGCAGTTCCGCGCGGACATCCGCGAGCGCCGCAGGCGTCATCGACAGGGATGTCGCGCCGAGCCCGACGAGGACGACCGCGAGCAGCGGGTCCGCCGCGGCCTCGCCGCACACCCCCACCGGCTTCCCCGCGGCACGACCCGCGTCGCCGATCAGCTTGATCAGGCGGAGGACGGCGGGGTGCCACGGGTTCTGGTAATCGGCGACCGTTCCGAGCATCCGGTCGGCCGCCATCGTGTACTGCGTGAGGTCGTTCGTCCCGATGCTCACGAAGTCGCTCGCAGCAGCGACCTGGTCCGCCATGAGCGCAAGCGAGGGAACTTCCGCCATGACGCCGGCGACACGGATGCCGAGCTCTCTCGCAAGTGAGGTGAAGTACTCGGTCTCCTCGACATCCGAGACCATGGGCGCCATGACCCAGAGCTCTGCGCTCGTAGCCTCCTGCGCGAGCGCCAGTGCCGTGAGCTGATCCCGCAGGATCGCCTCGTTGGCCCGCAGCGCGCGCAGGCCGCGGAGGCCGAGCGCGGGGTTCTCCTCGACCGCGCTGTTCAGGAATGCCAGCGGTTTGTCCGCGCCGGCGTCGAGGCAGCGCACGACGACCTTCCTCCCGGGGAAGGCCTCGAGCACCGCCGTGTAGTCGGCCCGCTGCTGGGCGATGGTCGGTGCCGTGGTTGCGCCGAGGAACAGGAACTCCGTGCGGAACAGGCCGACCCCCTCGGCCCCGAGTCCCACGGCCTCCGCGGCATCCTTCGGGGAGCCGAGATTGGCCAGGAGCGGAATCTTCTCGCCGTCGGCGAGCGCCCCATCCGTGATCGGGGCGGCGCGGACCGCGTCGAGCTCCGCGGTCCTGGCCTCGACGGCCGCGAGCTGTGCGGCACTCGGCGAGGGCGTGACGGTGCCGACCGCGGCATCCACGATCACGATCGTCCCGTCGGCCAGGTCGTCGGCTCCTGCCACCCCGACGATTGCGGTGATGGACTTCGCCCGCGCGAGGATCGCGGTGTGCGAGGTGGGTCCGCCGTCCCGCGTCACGAGTGCGACGACCTTGTCGAGGTCGAGGAGCGCCGTGTCGGCGGGGGCGAGGTCGTGTGCGACGAGCACGAAAGGATAGTCGGCAGTGGGGACCCCGGGCGCAGGGACGCCGCGGAGGTGCGCGACGATGCGCTGGGCGACATCCGCGAGATCCGCCGCACGCTCCGCCAGGTAGCCGCCCATGCCGCTGAGCAGCTCCTGGAACGCTGCGAACGCCTCGAATACCGCGCGCTCCCCGGTGCTGCCGGACTCGATGCGGGCATTGACGTCGTCGACGAGACCGGGATCCTGCGCCATCATGGCCTGCGCATCGAGCACGTCCTTCGCGGACCCGCCGGCCCGCTCCGCCCGCGCGGTCAGGTCGGTCGCGACCGCGGCGAGCGCCGCTGCCACCGCGGAGCG
>DATCXP010000185.1:0-15486 GCA_036565765.1 Terrimesophilobacter sp.
GAGGACGAGGTCCTTGTGGTTCTTGCCAGCGGCAAGGTGGTACGCTCTGCCGTGGCCGAGGTTCCGGCCAAGGGTCGTGACACCATGGGTGTCGTGTTCGCCCGGTTTGCGGACGACGACAGAATCATCGCAATCGCGAAAAACAGCGAACGTAACCTGGACAGCCAGACTGAAGAGGTGCCCGATCCGGAGACCCCGTCGGACGAGGCACCATCGGATGCCGACCAGGCCGGGAAGGACGAAACGATAGATGAGTAGCGTCGCAGAAAAGCTCCAGCGCAAGTCGCAGCGGGCGACAGCCACGAAGCAGGTCCGCCTGAAGCTCGTGTACATCGACTTCTGGTCGGCAGTGAAACTGTCGTTCCTGATCTCGGTGTGCGTCGGGATCGTTCAGATCGTCGCGACGTTCCTGATCTGGATCGTGCTGAACTCGACCGGAATCTTCAGCCAGCTCACCGGCGCGCTGGTGGATATCCTCGGTGACCCGACCTTCAATGTGCTCGACACCTTCTCGCTCGTCAGGGTGATGCTGTTCGCCCTCATCGTCGGAGCGCTGAGCGTCGTCGTCGGGACCGCTCTCGGCGCGATCTCCTCGACGCTGTACAACCTGAGTGTGCGCCTGACCGGCGGACTGCTCGTCGGTTTCACCAACAACTGAATCTCGTGGCGAGCGTAGCTCGCCTCGCGATTCAGATCGAGTAGCCGGCCCTCAGGCCGGCGTATCGAGATCTCTCGACCACACAATTACATAAACCCGAGGCCGGTGCGATACTCTCGTATCTGCCTGCGGGGATATAGCTCAGGCGGTTAGAGCGCTTCGCTGATAACGAAGAGGTCCCAGGTTCAAGTCCTGGTATCCCCACGCAGTTCAATAGTTGGTGGTGTTGCGGTCCGCCGCTGGACCTCCGAAGTGATGGCCGGTCGGGCCGAGCGCTCGCGCGCGGTCGGCCCGACCGAATGCGCGCCGGAGAAGCGCCGGCGCGCTAGCTAACACGGGGCCTTAGCTCAATTGGTAGAGCGCCTGCTTTGCAAGCAGGAGGTCAGGAGTTCGATTCTCCTAGGCTCCACTCGCACGATGGATCACAGGTACGCCAGCAGGCGCGCCAGTGGCCCCGGAACCCGCTCGAGGTCCACAGCGTCGACGAGCGCGCGAGCATACTGCGCCTTCCTCCCACTGGTCGTGCCGATGAAGCGATGAAGCTGCTGACTGATCGTCCGGTCCCGCTGGGCGGGTTGGTTCTGGAAGATCCGGAACGACTTCAGGTCGCCCCGCGCCGCCATGACGTGCTCGACGGCCTCTGTGCCCAGGGCGCGGATGAGCTCGTCCTCGAGGTCTGCGACGCAGGCGAAGAAGCCCAAGGCCTCCAGATCAGCGGTGCGGAGGTCGACGCCGAGCCCCGCGCGTTCCAGACCACGACGGAAGTATCGCTGCTCGGCGGCATCGCACAGGCCGGCGAGTCTGACGTTGAGCCCGAGGGGGCCGAGCAGCCTCAGAAAGCGTCCGACGCTCGTGGCCCCGCCGAGCGGGACGAGGCAGGTTCCCTCTGCGTCGAGATTCCGATCGTGTCGCGCAACCAGGGTCTCGATGGCGACCTGGTCGCTGACTCCTTCTACGAGGACCGCCGTCTTCAGGCCGGTCTGTGCGGCGAGCTCCCGTAGACCGGGGACCAGCTCCGAAGAGCCGGCGGCGGCCCATGTGACGAGGGTCCCACGGACGTGCCTCATGTCCTCCACGGGAACCAGTCTCGCAGAACCGGAGACCGGAGTACCCGCTGGGCGAGGCGCCTGGCACCGGGGTGAGGCGACGTCGAAGCCTCCAGCCGGATCCCGGGCTCGTGGTCGGGCTGGAGGCTTCGGCTACGGAAATCAGCAGCAGGTGCAGTTCGAATCGCACTCTTCGGGCGTGCAGATGTTCGGGTCACAGCATTCTGGCATCGGTGATCACCCCCTTGTCTCGATCGTTCTCACGGCGGCCCCACAGCATCCTGGGACCGTGCAGCTCGGGTCGACGCAGTCGGCGTCCTCGTCCACCGCGAGGGCGACGCCGACGAGCGCCTCGAGCGCGCGCGTCAGGTGCGGATCGGAGATCTCATAACGGGTCTGCCGCCCCTCCGGCTCGGCGACGACGATTCCGCAGTCGCGCAGACAGCTCAAGTGATTGGAGACGTTCGATCTCGTCAGGTCGAGATCCCGGGAGAGCACAGCCGGGTAGCTGGGCCCATCGAGCAGGGTCATCAGGATCCTTGAGCGGGTGGGATCGGCCATGGCGCGGCCGAGCCGGTTCATGACGTCGAGGCGAGAGGCAATTGTCAGCACCAGTTGACTATACAGCGATCGCTGTATCAACGAAAGTCGCCGCGCGGGGTCCCGGGGAGCGACGGTGGTGCGAGAGTCCCGCTACAGTTGCCGGGTGGACATCCGGGTCGCCGCGTATGGCGTCATCATCGACGGCGGCCGCGTGCTGCTCGCACACTGGAGCGAGGGTGGCCACAGCGGCTGGACCCTTCCGGGTGGCGGACTCGAACCGGGAGAGCACCCCGAGGATGCCGCACGCCGCGAGATCCTCGAGGAGACCGGATACATCGCACAACTCCAGGGACTACTGGGCGTCGACTCGATCGTCGTCGCCGCCGAAAGACGGATCTCCGGGGCCGGTCCGCTTCACGGCATCCGCATCCTGTACCGCGCCGTGATTGTCGGCGGAGAGCTCAGGAACGAACGGGACGGCAGTACCGACGAGGCTGCCTGGTTCTCGCTCGACGACATCCCCTCGCTTCATCGTGTCGAACTCGTCGACGTGGGACTCAACCGGTATATCGCTACGAAATAATCCGGGAGCGTCCCGCGCCGTTCAATAACTGAGGAGTACTCTTCTGGGTGGCGCGCCGGAGAACCCGACGGGCCGAACTTACCCACACAGGACCGACCGCCGAAGGAGACGAGCCGGTTCGAAGGAAGGAATGCCATGAGTTCCACTGCAGTCTCCACACCGTCAACCGGCGCCAAGCCGGTCGCGGGCTGGCGCCTGATCATCGACGTCGTCCAGAAATGGGTCGCCCTGCTCGGCCTGCTGCTCTCACTGCTCCAGGTCGCGTTCGCCGCGTTGGGCTTCTGGGGAGCCGAAGAGAAGCCGGGCGATCAGGCGTGGGGGATGGCGGCGTTCCTCCCCCATGCGACCAACGGCATGATCCTGTACATCGTCGCCGCCGTACTGTTCGTCCTGGGACTTCTCGCCATGTCCGGCTGGAAGGCCTGGGTCATCCCGCTGGTGCTGTTTCTGCTGCTGTACTTCGTGCAGGGCATCCTGGTCGGGCTCGGATTCGGCGTGAGCAAGTGGTACGGATTCCTGCACGCGCTTGATGGCACGCTCATCATCGCCGGGTACGCGTGGCTCTACTTCGACCGGCTGCGGCACCCGCTCAAGGCGAAGTAGGAGCTCAGAGCTCCTCGATGTTCTCCGGCTCGTCGCTGACCCAGAGCTCGTCGTCGGCCCGCAGTGTCTGCCAGGCGGCATACGCGAGCCCGGCAACGGCGACGAGGCCGATCCCGATCAGGATGTACCGGCCGGGTCCGCTCGCGGGCTTGGCCGGTACGATCCCGGCCTTGTTCCCTGCGGCCCGCACCCGACCGAGGACCTGCCGCACACGCGGATCCTTCGCCACCTCGAGCGCGGCGAGAGCCGTTCCCAGCGCGGAGGAGACCGCCGGCAGCAGGTCGTGAGTGACCTTGTCCTTCGCGGTTCCGGCGAACTGGCGTCCGGCCTCGATACCCGATTCAACACCTGGCCGGATGCGCGACTCGTAGCTTTCACGGACCCGGGGCACGACTTCCTCCCGGCTCACGTTCGCAAGCTGCCGCTTGGCCTCGCGCACGACCTTGCTCGCGTGCTCGAGAACATCCTTCTGGTCCTCCCAGAGCTCACTCGTCGTGCGCTTGAGGCGCTTCAACTCTCGCTGGCGCTTGCGTGACAGTCCCATCGGAAACCTCCGTCTGTGGTGGTCGGACAGCAACCATCCTCCCACGCGTTATCCGGGCATCGGTATGAGAGCAGCCAACACGTGCCGCCTGAGTGATCGCTGAAACCACTCCGGCACTGTGAAAGAATTGGCAGATGCCTGCACACACTCACGTAGCCACTCTCCACACCAGCCTCGGCGACATCACGGTGAACCTCCTCGCCAACCACGCCCCGAAGACCGTCGCGAACTTCGTCGGTCTTGCGACCGGCACGATCGAATGGACCGACCCGGCGACCCAGGAGAAGACGAACCGCCCGCTCTACGACGGCGTGATCTTCCACCGCATCATCGACGACTTCATGATCCAGGGCGGAGACCCGCTCGGCAAGGGAATCGGCGGCCCGGGTTACCAGTTCGACGACGAGATCCACCCCGAACTGAACTTCAACGAGCCCTACATCCTCGCGATGGCGAATGCCGGCACCCAGATGGGCCGCGGCACGAACGGGTCGCAGTTCTTCATCACGACGGTTCCGACGCCGTGGCTCCAGGGCAAGCACACGATCTTCGGCATCGTCGCCGACGAGGAGTCGAAGAACACGGTGAAGAAGATCGAATCGGTGAAGAAGGACGGTCGCGACGCCCCGATCGAGCCCGTGGTCATCGAGAGCATATCGATCGAAGAGCTCTAGGCCGCTGGTGACCGACGCGGCACGCAACCCGGCGAACTACTGCTACCGGCATCCTGACCGCCAGAGTTTCGTGCTCTGCCAGCGCTGCGGACGGACCATCTGCGGCGAGTGCCAGACGCCTGCCGCCGTCGGATTCCACTGCCCAGAGTGCATGAAGGAGTCGCGGGCCAGCGCCCCAAGACGCCGGCCCGCGCTCGTCACGGCGTTCCGCAGGAGCAGCACCGCGCCCGTCGTCACCTGGTCGCTCATCGCGTTGTGCGTCATCGTCTTCGGGGTGCAGTATCTGACCGGCGGCCCGTCCTCCGGCGCGACTACGGCCGCGCTGCTCTACTACCCGCCGTTCACCGAAATCGAACCGTGGCGGATGCTGACCGCGCTCTTCCTGCACGGGTCATTCCTGCACATCCTGTTCAACATGTACTCCCTGCTCATCTTCGGACCGATCCTCGAGCACGCGCTGGGACGCTGGAGATTCCTCGCCCTCTACCTGCTGAGCGGCCTGGGGGGCTCGATCGCGGTTCTCCTGATCGCCCCGGGCATCGCGGTGGTCGGAGCCTCCGGGGCCATCTTCGGCCTGCTCGGCGCGTTCTTCGTGATCCAGCGGAAGCTCGGCGGCAACAGCCTTCAACTCGTGATCGTGATCGGCCTGAACCTGGTGATCGGCTTCGTCATCCCGAGCATCGCCTGGCAGGCCCACGTCGGCGGCCTCGTGGTCGGCGGCCTCGTCGCATTCGTGTTCCTGAGAACGCGGGCCGCCCAGAAGCGGAACGAACAGTTTCTGCTGCTCTTCGGGGTTCTCGTCGGCCTCGTGGTGCTGACCGTCGTCGGAGTCATACTCCTGCACGCGAGGTTCGGAGCCTGACTTTCCACAGGGTTATCCACAATGGGGATAATTACAGAGCTGTAATTGTTCCCGAGGTCCAACCGGGTTGGCTATGAGCGCCAACGGGTCGTCATGAGGAACCCGACGAACAGGATGCCGAAGCCGACCAGGATGTTCCAATCCTTGAGATCCTTGACCGGCAGCGTG
Source organism: Terrimesophilobacter sp. (assembly GCA_036565765.1). Taxonomy (GTDB): domain Bacteria; phylum Actinomycetota; class Actinomycetes; order Actinomycetales; family Microbacteriaceae; genus Terrimesophilobacter. The sequence continues at coordinate 5,682 of DATCXP010000185.1, forward strand.
CCCTGGCTCACGTAGAACACGATGATCCAGGCGAGCCCGAGCAGCATGAGCCCGAACATGATCGGTTTGAACCAGACCGCGTTGGGGACGTCGTTCCCCGAGCGGGTCTCTTCGGGCTGTGCGGATTTCGGTGTGGATCTGGCCATGCCGGAATTCTAGCGCGAAAGGCGCTGCCCCCACCTCGCCACCGGAGTCCCGGGGCATCCGCTGCGCTTAGAATCGAACCCATGAGCGATCTCCCGGGACTCTCCCGCAAGGCGGCGAGGCGCAAGCGCCGGCAGCGCGTGAGCGTGATCGGAGTCCTCGGCGAGCTGCTCATCACGGCGGGCGTTCTCGTCTTCCTGTTCCTTGGCTGGCAACTCTGGCTCAACGACCTGATCGTCGGCGACCAGCAGAACCATGAGGCCGCGAGCATCGTGAAGACCTGGGACGCCGCGGGCGATCCGGCGCGGGAGACCCCGACAGTGGTCGACTACGGCGACCCGATCGTGGAGGACGCGCCGGCGAACGCAAAGACGTTCGCCGTCATGTACGTCCCGCGATTCGGGGCCGACTGGACGCGCCAGATCGCCGAGGGGATCGGCGTTGCCGACGTTCTCAACACGAAACGGATCGGGCACTACCCGACGACTCAGATGCCCGGAGCGGTCGGAAACTTCGCGGTGGCCGCCCACCGTCTGACCTATGGCGCCCCGTTCCGCGACATCGACCAGTTGCAGATCGGCGACAAGATCTACGTCGCGACCAAGGACGGGTACTACACCTACATCTTCCGCAACCTCGAGTACGTCAACAAGCACGGCGTCGGCGTGCTCGATCCGGTCCCGCAGCTTCCGGCCGTCGACCCGACACAGCGACTCCTCACGCTCATGAGCTGCAATCCGAAGTACTCCGTCGCCGAGCGCATCGTCGCCTACGCGTTGTTCGATTCCTGGCGGCCCATATCGGATGGTCCCCCCGCGGAGATCGCTCCGCTCGTGAATGCGAAGGATTGAGGATGTACGGAGCTCTCTGGCGCGTGCTGCCCGGCCCGGTCTGGGTGCGCATCCTGACGCTCGTGGCGGTGGCCGCGATCGTGCTGTTCTGCCTCCAGGCGTGGGTGTTCCCCTGGGTCAATTCGTTGATCCCGATCTCGGACGCGACGGTCGAGCAGTGAGGCGGGGGCGATGACCAGCGTCCTCGTGATCGACAACTACGACAGTTTCGTCTACACCCTCGGCGGCTACCTTCAGCAGCTGGGTGCGCAGACGACCGTCCTGCGCAATGATGCGTTCACCGAGGCGGATGCCGCGGCCAGGCTTGCGGAGTTCGATGCGGTACTGCTGTCTCCCGGGCCCGGCACGCCGGCCGGCGCCGGTGTGTCCATTCCACTCGTGCACGCGGCGCTGAAGAGCAGGACACCGCTCATCGGGGTGTGCCTCGGACACCAGGCCATCGCCGAGGCGCTCGGCGCGACCGTCACTCACGCTCCCGAGCTCGTGCACGGGAAGACCTCGCTGGTCACCCATGACGGAAGCGCACTCTACGAGGAGATCCCCCAGCCGTTCCGCGCGACGCGGTACCACTCCCTCGCGGTTGTCGAGTCGACCGTCCCGCCGGAACTGATCGTGACGTCGCGCACGGAGGGAGGCGTGATCATGGGGCTGCGCCATGCGTCGGCTCCCGTGTACGGGGTGCAGTTCCATCCGGAGTCCGTGCTCACCGAGGGCGGATACCAGCTGCTCGCCAACTGGCTCGCGATCGCGGGGCTGCCCTCTGCCCGGACTGCCGCGAAGGGGCTGAGCCCCCTCGCCACCTCCGCTCCCTGAGCGCGCGACACACAGGCGAAGGCCATTTCTGGCCTTCGCGTGTCGCCAGCGCCGACCGCCGTCTCGGCGGTCGGTCAGTACGTCCCGAAGGCAGGGCCCGGTCGTTACGGCGTGGGGGGAACCCCGCTGCAGTAGGTGAGCGTGATCGAGGATCTCTGCGGCTGGTCCCCCGGGGCGAGAGACTGTCTCGTCACCGTGCTGCCGGTGCACGTGTCGTCGGCGACGCTGGAGATCGACAGGCCGAGCGGCGTCAACTGGCGGTTCGCCTCGCTCACCGGAAGGCCGACGACCTTCGGGACCGTGACGAGTCCATCGGAGACCAGGAGGTCCACGGTCGTGCCCTGACGTACCGAAACACCGCCGTCCGGGCTCGTCCCCATGACGACCCCCTTCGGGATCGACGTCGAATGATCCTGCGTCGTCTTCCCGTACTTGAGTCCCTGGGCCTCGAGCGTCTTGATGGCGTTCTCCTCCGACATGTTCGTCACCATCGGGATCGTGACCATGCTGAGGCCGGTGGACACCCAGACCTTGACGACGTAGTCCCGGCCGACCTTCGTGCCAGCTTCTGGGTCCAGGCGGGTGATGACCCCCTCCGGAACGGTCTCGCTGGGCTCGCTGAACCGGCTTGGGACGAGATGCTTGTCGGTGAGCGTCTGCGCACCGCTCTCGTAGGTCGCCCCGACGACGTCGGGGACGGCGACGGAGAGGTCCTCGCCGATCCGGGCCGGCTGCAGGTTGACCACCCAGAGCATGACCGCGATCAGGATGACGACCATGACCGTGATCCCCGCCCAGATCCAGGCCACCGGGGGCCGGGACTGCGTGCGTACGACGCGGTCGTCGGAGGAATTCGACAACTGCCGGATGGTGGCCTCCGAGCCGGCGCGGGCGTTCGGGTTGACACCGAACAGGGTCGCGTTGAAGTCGTCCTTCTGCGGCCTCTTGACCGGGAGCTCCCCGGCGGCGGCGGCCTCGAGGTCGGTGCGGAACTCCGCGGCGGACTGGAACCTCTCGAACTTGTCCTTCGCGAGGGCGTGCAGCACAACCGCGTCGAGCGCGGGGGACACCCTCGGGTTGATGCTGCTGGGCCGGACGACGGGCTCGCTGATGTGCTGGTAGGCGACGGCGGCCGGCCGGTCACCCTGGAACGGAGGCCTGCCGGTGAGCAGCTCGAACAGCACGATGCCGGTCGAGTACAGGTCGGTGCGCGCGTCGACCGTCTCCCCGCGAGCCTGTTCTGGGGAAAAATACTGTGCGGTGCCGAGCACGGCGCTCGTGTCGGCCACGGTCGCCGAGTTGTCGGACACCGCCCTGGCGATGCCGAAGTCCATGACCTTGACCTGACCGGTCTGGGTCACCATGATGTTGCCCGGCTTCACGTCCCGGTGCACGAGCAGGGCGCGGTGGCTGTATTCCAATGCCGTCAGCACCTGACCGACGATGCGCACGGCCTCGCCCGGCTCGAGCGGGCCATCCGCGACGATGTCCTTCAGCAGCCGACCGTCGACGTACTCCATGACGATGAACGGCAGCTGCGTCTCGTGACCGTTAGCGTCGCGGACCGTCTCCTCGCCCGCGTCGAACACGCGCACGATCGTGGGGTGCGCCATCCGCGCAGCCTTCTGGGCTTCCTCCCGGAACAGCAGTCGGAACTTCGGATCCGTGGCGAGGCTCGGACGAAGGAGCTTGATCGCCACCTTCCTGCCGAGCCTGGTGTCCGTTCCGACGTGGACATCCGCCATCCCGCCTCGGCCGATGAGAGCGCCGATCTGGTACCTGCCAACGAGCAGGCGAGCACCTTCAGTCACGTGTGATTCTCCCGGATACGTCGGCAATTCTTTGCCAGTGTACCCGCTCGATCGCGCCGATCACTCGACGGTGAGACTGAGGGCGGGCGCGGCCGGGGACGGACTGCCATCGCAGGCCGCGGTGTAGGACACCTTCGTGGTGCCCGGCGCGTCAGACACCGTGATCGTCGCGCTCGTCGTGCCCGGCGGCACCGGGTTCGTGCCGGTGGGGACCGTGCCGTTCTCGATCGAGATGATGTACGCGGAGAGCTCGGATCCGGTCGGGCATCCGAGGTAGGTCGGCCAGGACACGGTCACGGCGGAGCTCACCGGATACGGACCCGGCGTGCCGGCGGTCATCTGGTCCGGCTGCGTCGGCTCCGGGATCGGCGCGTAGATCTTCACGAAGATCGTCTCGCCCTTCTGCACATTCCCGGTCGGGTCGATCGAGTAGACCGTGCCGACCTGATCGGCGCTCTGGGCGATCGAGCCAGGGCTCACACTCGCGGCGAGGTCGAGGGCGTCGAGGGCGGCACGGACCTCCTGCTCGGTCATGCCGGCGAAGTCCGACAGCTTGATGTTGACGCTGTTCGAGGTCGGTGTCGTCGAGGGCGGCGTCGAGGTATGGCTGTTGGTGTCGGTCGGCGGAATGCTCGGGCCGGTGCCGTCGTTCGGTTGCGCGAACAACGCGATGATGGCGCCGATCAGCACGACGAGGAGAATGCCGATGAGGGCGATGAGCGGCCAGGTCCATGGATTGCGCCGTTTGGTCTCCGCCGTCGGGCCGGTGTGGGCAGGGGCACCGTCGTCCATGGTCGGCAGGACGCGGGTCGCCTGTGTCGCGCCGAACGCTGCACCCAGGGCGGGGTCGCCCAGCACACCGGGGACCGCGGCGGCGGCGGCGGCGACATCGCCGCGACGAAGAGCCTGCGCGGCACGGGCGAGATGGGCTGCGGATGCCGGTCGGTCGGCCGGATTCTTCGCGATGCACGAGTAGACGAGGTTCCGCACCGGCTCGGAGACCGTGACCGGGAGCTCCGGAGCCTTCTCGTTGATCTGGGCCATCGCGATCGCCACCTGCGACTCGCCCGTGAACGGGCGGCGGCCGGCGAGGGCCTCGTAGGCGACGATGCCGAGTGAGTAGATGTCCGTCGTCGGCGACGCGGGATGACCGCTCGCCTGCTCCGGGGAGAGGTACTGCACGGTGCCCATGACCTGGCCGGTCGCCGTGAGCGGGACCTGGTCGGCGATCCTGGCGATCCCGAAATCGGTGATCTTGACCCGGCCATCCGGGGTGATCAGCAGGTTGCCCGGCTTGATGTCGCGGTGGACGAGGCCCGCGGCGTGCGCCGCGTGGAGGGCGGACGCCGTCTGGGCCACGATGTCGAGCACGCGGTCGGTCGACAGGACCCGCTCGCGCTCGAGGATCGTGGAGAGCGCCTCGCCGGGCACGAGCTCCATGACGAGGTAGGCGCTGCCTTCCTCTTCGCCGTAGTCGAAGACGTTCGCAATGCCCTCGTGGTTCACGAGTGCGGCGTGGCGTGCCTCGGCGCGGAACCGCTCGAGGAAGCCGGGGTCGCCGAGATACTCGTCCTTGAGGATCTTGATGGCGACGGTTCTGCCGATCACGAGGTCGGTCGCCTGCCAGACCTCGCCCATGCCGCCGATCGCGATGCGATTGGAGAGCTGGTATCGACCACCGAAGGTGAGGCCGCTTGTGGGTCTCATTTGTTCAGCACCGCCTCAATGACTTTCCTCGCGATTGGCGCGGCAACGGCGTTGCCGAAGCTGGTTCCGTTTTCGACGACGACTGCAACGGCAATCTTTGGGTCGTTGGCGGGGGCGAAACCGGTGAACCAGAGGGTGTAGGGCTTGCCATCACCGTTCTCTGCGGTTCCGGTCTTACCGCCGACATCGACTCCACTTATTCTGCCATTGCTGGCAGCCCCATTGGCGACGTTGTTGACCATGAGTCCGGAAAGTGTCGCGGCCGCTTGGGCGCTGATCGGCGTTCCGAACACTGTTTGCTGGAACGGTTGGATGACCGTGAGGTCGGGAGCCGTGATGGACTTGATCAGGGTCGGCTGCATGATCACCCCTCCGTTGGCGATGCCCGCGGAGACCATCGCCATCTGGAGCGGGGTCACCCGGACATCGGACTGGCCGAAGGAGGAGAGCATGAGCCCGGGCGCGTCGAGCGACTTCGGGAAGACGCTCGGCGTTACCGCCATCGGGATTCCGAGATCCGCGCCGAATCCGAAGAGTTTCGCGTAGTTGCGCAGTGTGTCCTGGCCGAGGGCGGCGCCGAGTTCCGCGAACGGGATGTTGCAGCTGAGCCTGAGCGCGTCGGCGATGCTCACCGTCTCGCCGGCCCCGCACCTCGCCCCACCGGAGTTGCTGATCGTCGAGTTGCTGAGCGGCAGCTGCAGCCGTGCCGGGTTCGGGAACGTGCTCTCCGGCAGGAACTTGCCGCTGTCGATGGCGGCGGAGGCCACGATGAGCTTGAACGTCGATCCCGGGTGGTAGAGGTCGCCGGAGATCGCGCGGTTGAAGAGAGGATCGGTCGGGTCGGCGAGCAGCTGGTCGTACGCGGCGATGACATCCGACGCCTTGTGGGATGCGAGCCGGTTCGGGTCGTAGGCGGGCTTCGAGACCATGGCGAGAATGGCGCCGGTCTGCGGATCCATGGCCACGACCGCGCCGGTGTTGTCACCGAGGGCGTCCCAGGCGGCCTGCTGGATCTTCCCCTGGATCGTCAGCTCGACCGCGGCGCCCTTCGGCGTCTGGCCGGTGAGGATCGCGTTGACCTGGGCGAGGAACTGGTCGTTGGCTGTGCCGCTCAGGTAGTCGTTGAGGGCGCCTTCGACGCCGGTCATCCCCTGGTTCAGGGTGAAGTATCCGGTGATCGCGGAGTAGAGCGCCGGGTTCGAGTACACCCGCTGGAACTTGTACTGGTCGTCGACCGGCTTCGACACGGCGATCGGCTGGCCGTCGACGAGGATCGGACCGCGCTCAGCCGAGTAGCTGTCATAGAGGGTCCTGACGTTGCGGCCGTCCGCGCGGAGGTTGTCGACCTGGAACACCGAGATCATGGTGCTCGAGCACAGCAGGGCGACGAACATCACGAGGATGGCCGCGCTCACGCGTTTCAGTTCACGGTTCACGGGCCGACCACCAACCGCGGTTGGTTCCTGACGCTGTCGGAGAGGCGCAGGAGGAGCGCAACGATGATCCAGTTCGCGGCGAGCGACGAGCCGCCGGCGGCGAGGAAGGGCGTCGTGAGGCCGGTGAGCGGGATGACCCTGGTCACGCCGCCGACGACGACGAACACCTGGAGGGCGATCACGAACGACAGCCCGACACCGAGCAGTCGGCCGAAGTCGTCCTGGCCGGCGAAGCCGATCCGCATGCCGCGGGAGACGAACACGAGGTAGAGCGCGAAGATCGCGAACAGGCCGGCCAGCCCGAGCTCCTCGCCGAGGCTCGCGATGATGTAGTCGCTCTCGGCGAGCGGGACGAGCTGCGGCCTGCCCTCGCCGAGGCCGGTGCCGATGAGGCCGCCGTGGGCGAGCCCGAACAGGCCCTGCACGAGCTGGTAGCTCCCGCCAGAGGCCCCGTACACGTCAGGATTGAACGCGTCGAGCCAGCCGTGGAAGCGGAACGCGACGTAGCTGAGCACCTGGCTGGCCGCGATCGCCCCGCCGATGAACAGGGCGAGCCCGAGGACGACCCAGCTGAGCCTGGCGGTCGCCACATAGATCATGACGAGGAACAGGCCGAAGTACAGCAGCGAGGTCCCGAGGTCGCGCTGGAAGATGAGCACGGCCATCGCTGCGGCCCAGATGACGAGGATCGGGCCGAGGTCGCGCGCCCGCGGGAACTGCATCCCGAGGAACCGCTTGCCGACGAGGGAGAGGCTGTCCCGGCTCTCGACGAGGTAACCGGCGAAGAAGATCGCGAGCGCGATCTTCGCGAGCTCTCCCGGCTGGAAGGAGAACCCGCCGAGGTTGATCCAGAGCTGCGCGCCGTTCACCGACTGGCCGATGAAGGGAAGCATGGGCAGGAGCAGGAGCACGATCCCGGTGAACATCGCGATGTAACGGTAGCGCTGCAGCACACGGTGATTGCGGATGATCAGGATCACGCCGAGCGCGATGACCATCGCGATCGCCGTCCACGCGATCTGCCGCACACCGGCCGCCTCCCAGCCGTTGTGCTTCGCGGCGAGGTCCAGCCGGTAGATCTCGGCGATGCCGAGCCCGTTGAGCACGATGGCGACGGGAAGGATGAACGGGTCGGCATCCGGGGCGACGATGCGGAGGGCAATGTGCATCCCGAGAGCAAGGACGGCGAGCCCGCCGCCGAGCACGATCACGTCCTGGCGGATCTCGCCGACCGCGCCCAGCTGCACGAGCACGACGGCCGCACCGTTGATGAGGCAGGCGAAGAGAAGCAGTACGAGTTCGAGGTTGCGCAGCCTCGCAGGAACGCGCAGTTTCAGCTTGATCGTGCCGGTGAAGGTATTGCGCGGGCCGGCCTCGACGGGCGGTCCAACGGTGGCTGCTCTGGTCGTGTCAGCCATTGCTCGAGTCGGCCAGTCGTTCGATGATGGCGCGCGCATCCTCGAGGTTGTCCGCGCTGATGGTGTCCTCGACCGTCCCCCGCGTGAAGCTGTTCAGGCTGTCGAGCTTGATGCTCGTCTGCTGGTAGACGCTGTGCAGTGAGATCGGGCCGAGGTCCTGCTGGACCCCCTGGAAGATCGCGACGGTTTCGCCGTTCGCGCCGACGTAGTAGTGGGTCTGGGTCCACTGGTAGGCGAAGGCGAGGGCGATGACGATCGCGGCGATCGCGAGGGCGATCCCGACGAGCCAGGAAATGCGACGGCGGAGCGCCCGGCGCTTGTCCTCGAGGATGAGTTCGTCGAAGTACTCCTCCGACTCCGGCTCGAAGTGGCTGTCCTCGTGCTGCGTCGACTTCAGCGGGTGCAGCAGCAGCGTCGGCAGGCGGAGCGCACGCCGGGCGCTGTCGGCCTCGTAGGTGAGCGGGAGGGCGGCGGATCCGACCGTGAGCGGAGGCGTGGATGACGACTCGGCGTTCTCGCCGATGTCGACGAGGACAACGGTGACGTTGTCCGGTGCACCCTGGTCGAGGCTCTCTTTGACAAGGCGGTTGGCGGCATCCTTCGTCCCGGTGAATGTCGCGAGCACGGTTTCGAGCTTGTCATCGGAGACATAGCTGCTGAGGCCGTCCGAGCAGATCAGCCAGCGATCGCCTTCCTGCGTCTCGAGCACCGCTGTGTCGATCTCGGGAGAGGAGTCGACATCGCCGAGCACGCGCATGAGCACGGAGCGACGGGGGTGGACGGCCGCCTCCTCCTGGGTGATGCGGCCGCTGTCGACGAGCCGCTGCACGAAGGTGTGGTCGGCGCTGACCTGCTCGAGCTTGCCTTCGCGGAACAGGTAGATGCGCGAGTCGCCGATGTGGGCGAGGGCCATCTGGTCCCCGACGCGCAGAAGCGCGCTGACGGTCGTGCCCATGCCGGTGAGCTCCGCGTGATCGAACACGGTCTCCGCGAGCAGGGTGTTCGCCGCGAGGAGGGCGGTCTGCAGGGCGAACTCGGCATCCTGGGCGGAGGCATACGGCTTGTCCGCCTCCGCGATGCGCTTGAGGGCGATTGCGGAGGCGACGTCACCGCCGGCGTGGCCGCCCATCCCGTCGGCGACCACGAAGAGGTGTTTGCCCGCGTAGCCGGAATCCTGGTTGTTCGCGCGGATCTTTCCGACATGCGAAACGGCCGCACTCTTGCCCGTAGTGGCCATTCACCTACCGCCGCAGTTCGAAACTCGTCGTACCGATCTTGACCGGGGTGTTCAGCGGTACCGGGGTGGGCACCGTCACTCGCGCGCCGTCGAGGAACGTTCCGTTCGTCGAGTCTAGGTCCTGGATGACCCATTCCTCGCCCCACAGCATGAGCCGTGCGTGGTGCGTCGAGGTGTAGTCGTCCCGGATGACGAGTCCGCTCTCCCCGGAGCGGCCGATCGTGAGCGGCTCGCTCGCGAGGGGGATCTCCAGCCCCTCCTTCGCACCGGAGGTGATGACGAGCCGCTTCGCCGAGGTGCGCGAGGCGACCTCCGTGCGCGAGCGGGACGGGGCGACGGATGCCGTCGCGTTCGGGGCGGGCGCGGCTGCGGCCGTCGCGGTCGGGAA
>DATCXP010000190.1:0-6008 GCA_036565765.1 Terrimesophilobacter sp.
CAGGACGACGTCGTGGCGTTCCTGCGCCACGGGGGAATGACGGTGTTCGGCTCCCGAGCCGACACCCTCGACCGGCATCACGAGAACATCGCTGCAGTGCTCGACGCGACCCCGGACATCCTGCTCGACAACGGTGGCGACCTCGCCGCCGGCGTGATCGCGCGCGGCACGGAGTCGACGATCCTCGGTGGAACCGAGGAGACGACCTCGGGCGGCGACCGGCTGCGCGGTGAGCTGGCCGGCCGCGTCCCGTTCCCCGTCATCGTCATCAACGACAGCCTGCTCAAGGCGATCGGCGAGAACCGCCACGGTGTCGGTCAGTCCGTCGTCGAGAGCTTCATGCGCATCACGAATCTCATGGTTCCCGGGCGCCGATTCGTCGTCGCCGGATACGGATGGTGCGGCCGGGGTGTCGCGCAGTACCTCCGCGCGCTCGGCGGCAAGGTCGCCGTCGTCGAGGTCGACGAGCTCAAAGCGTTCGAGGCTGCGATGGACGGCTACCGCGTCGACACGATGCAGCACCTCGCCTCCTGGGGCGATGTGTTCATCACCGCGACCGGGCACCCCGGCGTGATCGGCGCGGAGATCTTCCCGCTGCTGAGCGACGGAGCCGTGCTCGCGAACTGCGGGCATTTCCCATGGGAGATCGACGTCGCGACGCTCAAGGCAAAGGCCACCGGAGTGCGACTGCTCGACGAGGCGATAGAACGGATCGACTTCGAAGGAGGCCGCCACGTCATCCTGCTCGCGAGCGGTCGCATGATGAACCTGGCCGGCCGCGAACCGAAGGGCAACTCGCTCGAGGCGATGGACCTCGGCTTCCTGCTGCAGTCGCTCTCCCTCGAGCGCGTCGCGACGGCCGCAGGCGCCCTTCAGGCTGGTGCTCAACCGGTACCGGATGACGTCGATCGCGAGATCGCCCGGCGCATGCTGGCCGCCATGGGTGCGGACAGGTAGCCCGTTGGCTCCGCAGGGCGAGGGCGGCCCGGAGTATTCGGTTCCCGCCCTCGACAAGGCGATCGACATCCTGGAGCTCCTGGCCGACCGGAACGGCGGCCTCACCCAGGGCGAGATCGCCTCGGCGGTCGGCAGGACGGCGAGTCAGATCTTCCGTGTGCTGCAGAGGCTGGAGCGTCGCGGCTGGATCTTCCGCGAGAGGCAGTCAGGGCTTTACCTGCTGTCGACCATGATGTTCGACCTTGCGAACCGGCATCCTCCACTGCGCGGACTTGTCGCTCTCGCGCTCGGCCCGATGCGGGAACTCACGGATGTTGTGCACCAGTCCTGCAATCTGAGCGTGCTCGACGCCGATCGCGTGCGCGTCGTGGCGCAGGTGGAGAGCCCGGCGGATTTCGGATTCCGGGTTCGCGTCGGCGCCGAGTTCCCGGTGGAGACGACACCGGCCGGACGGGTTCTCGTGCATGGGGCGCCGCAGGGCTATCTGCGCCAGGATGACGCGCTGCAGCCGGGCATCACCGACCTCGTGGTTCCCGTCACCGGGCGGGACGGCACGGTCGTCGCGGCCATCACTGTTCCCTATATCGCGACGACGTTCAGCAGTCTCGACATCGACTCCGTCCTGCGTCGGGTGCGGGAAACGGGCGAGCTGGTGAGTTCCCGAGTGCAGGGTGGCTCCTCGTAGTTCACGGGATAGATTTGCTGCATGACTACAGCGAAGTACGAGAACGCGACAGACCACGACTACCTGCTCCCCGGCGGTTCCGTCGTCCTCAATTCGCTGCCGAAGGTCTCGCTGCACGATCACCTGGATGGCGGGCTGCGCCCGCAGACCATCCTCGAGCTCGCCTCCGAGATCGGTCTCAGCCTGCCCGCTCAGGATGCCGCGGGCCTCGGCGCCTGGTTCGCGAGCCAGTCGGACTCCGGCTCGCTCGTGGAATACCTCAAGACCTTCGATGTGACGATCGCCGTCATGCAGACCCGTGAAGGGCTGGCGAGGGTCGCGAAGGAGTTCGTCGAGGACCTCCATGCCGACGGCGTGATCTACGGCGAGGTCCGCTGGGCGCCCGAGCAGCACCTCGGGCGGGGACTGAGCCTCGACGATGTCGTGGACGCGGTTCAGGACGGTATCGAGGACGGCATCGAGTCGGTGGCACTCGCCGGCGGACGCATCCGGATCGGCCAGCTCGTGAGCGCGATGCGCCAGGCGGACAATGGACTGGAGATCGCCCAGCTCGCCGTGCGCCACCGCGAGAACGGTGTTGTCGGATTCGACATCGCGGGGCCGGAGGATGGGTTCCCGGCGAGCCGGATGAGCGAGGCGTTCGACTACCTCGCCCAGCACTACCTCCCGACGACAGTGCACGCGGGGGAGGCCGCAGGCCTGGCGAGCATCCGCAGTGCGCTGTTCGACGGTCGCACACTGCGACTGGGCCACGGCGTGCGCCTTGCCGAGGACATCGAGGTCGAGCCAGCCGATGGCGACAGCAGCTACGTGACACTCGGCACGCTCTCCCAGTGGGTGAAGGATCGCGAGATCGCCCTCGAGTTGAGCCCGAGCTCCAACCTGCAGACCGGAGCGATCGAGCAGTGGGGCTCGGAACTCGTCGACCACCCCTTCGACCTCCTGTACCAGCTCGGGTTCCGCGTGACCGTGAACACCGATAACCGCCTGATGAGCAACACGACCCTGAGTCGCGAGCTGGGCCTGCTCTCGGAGGCCTTCGGTTACGACCTCGCCGATCTGGAGGTATTCCAGCTGAACGCGGCGGCGGCGAGCTTCCTGCCGGTCGAGGACCGCGAAGAGCTCGCGAACCGCATCTCCGCGGGGTTCGAGCAGGCTTGAGGATGCCCCTCCCGGAACTTCGCGCATCGGCCGTCGTCCTCGGCGCGCAGGCGGCCGACTGGCGTGCCGCGGTGACCCTGGTCGGCGAGGCTCTCGTGCGCTCCGGCGCGGCGAAGCCGGGCTACGCCAACGAGATGATCCGGATGATCGAGGAACACGGTCCGTATGTGGTGATCGCCCCCGGGCTGGCCCTCGCCCACGCGCGCCCCGGCCCGCAGGTGCTGGCCGGCGGACTAGCGGTAGTCGTGCTCGCCACCCCCGTCGCCTTCGGGCATCCGCACAACGACCCGGTGAGTGTCGTGCTCGGGCTCGCGACCGGGTCCGCAGACGGGCACCTGGAGTCAGTCGCCCATCTTGCCAATATCTTCAACGACGCGACGGCGGTCGCCCGGCTTCAGGCGGCCACCACGGTCGAGGAGGTCCTGGGGGTCATGGGGGCGAGCGGCGCGGCGTGAAGGCAGGACTCGGCGGTTCGCCGCCGTGTGCCCGATCGCGAGCGCTTCGAGGACGATCCTCGGCAGTACGGCATGACACCCGCGTTCCCGGTCCTGCGCCATCTGGCGAGCCCCGACTCGGTACGCAGTCAAGCTCGGTACGCAGCTAGGAAGGTGCGATGAGGTTCACCCGCTCATTCGCGGTCGTGCGATGACCGGGCCGAACGCGTTCCGGTGATTCCTATTTGCCGACGAGGCGTACGTAGACCGGGTTTCCCCAGATCGCGTGGAGTTCGACGTAGCGGCCGGGCCGCGGTGAGTCGAGCAGCAGGCCGGGGCCGGCGTAGATGCCGATGTGCTGCCCTGGCCACCACAGAAGGTCGCCGGGGACGGCATCCGCGGGGGAGATCCTCACACCGAGTCTGGCCTGAGCGTCGGCGGTGCGCGGGAGGCTGATGCCGAATGCGGCGAACACGTACTGGGTGAAACCGTCGCAACTGAAGCTGGTCGTCGGGCTGTTGCCGTAGCCGTAGGGGACCACACCGACGAACTGCATGCCGTACTCGATGACGGCGGCGCCGCTGTAGCTCGGCGCCGGCGGGTTGAGCGTGATGAAGCGGTTCACCGTGACGCTGGCGGCTGCACGGACGACGGGCTTGGTCGCGGTGTATCCGTCGCGGGCCACCGTCAATTCGATGGCGGGTGCGGCGGCGAGGGTTTGAGTGACCACCGTCTTCTGCGCGTGAGCAGAGGCGTCGACCTGACCGTCGGTTGCGTTGAATGCGTACGCCGGCAGTGCCAGGGTCGCCACAAGGCCTCCTGATACCGCGATCACCGCCAGCTTTGCGAAACGGTCACGGGTGGTTGTGAAACTCAAGCGGAAAACCTCTCTGTCGCTTGGGGGAACAGCCCTCCCCTGGCGCCTGTGGTCAGGCAAACCCGGAGTCCATGCTACAGCTTGACGTCTGAGAGCCTAATTTCGTTGGGGTTTCTCAGCTTCCTCTCAGGGCTGAAATCAGTCTCGACTTGGTGAGATCCGAGTAGCCGTGGAGTCCGATCTCCTTCGCCTTGCTCCTGAGCTGGGGCACAGTCCAGTCCTCGTAGTCACCGGCTTTGCCGCCCTTGCGGCCGATCGAGGATCGTCCCTTCTTCGCTGCGGCGTTGGAGATGCGCGCGGCTTTCTGCTTCGAATTGCCGTCGTCTCGGAGCTTCTCGTAGAGTTCGGGATCCTTGAGATGCGGGTCGCTGGTCTTCGATGGCATCGTGTCCTCCGTTCGTTGCGCATCCATTCAACGCAGGATCGGGAACGGCCGGCAATCGGCATGCTCTCAGGAATGCGGCGTTCCCAGCGACCTCGAAGCCGGCGTCCCGATCAGTCGGCGTCCCGATCAGTCGGCGACCAGTGGGCGGCCTGCCACTCGGCGGCCCGAAGTCGGCGGCCCGAAGTCAGCGTCCCGAAGGAAGCGGCCCGAACTAGGCGGCGAGGAGTCAGCGACCCATCAGGTCGTAGCGGGCGAGCGCGTCGGCGTCGCGGGAGTAGGTCGCGGAGCTCCGCGCGATGTCGAGGGCGGCCACAGGGTCGGACTCCGCTTCCGCGATGGTGAGGAGCCGTTCGGCTTCGGCGAGACGGGTTCTGGCCTCGGTGCCGACGCCGCCGCGGCGGGTCGTGATGAAGTCGCGGGTCGCGGAGAGCTGGCTGCGGGCTCCGACGAGGGCTCCGACGAGCGCGGTGCGGGCTCCGTCGAGCCTGCGCTGCTGGTTGCGGGCGCCGGCCATGCTGATATCCAGTTCCGCGTTCGCCGCGCGGAGGATCTCGAGGCTCGCGAGCGGGTCGCTGAGCGGCTGCTTCGCGGCCAGGGCTGCCTCGACCGTCTCGATCGCTCTGGCGATGGCTGCGCTCGAGTCGGCATCCGGTGGCGCATCGCGAAGGGCCCTGGCTTCGGCGAGGTTCTCCTGCGTTGATGTGCGCAGCGCGGTGACCGCATCCGAGGCCTTGCCGAGTTCGGCCCGGAGAGTGCCGATGGCATCGAGAAGCTGGATCGCGCGATGGGCGTGCTCCTCGGCGGCGCGGATGGCGTCGGCCGCCGTGCGGGTCGCGGATCCCGTCGCGCTCGTATCGAGCGCGGCCTCGGCGTCATCCGCCGACGCCGTCGCCTGCCGCCGTTCGGCCTCGGCTCGTTGCAGATTGTCGGTGACGGAGGCGATTGCGGTCGCAGTGTAGGCGCTCTTCAGCGTGGCGAGCGTCTTCGCTGCCGCCGCTTCCTGTGCTTCGAGGTCAGTGACGAGGGCGCGCACGGAGGAGAGGTTCGCCGGTGCGTTCTGTTCCAGCTGGCGCAGGCCCGCGAACTCGGTCTCCTGCTCCGCGAGCGCTGCTTGCGCCGTCTCACACAGGTGGATGATGCGGGCGCTCCAGTCCCGACGCTGGGTCAGCGAATCCGGGTAGGCATCGTCCAGCTTCTGCTGAAGCCCGAACGCCTCACTCAGCTGGGACTTCGCCGCGGCGAGGACTTTCTCGAACTCTCCCGACTTGCCGTCGCCGAACTGCGCCACGGCGAATCCGAGTTCGTCTTCAGCGTTCTTGACCGCGTCGTCGACCCGCACGAGAAGGATGTTGGCCTTCTGCTGCTGGGCGCTGAGGGCATCCAGTCCCTGGCCTCGTGCCTTCCGGCGGGAGAGGAGCCAGAACCCGATCGCGACGATCGCGCCGAAGACGACGACAAGAGTGATTCCCGCCGTCCAGGCCGCGCTCGCCAGTTGGGGTCCCATGCCCG
>DATCXP010000194.1:0-6420 GCA_036565765.1 Terrimesophilobacter sp.
GAATCCGTGCCCAGCGTCACATCCATTCGGCGCTGGCTACGAGCGCGTGCGCCTCGCGACCCTCAGCGCGAGCGCGCCGGTGACCATCAGCATGCCTGCAAGCGCGGCAAGCCATATGCCCTCGAAGCCCGTCGGCGCCAGTTCTGCCCCGGCCGCGATCGTGATCTCGTAGGTCCCGACGATGCTCGCCGCGCTGGCGTTGGTGACCGTCACGGAGAAGGTGTACGCACCAGCGGCCGTCGGTGTGCCGGCGATCACTCCCGTGTCCGGGTCGAGGGCCAGACCGCCCGGCAGAGCGCCGGCGGTGACCGCGAACCCGAACGGCCCGGTGCCGGAGGCCGTGACCGTGTGCGAGTACGGCACGCCGATGGTCCCGTCGACCGGGGCTCCCGAGACGATGTCCGGGTCGTTGATCACGGCCAACGTGAAGTTGCGTGCACCCTCGCGACCGTTGGAATCGGTCACGGTCACCTGAAAGCTGTAGGGGCCGGCCGTGGTCGGCGTGCCCGTGATCGCGCCGCTGAGGCTCAAGGCGAGTCCGGGAGGCAACGTGCCGCCGGTGAGCCTGAACTCGAACGGGTCCGCACCGAGCGCGGCGAGCGTGGCGCTGTAGGGAACCGCGGTGGTGCCGGTGGGCACCGTCACGGTAGTGATCCCCACCCCGGGGGAAACGGGGACGACGTATGCCTGCTGGCTCTGGTCGCCGTCGATGTCAGTCACCGTGAGCGTCAGCGACACCGCTCCGAAGGTTGTAGCTGTGCCCGAGAGCACCCCCGTGACAGCGTCAAGGCTCAGCCCAGCGATCGTGGCGTCGAGCGCGAAGACGAACGGGCCGTCACCAGCAGCAGTGAAGGTGTGCGAGTACGGCACGCCGATGATCACGTTCGGGGGCGCCGACGACGTGATCACCGGCAGATCGCCGGGTCCAGCGACGGCCGGTGCGGATGATCCAAGGACAAGTCCGGCGGACATGAGGGCTGCGACCGCCGACAAGGCGAACCGGGAGTAGAGCTTCATGGCTTCCTAACGCTCGGGCTGAAAGGCTCGGCTGATGTGTCGGCCGAACGAGAGACATGCGGGATCGTCAAAAAGCAGACGTGTGAGGAAACACTATCGTGGCGAGCGCGCCCGCTACGGACGCACGCGGATGATCGTCTTCCCGACCCGTCGCTCGGTCGGGTTGAGGGCGGCGACGGCATCGTCGAGGGTGGCGATATTGCCGATGTTCGTCCGCAGCCGTCCGTCTCGCACCCTCTGAACGATCTCGCCCAGTTGTGCACGATCGGACTCGACAACGAAGTCGATTCCCAAGCCGTCCTTAGGGCGCGCTTCGACCGGTCCAGTGACGCTCACCAGCGTTCCTCCAGGACGGATGAGGCCCGCAGACTGCTTCTGGATGTCACCACCGATCACGTCGAATACCAGATCGACTCCACCGATGTCGTCCAGAGAGTCGCCTGCGAGATCGACGAACTCGTGTGCACCGAAGTCAAGTGCCTTCTGCCGATCGGCGGCGCGTCCGGTGCCGATGACGTAGGCGCCGGCCTCGCGGGCCAACTGAGTCACCATCGACCCGACTGCGCCGGCCGCGCCGTGCACGAGGATGCTCTGTCCCGACTGAAGACGGCCGTGTACGAACAATCCCTGCCACGCGGTCAGGCCCGAGATCGGCAGACTCGCGCCAACAGTGAAATCGACGTCGCCCGGCAGCGGCGCGAGGTTGCGTGCCTCGATCGCCACGTACTCCGCCAGGGTGCCGTCGCGATGCCAGTCTGAGAGGCCGAATACCCGCTGTCCCACGGAGAGCCCGGTCGTGCCATAGCCGAGCGCGGTCACCACGCCGGCCAGCTCGTGCCCGAGGACTGAGGGTGTTCGATCACGGTTGGCGCGATCGGTCCAGGTAGAGGGCCAGTCGACCTCAGTCGGCACGAACCCCGACGCGTGAATCTCGACGATGACGTCGTTTATCGCTGCCGACGGCTGGGGGTGCTCCACCAGTGCCATCCCGGCAGTTCCCGCGTTTCGATCCGTTACCGCAATCGCCTTCATCGGGCACCTCCATCTCTGCACAGCAGGTTGACCGCGCTATTTGCGATTTCTGAACAGGAACCAGATGACGCCCGCAGCCAGTCCCACCACCACCAATGCGATCGCAATGGGTCCACTCCGGGCGATTGCCTGGGTATCAGCCGCGCTTTCCACATTAAGTGATGCCCCGGCGATGATGAAGCCGAACAGCGCAGCGGTGGAGAGCGTGCAGATCCCGATGACGGCAGACGTTACCCGTACCCAGCGCAAGCGATACGGCGACCCGATTGAAGCCATGAGGGTATCCAATCGCCAACGCGGTGCTGACACAAGGCCCGCGGAGGTGGGCGGGTTCGGACTTGGTGCGCTGGTCGGCGCCTACGCGGCGGGGACGTCAGCCGCGGACGCCGGACCGTGCATGATGAGCACGGGGCAACGGGCATGCTGAGCGCAGGCCGTGCTCACCGAGCCCAGCAGCAAACCGGCGAAGCCGCCGTGCCCTCGGCTGCCGAGAACGAGCATGAACGCGTTCTGACTCTCCTCGATGAGGGTGCGCGCCGGAGGGCCATGGAGAGTCCTGGTGCTGAGTCTCACCGGTGGGCTTCCGTGGAATGCCTGTTCGACCGAGGTGGAGAGTGTCTGCCGCGCATCCTCCTCCGGGGACCAGTCGTCCAACGGGTAGTAGCTCTCCAGTAACGCGGGGTACTCCCAGGTGGTGACCGCTTCGATCTGTGCGTCGATCGCGGTCGCGATCAGCGCAGCCCGACGAAGGGCTTCGATCGATGAGTCGGAGCCGTCGACGGCGACCAGAATCCGCCTCGAGTCATTGTCATCCATGGGGTCAGTCTCATGTCTCGGCACGCCTGCAGACTAGGGCCGAAGGTCACATGCCTAGTCGGAGGTCGAGCGCTGAGCCCCCACGCCTTCAGACGACCCGGTTGGCGTTGCAACGCTCGGGTCGCAGAGATGCACGATGAGGATGATGAGACCCACGATCGGGAGCAGAATCCAGAACAGTTCGGGCCAGCCGCGGCCGGCATCACGTAGTCGGCGCACGGTCACCGCGAGGCTGGGGATGAGTACGGCGATCGACCAGACCCCGGAAAGGCTTGAGCCGAGCAGCAGGCTGCCCTGGGGCGTGGCGACATTGAGCGCGTTGAGTGCCGCGTTGACCAGGGTCGTGAAGAGGACCCACCACCAGAATTCCGAACGGACCGCGCGTCCGGAGAACTGAGCGTAGTTCCGGAAGCCTGCCGTGATTGCCTCTGAGAAAGTCATGCGTCCAGCGTCGGCTCTTCCGGGGCCTCCTCGACAGGGCCGAAGGTCCCAACGCTTGCTCCTTCATTGCGTTGCGTAGCGGGCACGGCGGAGCAGCTATCGGCGAGTCTGGTCCGCGGTGATCACGAGCGAGCCCGAGACGGATCCCGCGCGGAGATCATCGACCGCATCGATCGCGCGAGCGAAGGGATAGCGGGTGATCGTCGGTGTGATGTGAAGAGCGCGGGCGAGGCGGAGGAATGCGGTTCCGTCCGCGCGGGTGTTCGCGGTCACCGTCCGCAGGTCGCGCTCGTGGAAGACGCTCCGCTCGTAAGCCATCGCCGGGATGTCGGACATGTGGATGCCGGACAGAACGACGGTGCCGCCCGGGGTCGTGGCCTGCAGCGCAACAGGAACGAGTTCGCCAGCCGGGGCGAAGACGATCACGGAGTCGAGCGGGACCGGGGGTGTGGCGGCAGCGTCGCCGACGAATGCCGCACCGAGCCGCCGAGCGAGTTCGCGGTTCGCGCGGCCTCGGGTCATGACGTGGAGCTCGGCACCGGATGCCAGCGCCAGTTGCGCGGTGATGTGGGCGCTGGAACCGAAGCCGTAGATGCCCAGTCGCCCACCCGGCGGCAGCTTTGCGCGGGCGAGCGCCCGGAAGCCGATGATGCCGGAGCAGAGCAGGGGAGCGGTTTCGACCGGGTCGGCATCCGCGGGGAGTGGGTAGGCGAACGCCTCGGGCACCGTTGTGAACTCCGCGTAGCCGCCGTCGGCGTCCCAGCCGGTGTACCGGGAGTCGGGGCAGAGGTTCTCCTTGCCCTCTCGGCACCACCGGCAGACACCGCAGGTGCGCCGCAGCCAGGCGATCCCGACCCGATCACCGGGATGGAGCCGCCGCACGGCGTCCCCGCAGCGGGCCACGAATCCCACCACCTCGTGGCCTGGCACCACCAAGGGGCGGTGTACCGGTAGCTCCTGATCGATGACATGCAGATCGGTGCGGCAGACTCCGCAGGCTTCGACTCTGACCAGCACCTCGTCGGGTGCAAGCTGGGGCACAGGACGCGCGGCGAGCTCGAGCACGTGAGCGTTCGCCGTGGTCGTCCAGACCTTCATCGTCGCCATCATGCTCCCTGCTACAAGCCAAGGTCCGGGTGGCGATCGAGGGTAGGGGCGAAGGTCCCTGTGTCGCACCGGTCCAGCTCGTGGTGGGACTTTCGGCCCTGATCGTGGCGGGCGCCTGGGGTGAGACTGTCCCCATGGAAGGCCAGGAACAGGACAGGCGCGAAGGCCGTCACGAGCCGGCCGGCGGACCAGCCCCGGCCGTCGACGAACCGGACGATGAGACACGCGAATTGACCCACACCGAATGCTGGAAAATCCTCGGGACTTCCGGTATCGGTCACCTGGCACTGCGGTCCTATCCCGTTGGCGTCGACATCATGCCCATCAACTACCTGATCGCTCATCGCCAGCTCTTCTTCCGGAGCGCCCCTGGCACGAAGCTGGAGGACCTCGTGCAGCATCCGCACGTCGCCGTCCAGGTCGAGCGGCTCGACGATGGCAACTGGTTCAGCGTGGTCCTGAAAGGTCCTGCCCAACGGCTGGCCTCCGACGAGGACATCGAGCGCTCGGGCATTCTTGATCTCATCCCGGCGCAACGTGGCGACAAGTTCAACTACGTTCGGGTGATTCCGGATGCGATCACCGGGCGCACCTTCGCGAGCAGGTGACGCGCGGACGCTGCATTCAGACTCACCGCGCCGACCTCGATGGCAAGGAAGGGTTGCCCTGCGTCGCCGCGATTCGCTGCGCCTGGATCGCCGTGATCGCGATCGTGTTGACTATGTCGCGTACGAGTGCGCCTCGGGAGAGATCGTTAACAGGCTTCGCGAGGCCCTGCAGCACGGGGCCGATCGCCACGGCTCCGGCAGTGCGCTGCACTGCCTTGTAGGTGTTGTTGCCGGTGTTGAGGTCGGGGAACACGAAGACCGTCGCATGCCCCGCCACCGCGGAGCCGGGGAGCTTGACCGCCGCGACCACCGGGTCCACCGCCGCGTCGTACTGGATGGGGCCGGTCACCGGGAGTTCGGGCGCTCGCGAGCGAACGAGTTCGGTGGCCGCGCGCACCTCGTCGACGACACCGCCCGTTCCGGAGTCCCCGGTCGAGTAGCTGAGCATCGCGACCCGGGGCTCGATGCCGAACTCGCGCGCGGTCGCCGCCGAGGCGATGGCGATGTCGGCGAGCTGCCCGGCATCCGGCTCTGGAATGATCGCGCAATCGCCATAGACCAGCACGCGGTCGGCGAGGGCCATGAGGAAGACGCTCGAGGCGACCGCGATGCCGGGCGTGGTCTTGATGATCTCGAAGGCGGGCCGGATGGTGTGCGCCGTCGAATGGCGCGCTCCTGAGACCATGCCGTCGGCAAGGCCGAGATGCACCATCATCGTGCCGAAATAGGAGACATCGGACACCTTAGTCTCCGCCACCTCGCGTGTGACACCCTTGTGGGCGCGGATTCGCGCGTACTCCTCGGCGAATCGCGGATGCAGGTCCGGGTCGGCGGTCGACACGATCCGCACCGACCCGAGATCGACCCCGATCTCTGCGGCGCGCCTGCGAATGGCCGTCTCGTCGCCGAGAATCGTGAGCTCCGCTATGCCCTGTTCCTCGACGATCGAGGCCGCGCTGAGCACCCGGTCATCGTCACCCTCGGGGAGCACGATGCGCATCGGACGTGCCCGCGCGCGCTCTCGGAGCGAGCGCTCGAATCTGATCGGCGTGAGGACGGAGGGCACTTCCGCCGTCAGCGCCGCCGCGAGCCGCTTCGCGTCGACGTGCTTCGCGAACAATGCGAGCGCGAGCGCGTACTTCCTCGGCGAGTCAGCGGCGAGCCGGCTTCGGCAGGCCACTACCCGGGTGGCGGTCTCGTAGGTCCCAAGATCGCACACGGCGATGGGCAGTGTCGTGCCGAGACCGTCGATGACACGCTCGATCTGGGGTGCGATCGGGAAGCCCCCGTTGACGAGGATGCCCGACAGCGAGGGGAACGTTCGGGACAGGTGCGCGACGATCGCCCCGATGAGCATCTCGGGGCGGTCGCTGGGCACGACGACGAGCCCGCCTTCGAC
>DATCXP010000251.1:0-14054 GCA_036565765.1 Terrimesophilobacter sp.
ACGCTCGTGTGGCCGGAGCAGAAGGAGCGCCGCGACCGCGTCCGTGCCGCGGCAGCGATCGTCCGCGCCGAACCGCCACTGCTCGTGCGCGGGAACGCGGTCGACGAGCTCGCCCTGCTCGCGCAGCAGGTGCCCGGGCACGCGACCACGGTCGTCATCACGAGCGGCGTGCTCGTCTACATCCCCTTTCTCGAGCGCATGCGCCTGGTCGAGGCGATCAGGGATCTCGGTGTGGCGTGGGTCTCGCTGGAGGGGGTTGGGGTGCTTCCCGAAGTCGATGTGAAGCTCGACGATCCGCGGGTCGGCAGATTCGTCCTTGCCGTGAACGGTGAGCCGCTCGCCTACGTCGGCCCGCACGGGCAGCACGTCGAGTGGCTCGATCGCCAGGATCAGCCGACGGGAGCGTAGATCGCGCGGGCGAGAGCATCGAGCACCCCGGCCGTGCGCGGCCCGAAGCTGAGAACCTCGCCATCGGCCATGCTGACGAAGCGCCGGTTCTGGCCGGCCCGGGTGAGCGCGACGGCGGGTTTCGCGTCGAGCAGCCCGTCGACACCCCCGGCGCTGGAGAGACCATCCGTCATGACGAGGATGAGGTCGGGATCGGCCGCGATCATCGCCTCGTCGGTCATCGGACGCATCCCCTTCCATCCGATCCCGCTCGCAACATCGATCCCGCCCAGCGCGGTGATCAATTGGTCCGCGCCGGACTCCGCGCCGAACAGGTAGTAGATTCCGGATGCGCCGCGCAGGTAGAGGAACAGCATCCTGACCCGGTCCTCCGTCGCTTTCGGGGCGATCGCGGCGATCTCGGCGATCTTCTCCTTCACCGCGGCATCGAGGCGCGTGGCGAGCAGCTCCCCGGTTTCGGGAGCGCCGAGCGCCGCGGCCACATCCCTCGCGAGCGCAGCGACCCCCGCGATGCCGGGGTCCTGACGGACGAAGACGACCGGAATCCCCGCATCGCGCAACTGGAGCATCACGTCGATCGGGCCGATCGTTCCGTCGGTGATGATCACGCTCGGCCGCAGTTGGAGCACCGCTTCCGCGTTGACGGTGTGGCCACCGCGCGTCACGAGCGGAAGGTCGGCGGCCGGCGGGAAGGTCGTCGAGGCATCCCGGCCGACGAGGTGATCGCCGAAGCCGAGCCCGGTGATCGTCGCCGCGATCGAACCGGCGATGTCGAGACCGAGGATGCGGTCGGTGGAAGCGACGGTGACGGGCCTGTCACCGGCCAGATCCCTGGATGTCGTGGTCGCCGGAAGCGTCTGGGCAGGATGCGCGGTGATCGGCTCGATCGCCGCAGAACGCAGGAGAGCGGTCGACTCTCCCTTGTGGCTGCGTGGATCCGCGAGCAGGTCGAGCTGCGCGAGCGGCAGTTCCGGCCCGACCGCCGGTGCCGGGCCCGTCGGGGACGGTGCCGTGCCCGGATAGGCCGCACAGCCTCCCAGCAGGAGCACGCTCAGGAGAACGCCGATTAGTGCGCTGTGCGGAGAGCGGCGTGTCATCGGGAGCTGCTCCTGAATCCGTTGGTTAGGTTATCCTAACTCACCGCCCTGTTCGTCAGCCCAATGCGGCGAAGGGCGGTCTGCCTGGCGGGAGCTCCCAGTCGGCGGCCATAGGATATCGCTGGCAGCGGCGTACGAGCGCAGGGAGATAAGGGTGGGACCAAAGGGTGAGCAGTCGCCTGCGAAAGCGCCCGCTGACCTCGCCTCGCCGAGTCTCTCCGATCGCGATATGCGCATCCTCGCGTTCGAGCATGAATGGTGGCGACATGCGGGTGCGAAGGATGAGGCCATTCGCGCGGAGTTCGGGCTCAACTCTGCCCGCTACTATCAGCTGCTGAACGCCGTGATCGACTCCCCAGCGGCGGTCGTGCACGACCCCATGCTCGTGAGGCGCCTGCAGCGCGTGCGGGATGCCAGGACCGGGGCGAGGACCATGCGGAGGATGAGCACGGATCCTCACACCACACCGACCGACCGAGAGACCGATGGCGACCTATCCTGAAGACCGCTTTGACGAGCTACCGCCGGACCTGCTGCGCGTCGGCGCGCACCGCGCCCCGGTGAGGAAGGGTCGCGGCTGGATCGGATTCGGATGGGCGGTGCTCGCGACGGTACTGCTGACGGTCGTCGGGCTGGTCGGGCTCGCCGCACTCGACAGCAAGATCAACTTCGATCTGCCGTTCTTCCAGGGCCAGGAGACCCCGACGCCGAGCCCGACCCCGACTCCGACCGCTCAGCCGACGATCGATCCCGCGCTGCCGCTGAACATCCTGAACGGGACGCCGACGCCAGGGCTCGCGACGCAGGTCGGCAATACGCTGCTTGCGCAGGGTTGGAAGGGTGCGGCCGAGGGCATCGGAAGCCGCGCGAACGCCGCAACGACCGATGTCGAGAAGACCGTCGTCTACTACTCCGATCCCCAGTACGAGGGCGCTGCTCGCGGCATCGTGCTCGCCCTCAAGGCCGGTGAGATCCGCCTGTCGGCCGACTACCCCGGCTCGGTGATCACCGTCGTCATCGGGTTGGATTACAAGCCGGTCGGCTAGCACCTCATCCCGGATAGTCCGGGAATGTCTCATTTGTATTACACGGAGCCCGATTTCCTGCCGAAATTGTCGAGCCGAGGTCTCATTCCGGCATCCGCTCTCCCCAACGGCCCCCAATCTGGTTAGTATCTGGTCTTGATCCGGCTCTGGCACAATCGCGGGCGCCGCAGTCAACGCAGCAGGGAGTACAGATGGCGAACGGAACCGTGAAGTGGTTCAACGCTGAGAAGGGCTACGGCTTCATCACCGTCGAGGGCGGCGGGCAGGACGTTTTCGTCCACTACTCCGCCATCGAAATGGGAGGCTACAAGGTCCTCGAGGAAGGCCAGCAGGTGGTCTTCGAGGTCGGAACCGGTAACAAGGGACCTCAGGCCGAATCGGTGCGCCTGGCGGGCGGCTGACGTCGATTGTCGGGCTCGCCCTGTGCTAACGCCGTCCGGGAAACCCGGCGGCGTTAGTCTGTCCCGGTGCGGATCATAGGGGCGGACCGGAATCTCGGGGGAGTACGAGCAAGGCGGTGCGCTCTGGTGGCGGTTCTCACCGGTGCGCTCTCGGTATCCGGATGCGCGGTGGCGCCAGTACCGACCCCGACTCCGACCCCCGCCTATGTGTCGAGCTATGAGACACCGGCTCCTACCGAGCTCGCCCCGCTGCGCGGGACGACAATCCCTGCCGGCTCGCTCGCCCACGCCTCCATTGCGGCGAAGGTCGACAACCACTGGGATGCAAGGCCTCAGGTCGGCCTTGAGCGCACCGATCTGGTGTTCGAGGAGCTCGTCGAGGGAGGGATCACCCGCTACGTCGCGATCTGGCAGTCGGACATCCCGGAACTCCTCGGCCCGGTGCGGTCGATACGGCCGATGGATCCTGACATCGTCTCGCCGTTCGGCGGGATCATCTGCTACTCGGGCGGCCAGCAACGTTTCGTGGCGCTCATGCGTCAGACTCCGGTGTACAACGCGATCCACGGGCAGGCGGATACCGAGGCGACCTTCTTCCGCACAAAGGACAAGGCCGCACCGCACAATGTCCTCGTGAAGGCGCAGGCGGTGCTCGCCCAGCACAAGGAGATCGCGCCGCCGGCCCAGCAGTTCGCCTACTCCCTCGATATCGCGGGGTCGACGGCGGCGAAGGATGGCAAACCGACCTCGGTCGTGAACTACCGCTTCTCCAGCGGGTTCTACGGGACCTGGAGTTACGACCCCGCGAGGCAGCTGTTCCTGCGCGCGCAGCAGGGCAAGAAGGACCTCGACAGCGGTGGGGCGCAGCTGAGCGCGACCAACGTCGTCGTGCTGCGTGTCGGGGTCGTCAACGACGGCGGCGTGCCGAAGACCCAGTTGTCCGGCAGCGGCGAGGCCTGGGTTTCCACCGGGGGAGCGACGGTGCACGGCACCTGGTCCAAGGCGAACGCGAGGTCGCCCATCCGGCTGGTGGACGACAACGGAGTCACGATTCGTCTCGCCGCCGGCAACAGCTGGATCGAGCTCGTTCCACACGCGGGTGCGGTCAGCTTCACGGCGGCGCCCGCCCGGTAGCCGCTCGCTTGCACTCTCTGCCATAGAGTGCCAGAATCGTTTAGCACTCTCTTAGTGGGAGTGCCAAAGGTGTTGCACTCTTACGACGTCCGGGAGGGACGAGAAACACACATGGCAAAGATCATTGCTTTCAACGAAGAGGCCCGTCGGGGCCTTGAGCGCGGCCTCAATATTCTGGCCGACGCGGTCAAGGTCACGCTGGGCCCGCGCGGTCGCAACGTCGTGCTCGAGAAGAAGTGGGGCGCGCCCACCATCACGAACGATGGTGTGTCGATCGCCAAGGAGATCGAGCTCGACGACCCCTACGAGAAGATCGGCGCAGAGCTGGTCAAAGAGGTCGCCAAGAAGACGGATGACGTCGCGGGCGACGGTACGACGACCTCGGTCGTCCTGGCCCAGGCCCTCGTGCGCGAAGGACTGCGCAACGTCGCGGCCGGCGCCGACCCGATCAGCCTCAAGCGTGGCATCGAGAAGGCCGTAGCGGCCGTCATCGAAGCGCTCGTGGCCGGTGCGAAGGAGATCGAGACGAAGGAAGAGATCGCTGCGACAGCATCCATCTCCGCCGGCGACTCCGAGATCGGTGCGCTGATCGCCGAGGCCATCGACAAGGTGGGCAAGGAAGGCGTCGTCACGGTCGAGGAGTCGAACACGTTCGGCACCGAGCTCGAACTGACCGAGGGCATGCGCTTCGACAAGGGCTACCTGTCGGCATACTTCGTCACAGACCCGGAGCGCCAGGAGACGGTGTTCGAGGATGCCTACATCCTCATCGTCAACTCCAAGATCTCCAACATCAAGGACCTTCTGCCGATCGTCGACAAGGTGATCCAGAGCGGCAAGCAGCTGCTCATCATCGCCGAGGACGTCGACGGCGAGGCGCTCGCGACTCTCGTCGTGAACAAGATCCGCGGCATCTTCAAGTCGGTTGCCGTCAAGGCTCCGGGCTTCGGCGACCGCCGCAAGGCGCAGCTGCAGGACATCGCGATCCTCACCGGTGGCCAGGTCATCAGCGAGGAGGTCGGCCTCAAGCTCGAGAACGCGACCCTCGACCTGCTCGGCCAGGCCCGCAAGGTCATCGTCACGAAGGACGAGACCACGATCGTCGAGGGCGCCGGTGAAGGCGATGCGATCGCCGGACGGGTCAAGCAGATCCGCTCGGAGATCGAGAACACCGACAGCGACTACGACCGCGAGAAGCTCCAGGAGCGCCTCGCCAAGCTCGCCGGCGGTGTTGCGGTCATCAAGGCCGGTGCCGCGACCGAGGTCGAGCTGAAGGAGCGCAAGCACCGCATCGAGGACGCCGTCCGCAACGCGAAGGCTGCCGTCGAAGAGGGCATCGTCGCCGGTGGTGGCGTCGCGCTCATCCAGGCCGGTGAAGTCGCTTTCGGTGGCAAGGCCCTCAAGGGTCTGACCGGCGACGAGGCGACCGGTGCGAACATTGTTCGTGTCGCGATCGACGCTCCGCTCAAGCAGATCGCCCTCAACGCAGGCCTCGAGCCAGGTGTTGTGGCCGAGAAGGTCCGCAACCTGCCGTCGGGCCACGGGCTCAACGCGGCGACCGGCGAGTATGGCGACATGCTGACCGCTGGTATCAACGACCCGGTGAAGGTCACCCGCTCCGCGCTGCTCAACGCAGCGTCGATCGCCGGCCTGTTCCTCACCACCGAGGCCGTTGTCGCCGACAAGCCCGAGAAGTCGGCTCCGCCGATGGGTGACCCGTCGGGCGGTATGGACTTTTGATCGACGCGGACGCGAAAGCGTCCGCATCGATCAAGGTTGAGTAGCCCGGCCCTGCCGGCCGGGCGTATCGAAACCCAGATCCGCAATAGGTAGCAGAGGGCGGCCCCGAAAGGGGCCGCCCTTTTGCGTTCCGTGGCAGACGACCGGCGAGAGGTTTGGTGGCTCTAGCGAGGGAGTTTCGAGGTGTATCGAACGAATTCGGCCACTTCCGGATCCTCCCCCTCGCGCCGGTAGATCTCGGCATGGTGGGCCGCCTCGATCCTGCGCGCAGCAGCAGGGGTCATCGACGGAACATCTGCGCGTTCGCCTGCTCGATGTCCGCGTACTGCTGGGCAGCCCTGCCGAGAGCCTGGCCGATCCCGGCCAGGCTCTGCTCGACGCGCTGCTCGGTCGCGTTCCAGTCCGCGACCACAGACTGGAACGCGCTCGCCGCCGGCCCCGTCCACGAGCTCTGGAGGTTCGCGAGCTGGCTGTGCAGGCTGCTCGCCTCGGCCTGGATCCTCGACATCGTGCTGTGGATGGCTCCGTGCGCTCCGAGGACCGCCTCGCTGTCCACCTGGTACCTGGTCATGGTCACTCCCGTCACTGTGTGGGGTCGGTCCCCGATCGATACACGCTAGCCGGGGCAGTCCCGGCGACCGCAGGCAGGGCGGTCAGCGGTGAGTGGGGCGCAGCGTGTAGCCGGTGGGGAGGAGGGGAAGCGCGATCCTGAATGTCGCACCGCCGCCGGGTGTCTCCAGAACCTCAACCGTCCCCTTGTGCGCGGCGATGATGCCGGAGACGATGGCCAGACCGAGGCCGCTGCCGCCGGTCTCCCTGGTCCTCGAGGTATCGGCACGCCAGAAACGCTGGAAGATCTTGTCCCGGATCTGCGGGGGAACGCCCTCGCCATGGTCGACGACGTCGAGCATGGCCATCTGACGCCCGGCATCGACATGCACCACGAGTTCGAGCGGGCTTCCCGCCGGTGTGAAACGCATCGCGTTGCCCATCAGGTTGGTGATCACCTGACGGATCTTGTTCTCCTCTGCGAGGACGATCGCCGGCAGCTCGAGTTCGACCTGTTCCGGCCCGGCACCCGTCGTCGTCACCGGCATGGTGCGCGCACGACGGGACCGCAGCCGCGCGATCGTCGCCCCGGCGAACGCGATCGGTCCGGTGGCCGTCGGGACCGGTCGATGTCCGGCCGCCGAGTCTTTGCGCCGGTTCACCGCCTTCTCCGGCTCTGGCGCGGCCTCGCGGGGTGCGGAGACATCCGGTTCCGCGACGATGATCGTCACGGTGCGGTCGGGGTCGGATGCCATGGCGTCGAGCGCGGCATCGCGGGCGAGCGGGAGCAGATCGACCGGGGCCAGCTGGAGGGGTCTGGCCTCGTCGAGTCTGGCGAGCTCGAGGAGGTCCTCGACGAGGCCGCCCATGCGGACCGCCTCCTTCTCGATGCGCTCCATGGCCTGTGCGACATCCTCGGGCCCCTGCAGCGCTCCCATCCGGTAAAGCTCGGCGTACCCGCGCACCGACACCAGCGGGGTGCGCAGCTCGTGGCTCGCGTCTCCCACGAACCGGCGCATCTGCTCGATGGTCTTCGCCCGATCCGCGAAGGCGCGGTCGATGCGGTTGAGCATGGTGTTGAGGGATCGATTGAGCCTGCCGACCTCGGTATTCGGCGTCGCCCCTGGGAGACGCTGGCTGAAGTCGCCGTCGGCGATCGCGGCCGCAGTCGCCTCGACCTCGCGCAGCGGGGTGAACGTGGCGGTGACCAGGAGTCGCGTGAGCAGCCCGCCGAGGATGACAACGGACAACCCGAAGCCGAGGAACACCGCGGTGTACTGCGAGATCGTCCCGTTGATGTCGGCGAGGCTCGCTCCGACCGCCAGCGTGACGACCTGCTGCGTCGAATCGTCCTCGTAGGGGGCGGACACGACGCGCCACTGGCCGGTGCGATCGGCATCCCACAGCGTCAGCGGGACGCCCGCCTGAGCCCTCACAATGGAGAGGTCGAGTCCGTTCACGACGGGCCGGGCCTGCTCGGCGTCGCGATTCTGGCAGAGCACGCTGCCGTCGGGGGCGAGGATCGCGACGAAGAACTGGCTGGGGCCGCTCGCCCTGATGCAGGTCTGGTCGATATCGAGGTCGAGCGTCCTCAGATCGTCGAAGGTCGAGGCGATCTTGCGGTCGACCTCGCTGACGAGGTAGTTGCGCAGGACGGTCATCGTCCCGATTCCCGCGACAAGCAGGCCGACGGTCACCAGGAGGACGGTGACGCCCGTGGTCTTGGTGCGGAGGGATACCCGACTCCACCACTGGGAGAGCTGCTCATGCATCAGGTCTCAGGCTAACCGGTATGCGCAGCGGCTGGTACAGCTCAGGCCCGCGCGGCCTTGAGCATGTACCCGAAGCCACGCTTGGTCTGGATGATGGGCTCCTCGGAGAACTGGTCGAGCTTGCGCCGCAGGTAGGAGATGTAGGACTCGACGATCCCGGCATCCCCGTTGAAGTCGTACTCCCACACGTGGTCGAGGATCTGCGCCTTGCTGAGCACCCGGTTCGGGTTGAGCATGAGGTAGCGCAGCAGCTTGAACTCGGTGGGGCTCAGCTCGACCTGGGTGTCCCCGATCGTGACCTCGTGGGTGTCCTGGTCCATCGTGAGGTCGCCCGCGCGGATGATGGCGTCCTCCTCATCCTGCATCGTGCGGCGCAGGATGGCCTTGATCCTCGCGACGATTTCGTCGAGGCTGAACGGCTTCGTGACGTAGTCGTCGCCGCCGACCGTGAGGCCGGTGATCTTGTCCTCGGTGTCGTCCTTCGCGGTGAGGAACAGGATGGGCGCCGTGTATCCGCTCGCTCTCAGGCGCTTCGTGACGCCGAATCCGTTCATGTCCGGCAGCATGACGTCGAGGATGATGAGGTCGGGCTCCTCCTCGAGAACCGCAGAGATCGCCTGTGCGCCATTGCCCACCGCGCGGACGGCGAAGCCCGCGAAGCGCAGGCTCGTGGTCAGCAGATCCCGGATGTTGGGCTCGTCATCGACAATGAGAATCTTGGGTCCGTCGCTCATTTCACCAGTATCTGCGCGTTGGCTGAATGGATCCTGAACGTTCCTTGGCGGGCGGGAAGAGTTGCACACTGAACGTTCCCTGGCGGGCGGGCGGGAAGAGGTGCACACTGAACGTGATGAATGAGCAGCATCCTGAGGAGTTCAGCCCGACCGGCGATGCGGTCTGCTGGCTGGAGCGCGTCTGCCAGGACTGCGGCGCTCTCATCGAGGAGGAGCTGCCGGCGACCTGTTGGCGTTGCGGGAACCGGGTGGTGGCGGTCTAGGCCGATGGCTCCAAGCGCGGAGTGATGCGCACACAGCAGTGGCCGGTGTTCGGCGCGAACACCACGTTGTGGTCCTGGTCGTCGACACCTGCGGCAACCCCCTCGAGGAGTCCGAGGTTGGCGTGGCAGATCACATCGGTGTGGCTTGTCGCGAGCCGGTGGAACGGGCAATTGGTCAGCACCATGCCGCCCTCTCCATCATCCCTGGGCTCGTAGCCGCAGCTCTCCAGCGCGGCCTCGAGCGATCCGGCCTCGGCTCCGAGTTCATGACCGGTCTCGGTCGCAACCTTCGTGAGGACCTCGCGGACCGCTTCTCCACTCCTGTCGGCCTCCTCGATGGCCGCGGCAAGCAGTTCTCCGGCAAGCTCATAGTGACGCGGAGGGATCGACACGGAGATCTCCGCCTCTGCCCTGCGATACAGCTTGCTCGGCCGACCGGATCCCGGACCGGTCTTCCCACTGAGCCTCCTGAACTCGGTGACGAGCACGCCCTCCTCCACGAGCTTGTCCAGGTGGAATGCAGCGGTGCCGCGGGCCAGCCCGAGCGCAGCGGCGGCCTCGTCGCGGCTGACGGCATTCTCGTTCTCGCTCACGAAGTCGAACAGGGATCGGCGCATCGGGTCGCTGATCGCGGCGAGTGCCGCGAGTTGGTCTGCCGTGCGCTGGTCCATGAGATCATCATAACTCTAAAACGGAAAATATTGACAAAAGAATTCAGATCACCATAGAGTCGGGTTCATCACACCTCGAAAGGAACCACAGTGACCGCATCGATACACACGGCGACCGACAGTCCCTCGATCCTGCACCGGGATCCGGCCTGGCAGGCTTTCGCTCTGCTGCGCACGGTCTTCACCGTGGCGCCGATCCTGTTCGGGCTCGACAAGTTCTTCAACCTGCTCACCGACTGGCCCGCCTACCTCGCGCCCATCGTGACCGACATCCTTCCCTTGACGGGTCAGCAGTTCATGTACATCGTCGGGGTCGTCGAGATCATCGCCGGTATCGCCGTGCTCGTTGTGCCGAGATACGGATCCCTCCTCGTCGCGGTCTGGCTCGCCGGCATCATCGTCAACCTCCTCCTCGTGCCCGGCTACTACGATGTGGCGCTGCGCGACTTCGGCCTGTTCGTCGCCGCCCTCGCGCTGTTCCGCCTGTCGAGCGTCCATGGCCGCCGCTCCACCAAGGGCAAGCGGGGCTGAGGTCGTGCTCGAACCACAACGCGAGGCGAAAGAGCGCCCCAGCCTCACGATCGTGGATGGCGGGCAGGCGGCCAACAGTGCGCGCGCCGAAGCCGCCGTCGCCGATCTGCTGCTTGCTCTCGGACGCGATGTCACGAGTGAGCATCTCGCCGACACCCCGCGACGGGTCGCAGCGAGTCTCATCGAGCTGCTCACCCCGCGAGATTTCGCGATGACGACTTTCCCGAACGACGAGGGCTACGAGGAGCTGGTGCTCGTTCGGGATATTCCTTTCCACTCCCTGTGCGAACACCACCTGCTGCCGTTCCGGGGCGTGGCGCACGTCGGCTATGTGCCGGGTGACCGGCTCGTCGGGCTGTCCAAGCTCGCGCGCGTCGTCGAGCTATTCTCCCGGGACCTGCAGGTGCAGGAGCGGCTCACGAAGCAGGTCGCCGACTACCTGCAGGAGGAGTTGGCGCCCAGGGGTGTCGGCGTCGTCATCGAGGCCGAACACCTGTGCATGTCGATGCGCGGAGTGCAGGCGGCCGGCGCAACCACCACGACCTCGACCTTCCTCGGAGTGCTCGCGGGCGATGGACCGATGCGCCGCCAGTTCAGGATGTCGGATTCGGTCATCCCCTCATGATCGCAACAACAGAAACGACCGCTAGGAGGCGGAAATGACCACCAATCAGAACTTCATCATTATCGGAGGTGGCCTCGCCGGCGCCGCCGCGGCGGAGGAGCTGCGCAAGCAGGGCTTCGACGGCACGATCCAGTTGATCACAAAGGAGGCGCACGCACCCTACATCCGCCCGCCGCTGTCGAAGGGGTACCTCAATGGGTCCGAGGGGCTCGATGCGGTCTTCGTGCACCCCCAGGAGTGGTACGCCGAGAACAGGATCGAACTGCTCACGGGCACGAAGGCCTTCGGCGTCAATGCGAGGGCACACGAGGTCACGGTTTCCGGGGGGAAGCCGCTGCACTACGACAAGCTGCTCATCGCCACCGGCTCGAGCCCACGGCTGCTCATGATCGACGGCGCGGAACTCGGCGGGGTGCACTACCTGCGCACGCTCGACGACTCCATAGCACTGCAGAAGGAGCTCTCAGGAGGCGGCCGCAGCCTGGTACTCGTCGGATCCGGCTGGATCGGCATGGAGGTCGGGGCGACCGCCCGCACGCTCGGCAACGACGTGACCATCCTCGAGCGGGACCCGATTCCGCTCGCCAATGCGATCGGCGACGAACTCGGCTCCATGTTCGCGGACATGCACCGCGAGCACGGCGTCATACTGCGGACATCCGTTGTCGTCGAGCGGATCGTCGGCAGTCACGGCAAGGTCGCCGGGGTCGCGCTCGATTCCGGGGAGATCATCCCGGCCGACATCGTCCTCATCGGCGTCGGCGCTGTACCGAACGTTGCGCTCGCGGATGACGCGGGGATCATCACCGAGAACGGGATCGTCGTCGACCAGGCGATGCAGACCAGCGACCCGGACATCTTCGCCGCAGGAGATGTCGCGAACGCGTTCCATCCGCTCGTGAACATGCGGCTTCGCAGCGAGCACTGGGCGAACGCCTTGAACGAGGGACCGGCCGCCGCGCGGGGCATGCTCGGCCAGAACGAGAGCTTCGAGGATATTCCCTACTTCTACACCGACCAGTTCGACCTCGGCATGGAATACTCCGGGTACGGGCCGCTCACGAGGGGTGCGAAGATCGTGTTCCGGGGCGATCGCGAGAAGCGCGAGTTCATCGCCTTCTGGATCCGCGACGACCGGGTGGTGGCAGGCATGAACGTGAACGTCTGGGACGTGAACGAGCAGGTTCAGCGCATTATCCGCTCGAACAAGGTCGTGGACCTGGCGCGGCTTACCGACGCGTCCGTGCCGCTCGAGGACATCTAGTTGCGCAGGACGATCGGCGCCCGCAGTTTCGACTTCGATCGCGAGGTCGCCGTCATGGCGGTCATCAACCGCACCCCCGACTCCTTCTTCGACAAGGGGTCCACCTTCGCCCTCGACAAGGCGGTGAGCGCAGCGCTCACCGCCGTCAGGGATGGCGCGGACTGGGTGGACATCGGCGGGGTCCCGTTCGGGCGGGGCCCGGTCGTCACTCTCGATGAGGAGCTCGAACGGGTCGTCCCGGTCGTCAGGGCGATCGCGGCCGAGTCACCGGTCGTGATCTCGGTCGACACCTTCAACGCGCAGGTCGCACTCGCCTCGATCGAGGCCGGCGCCGCCGTCATCAACGACACGAGCGGCCTGTTCGACCCGGATATGGCGCGCGCCGTCGCCGGTACGGACGCGACGCTCGTGCTCACCCACAGCATGTCGCCACCGCGGGCCGAACCTCCCAAGCCGGAGTACGTCGATGTCGTCGACGAGGTCGCGGCGTTCCTACGAGACCGCGTGTCGCGGGCGATCGAGGCGGGCATCCCGCGTGAGCGCATCATCATCGACCCGGGACACGACCTCAACAAGAACACCTACCACTCGCTCGAGCTCACCCGGCGACTCCACGAGATCGTCGCCCTCGGGTACCCGACGCTCGCGGCGGTGTCCAACAAGGATTTCGTGGGCGAGACGATCGATCGCAAGCAGGGGGAGCGGCTCGAGGGGTCCCTCGCGGCTGCCGTCTACTGCATCCTCGAGGGGGCGCGCATCGTGCGGATGCACGATGTTCCGGCGACCGTGGCCGCCGTGAGGATGGTCGAGGCGATCCTGGGCTGGCGGGAGCCCGCGTGGACGCTGCACAATATGGGATGAGCTCTTCCATCAGCCGGCTGTGGCCGGACCCGTCCGAGGAACTCTCCGACCCGGAACTCGTCGCGGCACTCGCCACCCAGATCCCGACGCTTCGCGTCAACTTCGTTTCGAGCGTGGACGGCGCCGTGACGCACGAAGGTCGCTCCGGCGGTCTCTCCGATGACGCGGACAAGCGCCAGTTCGAACTGCTGCGGCGGGCGTGCCATGTCGTTCTCGTGGGTGCAGGAACGGTGCGCGACGAGGGCTACGGCCCGATGTTCGTGAGCGAGGAATCCGCGCGCTGGCGGCTCGAGAACGGGCTGAGCGAGCATCCGGTGTTCGCGATCGTGTCGGGATCGCTCGCGCTCGACCCCGAGTCGCGCATCTTCACGGAGGCCCCGGTGCGGCCGATCGTCGTGACGTCGACGCGTGCGCCGGCCGACCTCCTCGCCCGGTTCGAGCGGGTTGCGGATGTGATCGTCACCGGTGCGAACTGGATCGATGCGCCGGAGATGGTCGCCGCCCTGCACAGACGAGGCCTGACCCAGGTGCTGTGCGAGGGCGGCCCGACCCTGTTCGGTTCGCTTCTCGCGGCGGATGTCGTCGACGAGCTGTTCCTCACGGTCAGCCCGACGCTGGAGTCCGGCGACGCGTACCGGATCACGGCGGGCGAGCTGGCTGAGCCGCGCCGGTTGACACTCGCTAGCGTGCTCGTCTCCGGCTCGACCCTGCTGCTGCGCTACCGCCGCTGACTCGACCCAGGACCTTCCGCGAGACCGCAGTTTCCGCTCTATCCGTACCGTTTTGGCGCGGATATTGCGGTCTCGCGGAGGATCTCGAGGGCTCAGGCGGCCAGGTCGTCGCTGTTCAGGATCGTGTAGCTGTAGCCCTGCTCGGCGAGGAACCGCTGGCGGTTCTGGGCGAAGTCCTGGTCGACGGTGTCCCGTGCCACGAGCGTGTAAAAGTTCGCGGGCAGACC
>DATCXP010000264.1:0-10643 GCA_036565765.1 Terrimesophilobacter sp.
GAGCGTGGGGCTCCGACGCCGGAACTCCTGCTCGAGACTCACGGCATCCCATCCGTCCTCCGTCGTCACGTTCACTGGGACGAGGCGAGCCCCGGTGAGGCGCAGCGCCTCGTAGGCGTGCGGATAGCTCGGCGACTCGACGATCGCAGCATCGCCGCGGCTCAGCACCGTCCTCGCGACGAGCGCGATCGCGTGCTGGGCACCGACCGTGACCATGACCTGCTCCGGCTCGGTCGGCAGGCCGCGCATCCGGTAGCGCTCCGCGATCGCCGCGCGCAGGACGGGGAGTCCGACCAGGTCGAAGCCGCTGCCTCCGAGGTAGGCGGGGTAGTCCTCTGCGGCGAGCGCCGCAGCAGCGGCCAGACCCGTCGCCGCCGGGGAGGTCGCCTTGCTGAAGTCGAGGTAGCCCGCCGTGGCGGTCTCCGCCGGGATCGTGCCGCTGATCGGGATCCGCGCGGTACTCCCGGAGCCGCGCAGGCTCTCCAGGAAGCCGCCGTCGCGCAGCTGGGTGTAGGTCGCCGTGATGGTCGTGCGGCTCACGCCCAGCTGTGCGGCGAGTTCCCTCTCTGCCGGCAACCGTGTGCCGTACGACACCCGTCCGTCGAGGATGAGCAGCCGGATGCGGTCGGCCAGCGCCCCGTATGCTGGAGCCGCGGACGCGCCGCGCCAGTCGCTCAGGAGGGCGGCCAGAGCCCGCGCCGATACGGATGCCATAAAAGCCACTATAGGCAAATTGGCCTCTAGCCATAAGGCCACTTTTGTCATTGGATACTTCTATGTCGCAATCGCTCGTCCTGACCAGGCGCTGGGTCCAACTGCTCCTCGGCCTGGGCATCTACGGGATCGCGATCGCCATGATGATCCGCGCCGCCGTCGGAATCTCCCCGTGGGACGTCCTGGCACAGGGCATCGCCCTCCGCACCGGAATCCCCTTCGGTCTCGTCACCAACATCGTCGGCGGCATCGTGCTGCTGCTGTGGATCCCGCTGCGACAACGGCTCGGCGTCGGCACCATCCTCAACGCCCTCCTGATCGGACCGAGCGCCGAGGTCGGCCTGTGGCTCATCCCCGAGCAGTCGAACATCTGGATGCAGCTTCTGCTGTTCACCGGAGGGCTCATCCTGCTCGCGATCGCCACCGGGCTGTACATCGGCGCGCGCTTCGGGCCGGGGCCCCGTGACGGCCTCATGACCGGTATCAACAAGAAATTCGGGATCCGGATCTGGATCGTACGCACCTCGATCGAGGTCGTCGTGCTCGGCATCGGCTGGCTGCTCGGCGGCAACGTCGGATTCGGAACGCTCGCGTTCGCGCTCCTCATCGGCCCGATGGTTCACGTGACCATGCCGTTGCTGCACGTTTCCGACAAGCGCAGTTCTGACAAGCGCAGTCCGGATCGGCACGGTCCCGAGTCGCCGCTCACGCCGGAACCGGCCGCCTCACCCGCAGAGAACCGATGAGCACCAGGCCGACCACGACAAGTGCGAGGCCGATCAGCGCCCGACCGCTCAGTGCCTCATGCAGCACGATCACACCGAGCAGCGTCGCCGTGAGCGGCTCGCCGAGACCGAGCGTCGCCACCGTCGAGGCACGAAGGGCCTTGAGCCCGTTCGCGAGGAACAGACAGGCGACCGTGATCGTCACGATCCCGAGCCAGAGCGCCATCACGATTCCGTCCAGGGTGGCGAGCCAGCTCAGGTCGCTGAGAACCAGGAACGGGAGCGCCCCGACTGCGGACCAGCCGAAGATGAGGGCTACGGAGCCGGTCGGCGTCCATCCGTCGAGAAGGAGCTGCTTCGCCGACAGGGCGTAGACCGCGTAGCAGGCGCCGGCGGCGAGTGACAGGACCAGGCCTGTCGCATCCGTGGCCCCCACCTCGCCGGCGCCGGAGAGCAGCACGATGCCGACGACGGCGATCCCCGTCGCCACGAGCCACGCAACTCCGGGGAAGCGGCGGAGCAGCGCCCACTCGAGCGACCCCGTGAAGATGGGGCCGGACCCGATCGCCACAACGGTGCCGACCGCCACCCCGTTGAGGCTCGTGCCCAGGAAGAAGGCCGGCTGGTACGCGACGATGGCCGTCGCGCCGGCGAACACGACCGGCCAGGTTCGGCGCGCACCGGATGCCGCGACCGGCGCACGCAACGCCGTCGCCGAGCGGCGGAACAGCAGCCAGGCCACGAGCGCGAGCGCCGCACCGCCGATCACGATGCGGACGGACCCGACCGAGAGCGAGGCGGCGCCATCCGGCCCGAGGGCCTGCGCCGTG
Organism: Terrimesophilobacter sp.; assembly: GCA_036565765.1. GTDB lineage: Bacteria > Actinomycetota > Actinomycetes > Actinomycetales > Microbacteriaceae > Terrimesophilobacter. The sequence continues at coordinate 2,270 of DATCXP010000264.1, forward strand.
CCGGTCGTGCCGAAACACACGGCCGCAATCAGGGCGAAGACGACGTGGCGCACACCGCCATCGTCGCACACCTGCAGCCGCCCAGGCGTCGTCCCGAATGAAGGCAGTCCCGGATTCTTGTGCCGAGCTGTCAGGCCCGCAGCCGTGACCGGGGCCGGGATGCCTTCATTCGGGATACGACGCTACAGGTTGAGGTCGGCGTAGGCCGCCATCGCGTCCCGCACGAACTCGGCGCCGGACCGGCCGCCGTAGTTCGCGGCGAAACGCGGGTCCGCGACGTACATCTCGGCGAGCCCCAGGAAGTAGGCCTTCGGCGGCCCTCCCTTGCCGCCGCCCGGGGTGCCCGGGATGCCGCGCAGCCACTCGAACTGCCGCCGGGCGAGCGCCTGGGCCTCCTCGCCATCCGGGGCGATTCCGCGCTGGGCGGCCTCGATCCAGTCGCTTCCCAGTTGCTTCTGGCGTTGCATCCACTCGGCCTTATCCTCGACCGACATCGAGCGCCACCACGCGTCGCTCTTGGCGTACGCCTCCTTGCCCCACCGCTCCTCGACCTCGTCCCGATACCGGGTGTGGTCGAATCCGTCGAACATCTCCTCTGCCATGAGTTGTTCACCTCCCTCCAGTTTCCTGATCGTCGTCTCGACCGCGCCGATCTGGCGGTCGAGTCGTTGTTTCTCCTGCTGCAACCAGTGCAGGTGGCTCAGCAGGGCATCCGCGTTGCGCTTCTGCCCGGTGAGCACCTCGGCGATCGCCGGCAGCCCGAGCCCGAGCTCGCGCAGCAGCAGGATGCGCTGCAGACGTGCGAGGGCCTCCTCGTCGTAGTAGCGGTAACCGTTGCGGCCGAGGCGGCTCGGGACCAGCAGGCCGACATCGCCGTAGTGGCGCAGCGTGCGGCTCGTCGTGCCAGACAGCCTCGCGATGTCCTGAATGGACCAGTCCACAGCAGCCTCCTTCCGCCTCGAAGGCCACGTTAGAGGTTGACGCTGCGTCAATGTCAAGCCCTTTCATCCTCGTGCCTGCGGACGAAATCCAGAAGGGGGTTGCGCGCTGGACAAACGCGATATATCTTGATTCAAACAAGACGCGATATAGCGTGAGTTTGAGCATCCGCCGGATGCGCGAAGAACGGAGAGTCGGATGGCATTCGAAAAGTGGCTCATCGATGGCGAGAAGGTCATCGACATCGAGATGGTCCGCAAACTCAAGGTCGGACTCATCGGCGGTCAGGTCAACATCGTCGGACACGACGAGCCCGGCGCGCGGGTCGAGGTGCACTCTGTGAGCGGCAAGCCGATCAAGGTCTCGATCGACGGCGACACGCTCGAGGTCGACCACCCCCAGCTGAAGTGGGACAACTTCATCGAGGTGTTCACGTCCTTCCGCGGCAACGCCCGCGCCGACGTGAGCATCATGGTCCCGCGCGACGTCTCCCTCAAGTTCGGCGTCGTCTCCGCCGACGGGCTCATCAGCGGCCTCACCGAGGACGCGAAGATCAGCACGGTGAGCGGCGACATCGTGGTCGATAACGTCTACGGCGACCTCGAGCTCGGCTCCGTGAGCGGCGAGATCGCGGTGCGCAACCACTACGGGAACATCACCTCGAAGACCGTGAGCGGAGACCTCACCGCGAACGGCGAGATCATGAAGCTCACCTCGAACGGGGTGTCCGGCGACGTGTTCCTCGACCTCGTCGGAACACCGGATGCCGTGCAGGTCAAGACCGTCTCAGGAGAGGTGAACGTGCGCCTGCAGGCGGGCGTTCCCGCGCAGTACAAGGTCAACACGATCTCCGGGAAGCTGCAGCTCGACGACTCGGAGATCACCGGCATCCGCGGCCAGTACACCGGGAAGTACGGCGATCTCCACGGCCAGTGGCTCGAGTTCACGGCCAGCACGGTCTCCGGCAACATCGCGGTTCTGCACTCGGACCATTCAGGCGGCGGGCGATGACCCCACCGGTCTTCGCACACGGCCACCTCCGGCTGTACCTGCTGAGCCTCCTGGCGGAACGGCCGATGCACGGCTACGAGCTCATCCAGGCCCTCGAGGAGCGGTTCGGCGGCACCTATACCCCGAGCGCAGGCACGATCTACCCGAGACTCGCGAAGCTCGAGGAGGAAGGACTCGTGACGAAGGCCATCGATGGCCGCAAGACCGTGTACGAAATCACGGATGCCGGCCGTCTCGAGCTCGAGGCACGCGAACACGAGCTCCTGGAGATCGAGAACGACCTCACCGACTCGGTCCGCCGTCTGGCCGACGAGGTGCGACTGAGCGTGAACCAGGCGATGAAGAGCCTGCGGGCGGATCTCGCCGCGGCCGCGCGCGAGGCCAGGACCGAGGCTCGCCAGACCGGGAGAACCGTGAAGGCAGACGGCGCTCGGGAGGCCAGCAGCGGCTACCTTCGCGACGCCGAGATGGTGCTGAACGAGTTCCGGCACCAGGTGCGCTCCGAGCTTCGGGGCATGGCCGCGCGCGGACAGCTCAGCAAGGAGACGGTCGCCGTCCTCAGGTCACAGCTCCAGGAGGTGCAGTCGACGCTGTTCCACGTCGACTGACTGCACCAGCCGGTACTTTCGGTGCCTTACCGCTCCCTGAGGAGGCCTAGAAGGCCGTCTCGAAGGGGGCTCGAGATTACTGTGGGTGTTCCCTTCGAGGCTCGCTGTGCTCGCACCCTTCGAGACGGCCTTCGGCCTCCTCAGGGCAAGCCTCAGGGAACGGGTCACACCCCTACTTGAAACCGACCGGGATGTGGAGATCCTGCACGCGGTCGTTCAGGGCGGTGTGGTCATTGCGCGTGTAGACCGCGCAGGCATCCTTCCTGCAGTCGACGCCAGGTCCGACCGGGTCGCCGACCTCGAGATAGGCGGTGAACGTCCCCGCAGACTGGTCGTCGTAGCTGCGCGCGCCGAACAGCTTCCAGGCCCAGTCGTCGTTGATCCAGTTCGACGGCGCCCACTGCACAGTGCCGGTGGCGACATCCTGCTGCTCCTGATCGGGCACGCCGCCGAGGCAGGGATGCGGCTTCTCACCGTTCTGCACGATGACGCAGATCGCGACGTAGATCCCGCGACTTCCGTCATAACCGCTCCCCGTCACCACGAGGTGCTGACCCGATGACAGCGCCGAAGGGTCGAGCGCCCCGCCCTCCGCCGCGACAGTGAGCACACGCGTGCGCCCGTCGTCGCCTTTCGCCGTAACGCTGAGCGGCCATCCATCGGTCGCCCCGACCTGCCCGCTCGAACCCTGAGGAACGTGCGAGAGGATCGGCACCGCGATGATCGCGACCGGCACGAGAACCGCGATGAGGATGCCGGCGGCGATCCACCACCACATCCTGCGCCGATAACGTTTTGACTCTGCCACGCGAGAAGTCTAGGTGCGCGACTTGCGCCGGGGTGCGAGAGGAGTAGTGTCGCTCCTCGTGACTAACGAAGTTCGGTCGCCCAAGCGGTGGCTGATCGGCGAGCCGTTGCCCTCGGACAAGCTCGAGGGACAACTCCTCCCGAAACATTTAGCGCTCCCGATTTTCGCCAGCGACGCGCTCTCCTCCGTGGCATACGGGCCCCAGGAGCTTCTGCTCATCCTCACGCTCGGCGGGCTGAGCTTTCTCACCTTCGCGCCGTGGGTCGCCGCCGCCGTCATCGTCGTGCTCGTGACCGTCGTCGCGTCCTACCGGCAGCTCATCAAGGCCTACCCGTCGGGCGGCGGTGACTTCGAGGTCGCCCACAAGAACCTCGGCGAGAAGGCCGGCCTCGTCGTCGCCAGCGCCCTGCTCGTCGACTACATCCTCACGGTCGCCGTGTCGGTGGCGAGCGGCGTCGACAACATCATCTCCGCGTTCCCGGTTCTGAACACCTGGCGCGTCGAAATGGCCGTCGGGTTCATCGTCCTGCTCGCGGCGGTCAACCTGCGAGGTGTCCGGGAGTCGAGCAAGGCGTTCGCCTTCCCCACCTACCTCTTCATCGGCAGCGTCCTTCTCATGGTCGTCGTCGGTGTCGTGCGCACGCTTCTCGGGGACATCCCCGTCGCGGCGTCCGCCCAGTACGCGGTCAAGGCCGAGGAGTTCACGCAGGTCGGCATCGTCCTGCTGCTGCTGCGCGCGTTCGCGAGCGGATGCAGCGCCCTCACCGGCGTCGAGGCCGTCGCCAACGGCGTCCCCGCCTTCCGAACCCCCAAGATCAGGAACGCTCAGCGCACCCTCGTACTCATGGGCAGCATCGCGATCGTGCTGTTCGCCGGCGTCACAACCCTCGCGCTCGTGAGCCGCGTGCACTACGCGGAGACGCCCTGCAATCTCATCGGCTGGACCGACTGCGCGACCCAGCCGCAGCGCAGCGTCATGGCCCAGATCGCCGCCGCCGTGTTCGGCGGGGACACCCAGATCCTGTTCTTCGTGCTGCAGGGGGCGACCGCCGCCGTCCTGCTGCTCGCCGCCAACACGGCGTTCAACGGCTTCCCGCTGCTCGGCTCCGTGCTCGCCCGCGACGGCTACGCGCCGAAGTCGCTCTCGACGCGCGGCGACCGGCTCGTCTACTCGAACGGCGTCCTCGTCCTCGGCCTCGCCGCCGCCATCCTGCTCGTGGTGTACCAGGCGAACCTCACCGCGCTGATCCAGCTCTACATCATCGGGGTGTTCGTCTCGTTCACGCTCGGCCAGTCGGGCATGGTCAAGCACTGGATCAGGACACTGCGCGAGGGAGCGCCGAACCGGGGCCAGATCATCCGGAGCCTGTCGATCAACTCATTCGGCGCACTGCTCACCGGGACCGTGCTCGTCGTCGTGACCGTCACGAAATTCACCCACGGCGCCTGGCTCGTCTTCGCGATCATGCCGGTGCTGTTCCTGCTCATGCTCGGGGTCAACCGTTACTACCAGGGAGTCGAACGCGACCTCACGGTCGACGACACGACGATGTTCGGATCGAGCGGCGACCACGCTATCGTGCTCGTCGGCCGGCTGCAGAAGCCGACCCTCAAGGCCCTCGACTATGCCATCGCGGCCCGGCACGAAAGCCTGGAGGCGGTGCACTGTTCGATCGACGACGATCAGACCGCCCAGCTCAAGAGGCAGTGGAAACAGATGAATATCGAGGTTCCGCTGCGCGTCATCCAGTCCCCGTACCGGGACATCAGCTTCCCGCTCATCAAGTACATCAAGAAGCGGCGCGAGGAGCACGGCTCCGAGGTCGTGACGGTGTACATGCCGCAGTTCATCGTCGGGCACTGGTGGGAGAACCTCCTGCACAATCACAAGGCCCGCCGCATCCGCCACAAGCTCATGCTCTGCCACGGGGTTACGATTGCGCTCGTGCCCTGGTTGCTCGACTCCTCGAAGGTGCTCTACTCGCGCCCTGGCCGGCCGCTGCCAGGACAGGAGCGCCGTGGCGAACCGGTGCGGCGGGCGGTCATCCGGAAGGCGCTTCCGCCCGCGAAGCTCAGCGGCCGGATTCGGAAGTAGGGTGCGGGAGCTGCTGGCCGTGCTCCTCGGCGGAATGCTCGGGACCGGCCTGCGCCTCTTCGCCGACGCTCTCGTCCCGAGCGGCGAGGCCGGATTCCCCCTCGGCACCCTTCTGGTGAACATCGCCGGGTCGTTCGCGCTCGGCCTGCTCGTCTCACGCCTTTGGGCTCGCGCGGTGCACTGGCTGAGGGCCGGACTCGGCCCCGGGCTGATCGGCTCCTTCACGACGTTCTCGGCCGTGATGGTCTCTCTCGTCGAACAGGCCTCGCACGGGCTGTGGCTGCTCGCCGCCGGCTATCTCCTGCTCTCCCTCGGGCTCGGGTTCGCCGCCGCCGCGCTCGGGCTGCGACTCGGTCGGCTCCGCCTCCCCATCGACTGGGTCGACGAGTGAACGCCGCCGTTGTGGCGGCGACGGTTGCCGCGGGCGGAGCCGCGGCCGTCATCCGCTATCTGGTGTCGCGGTCGCTGGCCAGGGTGTCGGATTCCGAAAGCTTTCCGTGGGCGGTGCTCATCGTGAACGTGGTCGGCTCCGCCCTCGGAGGGGTCGTGCTGGGTCTCGCCCAGCACGCCGGGGTCCCCGCCGAGCTGCAGGTCGTTCTCCTTACCGGCGTGTGCGGCGGGATCACGACGTTCAGCACGTTCAGTGTCGAGACGATCCAGCTCTTCACCGCCGGCCGCTGGCGGGCGGCGACTCTCAGCGTCGGCGCGAATCTGCTGCTGGGGCTCGGCGCCTGCACGCTCGGCTACCTGCTGTTCGCCTAGCCCTCGCGAGGCCTATCCCTTTGCTATCGGCGCTACGCGCCCACCTTATTGGTGAAAAGGGCGTCAGCCCTTTGCTATAGGCCGCTGCGCGCCCTCCTTATTGTGAGAAAGGCGTCAGCCTTTCTCACCCCCCTCCGTCGTGTTCATGATCTTGCGCTGGAAGATGAAGAAGAGCACCGCGACCGGGATCGTCATAAGCACCGCCGCGGCGAGCTTGAGCGGGAACTGGTTCCCCTTGCCGAGCTGTCCGGAGAACAGCGAGGCGACACCCGTCGTGAGCGTGTTCAGGTCGGTGCTCTGCCGCGAGATCACGAAGTGCGCGAACTCGTTCCACGACCCCTGGAAGCTCAGGATGAACAGGGTCACGAGCGCGGGGCGGGCCATCGGCAGAACAATCGTCCAGAAGGTCCGGAAGATGCCGGCGCCGTCGATGCGGGCCGCCTCCTCGATGCTGACCGGGATCGACTCGAAGAACTGCTTCATGATGAAGATGCCCGCAGCGTCCACGAGCAGCGGGATGATCATGCCCGCATAACTGTTGTAGATGCCCAGCTCCTTGATGATGAGGAACCGCGGGATGAGCAGGACGACGTTCGGGACCGACATGACACCGACCAGTCCGGCGAAGATCCAGACCCTGCCCCGGAATTGCAGTCGTGACAGCGCATAACCGGCCAGGGAGTCGAGGAACACCCGCCCGACCGTCACCACGATCGTCACGATCATCGAGTTCATGGCCCAGAGCGGGAGCGGCACCTGCGTGAACAGGCGCTCGTATGCCGCGAACGACCAGGTCTGCGGGATGAGCGAGAGCGGATTGTTCGTCGCGTCGGCATCCGTCTTGAAGCTTCCCGCCAGCGAGAGCAGGAAAGGATAGACGTAGATGCCCGCGATGATAATGAGAAGAAGGTAAGCCGACCAGACGCCGGCGCGCACCCTGGTCACGACACCTTCCCCTTCGCGATCTCGCGCTGGAGCGCCCTGTCGAGCCTGCCGCCCCTATTACGCTCCCGCAGGACGTAGCGCTGGATGAGCGTGAGGACGACGATGAGCAGGAAGAGGAGGAACGCCATCGCGGCTCCCTGACCCCAGTTCAATCCCAGAAACGAGGTCTGGTAGGAGAGGTAGGCGGGGGTCAACAGCGTCTTGCCGGGCTGGCCGCCGCCGGTGAGGTAGATCTGGTCGAACACCTGCCAGGTGCCGATCAGGCCCAGCGTGACGACGGTGAACAGCGTCGGCTTCAGCATCGGCAGCGTGATGGAGAAGAACTTCCGGAACGGCCCGGTGCCGTCCATGAGCGCTGCCTCGTCGATCTCGGTGCCGATGCTCTGCAGGCCGGCGAGGAAGATGAGCATGAAGGTTCCCGACGTCGTGAAGACCGCGAGCACGATGAGCATGCACATGGCGACGGATGGGCCGGCCAGCCACTCCCACCAGCTGATGCCGAGCGGACCTCCGGCCGCGAGCGCCGGGGGCGGGGAGTGCACGCCGAACAGTCCGAGGATGTTGTGGATGACCCCGCTCGCATCCGCAAGCCAGTTCGGACCCTTGATCCCGACCCAGCCCAGGAGCGCGTTGATCGCACCCGAGGAGGCGAACAGGAACATGAAGATTCCGGTGATCGCGATCGAGCTGGTGACCGACGGGAAATAGAACGCGGTGCGGAAGAAGCCCCGCCCCTTCAGGATGCGCCGGTTGACCTGCACCGCGAGAAACAGGGCGAGCGCCGTCTGCAGCGGCACGACGAGAATCACGTAGTAGAAGTTGTTGCGGATCGAGGTGCCGAAGTCGCGCTGGGCGAGGCCAGGGTCGATGAGCAGCTTCTCGTAGTTCTTCGTTCCGACGAAGCTGGTCCGCCCGCCGAGGGGCGAGCCGAGACCGTTCCAGTTGCTGAAGCTCACCCAGAGGGCGAGCAGGATCGGGAGCACGAGGAAGAGCCCGATGATGATCAGGGCCGGCGAGATGAACAGCCAGCCGCGGCTGGCCTCGCCACCACGGATTCCCTTAGCCATGTCAGGCTCCCTCCGTTACCGGGCTCCGCTTCCTCCGGTCGAGTCCGGGCTACTCCGGTCGAGTCCGGATTCCTCCGGTCGAGCTTGCCGAGACCGTCCGGCAGCTTTACCGCCGGGGGTCTCGACAAGCTCGACCACC
>DATCXP010000009.1:0-6055 GCA_036565765.1 Terrimesophilobacter sp.
GCGGGCGCGATGAGCTCGACCGCCTCCGTCGCCTTCAGGAGATTGATGATGGTGTTCCCGAAGTTGAATACCGTCGAGGCGTCGTCCTCGTACACGACCGGCAGGCCGAACGCCCTGCCGTAGAACTCCTTCGCCGCCGCCAGATCGTCGACGAACAGGGTGATCGCCGAGATCGGCTGCGGCCAGTTGCCGCCGGGGGTTGCATCCATCGCTGAACTCCAATTGTTGACACCGTTCACATTGCGCGTTCTATTGTGCGTTCTCGAAATCGAGGCGTCAAGCGGTGGGTCGGCGGGAGATGCGCAGGTCGCGGAACCCGAAACCGCCACGCTCCGGCAGCGCGAGACGGATCTGCTCCTCAGTGAACGGGGTGCTCGGCACGAGATCGTCGGGAAGCTCGGATGCCGGCGGCCACACCTCTGTCACGCCTTCGGCCAGCATCCGCACCTGCGCCTTCGCGAGCAGGGGCACCTTCATGGTCCACTCGAAGACCTGCGCGAAGACATAGTGCGCCCACACCGGCGCCGGGAACACGAACACCCGCCGGCCCACCACACGGGCGACGCGCCGCACCGTCTCGCTCAAGAGCAGTTGTTCTGCGCCCGTCACGGCCACCGTCTCGCGCGAGAGCCGGCCGGCGATCGCGGCCTGCACGACGTCCGCGAGATCGCCGATCGGGATCGGGCGGATCGGCTTCTCCCGCAGCCCAACGGTCGGGAACAGCGGGATCGTCTGAACAGTCCGGCTGAGGTGATCGACCAGGTGATCGCCGCGACCGTAGATCATGCCGGCCTTCAGGATGGTGAAGTCGAGCCCCGAGCCACGGATCAACTCCTCGGCGGCCCACTTCGACTCGTGGTAGCCCGACCCGCAATCCGGCCGCGCGCGCAGGAAGCTCAGCATCACGATCTTGCGCACCCCTGCGCGTTTCGCCGCGGCGATGACGGATGCCGTGCCCTCCACGTGCACGCGCTGGAACGTCTGCGCACCGATCTCGCGGTTGATGCCGGCGCAGTGCACGACCACGTCGCATCCGGAGAGCGCGCGAGCGAGCGCCTCGGGATCGTCGACATCGACGCCCGTGCGGCGGGACACGGCCACGACATCCTCCGGCGCGAACCGCTCGGCCACGTGGCGACCGACGAAACCGGTGCCGCCGGTGATCGCGACCCTCATGGATGCCCCATGCGGCCCAGTCTAGGAGCCAACCATGAGGCCGTTTGTCCCAAATAGGCCCGAACGTTCGCCGTCATTTGGTACAAACCGCCTCATGGTTCTCCCCGGCTTCGGCCGGGATGATGGAATGGGTTCATGAGATTCGGTGCCCTGCGCAACGTCGGCGTCCAGGCCGGGATCGCCTCCGCGCTGCTCTTCGGTGCGGGCACTCCGATCGCGAAACTGCTGCTGGATGATGTGAGCCCCTGGCTGCTCGCCGGCCTGCTCTACACGGGGTCGGGCCTCGGTCTCGGGCTGTACCGCATCATCCGGCGCCTGCCGCGGGTGCGCCTCAGTCGAGGCGAGCTGCTTCCGCTCGCCGGTGCGATTCTCTTCGGCGGCCTGCTCGGCCCCGTGCTGCTCATGTTCGGGCTTTCGAACATGCCTGCTTCCGGCGCCTCGCTCCTGCTCAACGCCGAGGGCGTCTTTACCGCGCTGCTGGCCTGGTTCGTGTTCCGGGAGAACTTCGACCGCAGGATCGCGCTCGGCATGCTCGCGATCGTCGCCGGGGCGGTCGTGCTCAGCGTGCCGGGTGGCGTGGCCCTCGGCACCGTCTGGCCGTCGCTGGCCGTGCTCGGCGCCTGCCTGTGCTGGGGCATCGACAACAACCTCACGCGGAAGGTCGCGTTGAACGACGCCACCTGGCTCGCCGCGATCAAGGGAGGCGTGGCCGGACCGGTGAACCTCGCGCTCGCGTTCCTGTTGGGGGCGCAGCTGCCCGCCGTCGGCAACATCGCCGCTGCCATGGTCGTCGGATTCTTCGCCTACGGGGTCAGCCTCGTGCTCTTCATCGTGGCCATGCGGCACGTCGGAACCGCCCGGGCGGGGGCGTACTTCTCCGTCGCGCCGTTCTTCGGTGCGGCCCTCGCGCTCACACTCGGCGAGGCCATCACGATCCCGCTCGTGATCGCCGGTCTGCTCATGGCACTGGGAGTCTGGCTCCATCTCACCGAGCGCCACGAGCATGAGCACACGCACGAGGCCATCACGCACGACCATTGGCACACGCACGACGAGCATCACCAGCACGAGCACGACGAGCCGGTCGCGCCCGGCATCCGGCACCGGCACGCCCACACCCATGAGGCGATCACTCACACGCACGAGCACTACCCGGACTCGCACCACCGGCACGATCACTAGGCAGCCGGATCCTGCCCCGGCTACGCGACAGGTGACGCGCTAGGTCAGCGCGCTGAAGCGCTGCGGCAGCACGACGTTCTCCGGGGAATTCCGGAACATCGGGGCGATCTGCTGCGGCGTGTACCCGGCGATTCCGCATCCGATCGCGGTCACCAGGAATCGGAGCTCCGGATGCTCGCGAGCGAACGTGAGGAACCGGGCGACCTCGGACTCGATGACGCTCAGCCCGCTCATCGTGTCGATCGCGTACGACTGTCCCTGAAGTCCATGGCCCTGCCCCCAGACCGCGCCGAACTTCTCGTAGGCCGTGCGCGCGGCGCCGCCGCCATGGGAGCCATCCGCGTTCGATCCGAACACGAACACCTCGTCCGGTGCGAGCCGCGTGATCATGGCGCACACTCTACTCGCGCGATATCCACACGTCGTCGTGATGCCGCTGGGCGGGGCCGGACCGATAACGTGTAAGCGACAGCGACTCAGGGGGAGATCCGATGACCGACAGTGAGATCGACTACAGCTCCTACGCCGGACGCGTCGCCTTCCCCCGCAATCCGCAGGACCTGCTCAGCACGACGAACTGCCCTGCCTGCTTCGCGGTGCTGAGGAGCACAGTCTGCTCGGCCTGCAGACTCGACCTCAGACACCCGGCCGCTGCTGAGCTCTATGACGCGTCGCTCGCTACCGCGGCAGCACTCGACAGGCGCCTCGCAATCATCGGGCGGATGCGGTACGAGACCGAGGAGGCCGCGAACCTCCGGTGGGCGGCGGGGCAGGAGGCGGCGCGGGGTGCGGCGGCGATGCCCGCGGCGGTTGCAGCTCCCGGGGTCCCGGAGATCTCGACCCTTCGGGAGCCTCAGGGGGGCCCAAGCTCGATCCGAGACAGCGGGATCTCGACCCTTCGAGAGCCTCAGGGGGGCCCAGGCTCGACCGGAGACAACGGGATTCCGGCGGTTCCGGCCGAAGTGAGGCAGCGCCGGTCGAGCGTGCAGGTCACGCTGCTCATCGTTGGCGTGTCGCTGCTGTCGGTCGCAGCGATCTTCTTCCTCGTGTACGCATTCATCAACTTCGGGATCGTGTGGCGCAGCGTCATCATCGGTGCCATCACCGTTGCGGCGTTCGTGGTCGCGACCATGCTGCGCCGTCGCCGGCTCACGGCGACCGCGGAAGGCATCTCCGCGTTCGGGGTCGTCCTGATCTACCTCGATGCCTACGCGGTCAGAGCCAACAACCTGTTCGAGGCGGCGAGCGCCGACGGCACCGTCTATTGGGGCACGACGCTGATCGTCGCTGCCCTTGCGTTCATCGTGTGGCACAGGATGTCCGCCCTGCGCATCCCCAACATCGTCGGTTTTGCGACGTTCGCCCCGGGTGTCGGAGTTCTCGTCGCCGGCCTCACCCAGCAGGTCTCCGGAGGGACCCAATCCTTCCTGGTATTCGCCTCCATCGCCGCTGCCGGACTGATCCACCGGCTCGCCGTCCGTCCGGACCGGGCCGCCATCATCGAGCGCTCGATCGTGCTCGGCACAACCGTCCTGGCACTCGTCGGAGGCCTGTTCACCTCACTGTGGATCTACCCCGATTCCGACTGGGCCCCCACGATCGGCGTGGTCGCCGTCGCAGTCGTCGCCGCCGCCCACGTCGGCATTCTGCTCTGGTCGGACACCGCCCTCGACCGAGCGTTCACCTACCTCATGAGCGGCTTCGCCGGACTCGCAGCGGCGAGCGCCGTCGCCGCATCCGCGTTCCGCATGGACGACCCGAACTTCTCGCTCGTCGCCCCGGTCACTGCCGCCGTCGTCGCCGCGCTCGGTCTGGAGCTGCTGGCCCGGCGCACCCCCGGCGGAATCCCTCGCACTGGCGGCATGGTCGCCGCATCCGCCGCCACGATCGCCGCATCGATCGCCGTTCTTCCCCCGCTGCTCGGCGCGGGGTGGTGGGCCGCGAGCTCGGCTGCGAGCGGACTCATGCGCACCTGGGATCTCGCACCTACGGATGCCACTCCGCCGTCGAGTGCGGGCGGCGGCTGGTCTCTGCTCGCCCTTGTGCTCGTCGGCGCCCTCGCGGCGCTCGCCTGGACCGTTGGCGGACTGCTGCGCACGCGCGGCCCGATCCTGCTGTGGTGGGCGGCACTCGTGGTCGTCGTGGCCGTTCCCAATCTGCGCACGCAGTGGCTCGAGTTCGGCGCCTGGCTCTTCGTGGCCGTCGCATGCCTCGCAGCCCTGTTCGCCCTGCACGGCAGGCTGCGGAACTACCGCACCGTCCTCGTGACCACGCTCGCCGTCTCCGGGCTCCTCGGCTACCTGCTCGGCTGGGCAACCACCTCGACCTGGTGGATCGGCACGCTCGTCGTCCTCGGCATTCTGATCGCCTCCCGGGGGCTTGTGGTGAACCCCACTGTCAGAACCACCCTGCTCGGTGCCGCGACCGCTCTCACAGTGCTCTCGGTGAGCCCCGTCGCCGCTCAGGCGGCCATCGGTGCGAACACGCCGCCGCAGCTCGAGTTCGCCGACCGGGTCGTGCTCACCGGCCTCGTCTCCGTCTCGATCCTGCTGCTGTCCGCACTGCGGAACCGGCTCCTGAGCGACACCGACCGCCGCACGGTCTTCTGGATCGCCGGGGTGGCAGCCGGGCTCTCCCTCGTGGGGTCGACCACGCTCATCCCGGAGCTGCCCTCACCGCTCCTCGGCTCTCTGCTGCTCCCGGAGTTCGCGACAAGTCTGATCGTGGCGGCACTCCTGCTCGCGGCGCTCGCCCTGTGGGTCGCGCTGCCGTCGAACCGGGCCCTGCGCCCGGAGCGGATCGCCGCATCGATCGCCGTCGGCCCGGCTCTCTACCTCCTCGTCACGGCGTTCGTGCGCGTGCTGGGGCTTCCGGGTTTCGTCGGTACCGTCGCCCCCATCACCGCTTCGCTCCTCGCCGCCGCCGGAGCCCTCACGATCACGACCCTGCGCCCGTCGACGACGCCGCGCTGGGCGCGCGAACTGAGCGTCGCGATCGTCGCGATCCCCGCCCTGTTCTCGGCGATGATCGCCGATGACGGACTCGCCTGGCTCGTTCTGCTCATCGCCGCCGTGACGGCTCTGCTCCTCGCGATCGACACCGACGGGCTGTTCTCGTCCGCCTCCCCCCGCCGACACCTCGGATGGCTCGCCCTCGTCCTCGCGACGGTCGGGCTGTGGTGGCGGCTGAGCGGAGATCACGTCACGGACCTATGGCCGTACGTTCTGCCGCTCTCGCTCGCGCTCCTCGTCATCGCCTCCCTGATCGGCAGGGCGGGAGATCGTGCGACCCCACCGCGGGAGAGCCGCGTCGCGCCGCTCGTGATCCTCGCCGGCCTGCTCGTGGCGATTCTCCCACTCGGAGTGAACGCCGCGACCGGCCCGCTGAGCGACGCCGTCACCCTGTTCCTCATCTCCGCCCTCCTGCTGCTCGGCGGAAGTGCGATCATCGGCAGGCCGAAGTGGCAGTGGAATGCGGACGCCTGTGCGGTTGCCGGTGCGATCGGCGTCGGGGTGATCGGCGTCGGGAGGGCGACCTTCCTCCCCGTCGAGAGCCTCGAGCGCGACGGCTGGCTCGCCGCCGCGTTCCTCATCCTCCTGATCGCCGCGTTCCTGCAGGCGCGCCAGCACCCGAATGGAAACGAGCAGCTGCGCTCGACCGCGAGCCAGTGGCTCCCCCCCCCCCCCCCCCCCCCCCC
>DATCXP010000085.1:0-29177 GCA_036565765.1 Terrimesophilobacter sp.
CACCTCGAAAAATGCGGACTTGGCGTGAACGTTCTGGGAACCCGAACCCAGAATAGAAGAAGTTTTCACACCCGACCGCGGCTAGCGACCCTCAGCCGGCAATACTCTCACCTCTCGAATTACCTCGAACTACTGGCGCGCCTGAAAGCACTCAGGTGCGCCGTTTTTCGTTGACGCGAGCATTCGCGATCCTTGTGACCACGCACGCGTATAGCAACTCGCTGAAGAATCGGACGCAAAAACGTGCGTCGCCGGCTATCAAGCCTGCAAAACACGACCTTCGCGGAATTCCCTGAATAGATTGGGTGAATTCCCCGAAGCAGCCAGAGTGTCCGAAGGGGGACTTGAACCCCCACGCCCTATACGGGCACTAGCACCTCAAGCTAGCGCGTCTACCATTTCCGCCATCCGGACAGGATGTTTTCGGCTTGCACCGACTCACGAGAATAGCATGCCACGACTGGCCGCAAAGTCCACTCGGGAAGCAAACGGGTAGCGTTGAGGCATGATCGATGAACCGGGCACTGACGCCGACGATGCCGCACTCGACACAACAGTCCGGGTCGCCCGCGACCTGATCCGCTTCGACACCACGAATTACGGTGAGGGCAAATCGAACGGCGAGACGGACGCCGCGGAATACCTCGCCGCGGAACTCGCCAAGCTCGGCCTCGACCCGCAGATGTTCGAGAGCGAGAAGGGGCGGGTGAGCGTTGTCGCACGGGTGGAGGGGCACTATGCGGGGGCGGTCTCGACAAGCTCGACCGGAGACAAGAGCTCGAGCCGAGAAGCGCTGGTCGTGCACGGCCACACGGATGTCGTCCCGGCCCAGCCGGACAACTGGTCGGTCGACCCGTTCGCCGGCGTGATCAAGGACGGCATGCTGTGGGGCCGCGGCGCCGTCGACATGAAGAACATGGACGCCATGATCCTCACCGCACTGCAGGACATCCTCGGAGCGGGCAAGCAGCCGGCACGCGACCTCGTGATCGCCTTCTTCGCTGACGAGGAGGCCGGGGGAGTGCACGGCTCCCAGTACCTCGTCGACACGCACCCTGAACTGTTCGCGGGGGCGACGGAGGCGATCAGCGAGGTCGGCGGCTACTCGATAACCCTCGACGGCCGGCGCGCGTACCTCGTCCAGACCGGAGAGAAGACCCTCGTCTGGATCAAGCTCATCGCCCGCGGCCAGGCAGCGCACGGCTCGCGGTACATCCACGACAACGCCGTCACGAAGCTCGCGGAGGCGGTCGCGAAGATCGGCCGCCGGGAGTGGCCGATCAAGCTCACGAACACCACGACACAGCTGCTCGGCGAGGTCGCCCGCATCCTCGGCCACGATCCGCAGAAGGTCGGTCCGGACGAACTGGCCATCGCAACCGGGACGGCAGCAGGCTTCATCCAGGCGACGCTGCGCACAACGAGCAACCCGACCCTGCTCAGCGCCGGCTACAAGCACAACGTCATCCCGGACACCGCAGAAGCCCTCATCGACATCCGAACCCTTCCCGGCGACGAGGATGCCGTGCTCGCCGAGATCGCCGACCTGGTCGGCCCCGACATCGAGATCGTCGTCCTGCACCGCGACGTCGGCCTCGAGACAACGTTCGACGGACCGCTCATCGACGCGATCACCGCGACACTGAACGTGCACGACCCCGGCGCGCCCGTTCTCCCATACCTGCTCTCCGGAGGCACCGACAACAAAGCGCTCAGCAAACTCGGTATCACCGGCTACGGATTCGCCCCGCTCAAACTGCCGGCAGATCTCGATTTTCCCGCCATGTTCCATGGCGTTGACGAGCGCGTGCCGCTCGACGCATTAGTCTTTGGCAGGCAGGTCCTCACCGACCTGCTGCTGAACTACTAGCGGAAAGTTGGTCCCGTGGGCCTGATCGAGGCGCTCATTCTCGGGCTGGTGCAAGGCCTCACCGAGTTCCTTCCCATCTCATCGAGCGCCCATCTCCGCATCGTCGGCGAGTTCCTCGGCAGCGGAACGGACCCCGGCGCCGCGTTCACCGCGATCACCCAGCTCGGCACGGAGACCGCCGTCGTCGTGTACTTCTGGAACGACATCACGCGCATCATCGGCCGCTGGTTCCGCTCGCTGTTCGGCAAGGTCCCGCACAGCGACCCGGATGCCCGCATGGGCTGGTTCATCATCCTGGGCAGCGTTCCGATCGTCGTGCTCGGTATCGCGTTCCAGACCCAGATCGAGACGAGCCTGCGCTCCCTGTGGATCGTCGCGTTCACGCTCATCGGCTTCGGCATCCTGCTCGGCGTGGCGGACTGGGTCGGCAAGAAGGAGCTCAGGCTCAAGCAGCTCAACTGGCCGCACGCGCTCGTGTAC
This sequence comes from Terrimesophilobacter sp., assembly GCA_036565765.1. GTDB lineage: Bacteria > Actinomycetota > Actinomycetes > Actinomycetales > Microbacteriaceae > Terrimesophilobacter. The sequence continues at coordinate 2,351 of DATCXP010000085.1, forward strand.
GGCCTCGCTCAGGCGGCCGCGCTCATTCCCGGCGTCTCGCGATCCGGCGGCACGATCACGGCCGGCCTCTTCATGGGCTACGAGCGCAGGGCCGCCGCGCGCTACTCCTTTCTGCTTGCCATCCCCGCCGTGTTCGGCAGCGGGCTGTTCCAGCTGTACAAGACCGTCAAGGAACCCTGCCTGGGGGCCGCGACCGGATGCGTCCCCGAGGTGTTCGACGGATGGGAGACCGCGGCCGCGACGCTCGTCGCGTTCGTCGTCGGCTTCGCCGTCATCGCGTTCTTCATGAGCTACATCTCGAAGCGCTCGTTCCTGCCGTTCGTGATCTACCGCATCCTGCTCGGCGGCGCGATCATCGTCCTGCTCTCCACCGGCGTCCTGCTCCCGTGAGGTCGTGGGCTGCTCCCGAGCTTCCGCGCCTGCCGGGTCGCGGCGAGCTTCCGCGCGTCTTCGACACCCCGAGCGGAACGATCAAACCTCTCAAGGTGGATGAAGTCGCGTCGCTCTACGTGTGCGGCATCACGCCGTACGACGCGACCCACCTCGGGCACGCCGCGACCTACCTCGCCTACGACACCGTCAACCGGCTGCTGCGCGACGCAGGATTCCCTGTCGACTACGTGCAGAACGTTACGGATGTCGACGACCCGCTCCTGGAGCGCGCGACGCGCACCGGCGTCGACTGGCGTGAGCTCGCGGAGTCCCAGATCGAGCTGTTCCGCGGCGACATGCAGGCGCTTCGCATCATCCCTCCGGAGCACTACGTCGGCGTCGTCGAATCGGTCGACGAGATCGCCGCAGCGGTCGCGAGGCTTCTGGGCGACGGCGTCGCCTACTGGATCGACAGTCCGGATGCCGCCCCCGACCTCTACTTCGACCTGGCCGCCGCCGAGGAGCTGTCGCCGTGGCATCTCGGCCAGGAGAGCGGTCTTGGCCGTCCCGCCATGCTCGCGCTCTTCGCCGAGCGCGGGGGAGACCCTGACCGCCCGGGGAAACGGGATCCCCTCGACCCGCTGCTCTGGCGTGCTGCCCGGGACGGCGAGCCCTCCTGGGATTCCGTCATCGGCGCCGGTCGGCCCGGCTGGCACATCGAGTGCTCGGTGATCGGCCTGCACCATCTCCGCTCGCCCATCACGCTCAACGGCGGGGGCTCTGACCTGGCCTTCCCGCACCACGAACTCAGCGCGGCCCACTCCGCTGCCCTGACCGGAATCGACTGGTCTCACGCATATTCCCACGCCGGAATGGTCGCCTACCAGGGGGAGAAGATGAGCAAATCGCTCGGCAATCTCGTCCTGGTGTCGAAACTCGTTGCCGCCGGCAGCGATCCCCGCGCGATCCGTCTCGCCCTGCTCTCCCAGCGCTATCGCTCGGACTGGGAGTGGACGGATGCGCACCTCGCTCAGGCGGGGGAGCGGCTGTCCCGCTGGAAGGGATGGGCGGAGGCCGCCGCGGGCGAGGACACCCGTCTGCTCGAGCTCCTGCGGACGAGGCTGGCCGACGATCTCGACACTCCCGGCGCGATCTCTCTCATCGACGCCGAGATCGCCGCGGGCCGCGCCCCGAGCACGGTCGCGATCGCGGCGATCGACGCCCTGCTCGGCATCCGCCTCTGACGGGGCCGCGGCCTACGACCGGTCGCGGCCGTCCGCCTTGCCGTCGCGCTTGCGCAGGTAGCGCTCGAACTCCTGAGCGATCGCCTCGCCGCTCGCCTCGGGAGAGTCGACCGTGTCCCTGGCCTGCTCGAGCTGCTCGATGTAGGAGGCCATGTCGTCGTCCTCACCGGCAAGAGCATTGATCCCGCTCTCCCAGGCCGCCGACTCGTCGACGAGGTCACCGCGCGGGATGACGACGTCGATGATCTCCTCGAGACGGTCGATGATCGCGAGCGTCGCCTTGGGCGATGGCGCGTTGTGCACGTAGTGCGGAACGGATGCCCAGATCGACAGGGTGGGGATCCCCACGGCTTCAGCGGCGGCCCCGATCACCGAGAGGATGCCGACCGGACCCTCGTAGCTGCTCCGCTCCACCCCGAGCTCCTCGCGGACCCCGGCGTTCTCGCTGGTGACGAAGATCGAGATCGGCCGCGTGTGCGGAACGTCGGCGAGCATGGCGCCCAGCATCACGATCCCGGTGATCTTGTTCTCGCGGACCGCCTCCATGATCTCCGCCGTGAAGCTCTTCCAGCTGCGCGCAGGTTCCGTGCCCAGCAGCAGGTAGATGTTCGACGAGTTGTCGCCGCTCACCGAGAGCTGTGCGTCATCCGCCAAACCCTTCGGCTTCCTGCCGCGGGCCGGCTTCGGCCCGTACATCGTCACACTCGGCCAGACCAGGATGCGGTTGCCGTCTTCTCCTGTTGTGGCCACCGGACGATTGAACTGATAGTCGAAGTAGCGCTCTGCGTCGACCTCGACGATCTCCGAGACCGCCAGGAGGTCCTTGAGCGTGCGAACGGCACCGCTCGCCGCCTCACCAGCGTCGTTCCAGCCCTCGAACGCGACGACGAGAAGCCGTCCGTCCAGAATGCTCGGTCGCTGTGCCACACTCCACCTTCTGCGACGCGCCCCATGCTGCGTCGTCATCCTTACCATCAAGGATAGAACCCGCAGCCTGTGACGGCACGCGCCGAGCTCACAGCCCTAGACTCGGGTGAGTGACCTCCCTCCGCCGTGCCGCCGACCGCCGTGCCGCCGACCCTCCTGCCGCCGTCCTCTGGGACATGGACGGCACTCTCGTCGACACCGAGCCGTACTGGATGTCGGCAGAGCAGGAACTCGTCGTCTCCTACGGCGGCTCCTGGACGGCCGAGGACGGGCTCACCCTCGTCGGCGCGGGACTGCGGCACTCTGCCGCCATCCTCCGGGGCAGGGGAGTCGAGCTCAGCGAGGACGAGATCATCGAGCACCTGACCGAGCGCGTGCTCGAGCAGACTCGCGTGGCGATCCCATGGCAGCCTGGCGCGCAGGAGCTGCTCGTCGCCCTGCACGATGACGGCATCCCCGCGGCCCTGGTGACGATGTCGATGCGCCCCCTGGCCCGGTACATCGCCGACAGCTTCGACTTCCCCGCCTTCGCCACGATCGTCACCGGGGGAGACGTCAGCCATGCCAAACCGCACCCCGAGCCCTATCTGCGCGCAGCCAGGATCCTCGGAGTCGAGCCGGGGGACTGCCTTGCGATCGAAGACTCTGTCCCCGGCCTGGCCTCTGCCACGGCATCCGGTGCCGTCGTGATCGGCGTGCCTGCGCACATCCCGCTGCAGGAGAGTCCCGCCTACACCTTGTGGCCGACCCTCGCGGGGAAGACCGTCGCGGATCTCGCGAGCGTGTTCTCAGAGAACCACAGCCCCGTGGAGGTGGCCAGGTGACCGGCGCGATGCGCCGCCAGAGCGGGCCGTTCCGCGCGGGCGACCGGGTGCAGCTGACCGGCCCGAAGGGCCGGCTGAACACCATAACCCTCGAAGCCGGGCAGGTCTTCCACACCCATCGCGGGCTGATCCCTCACGACACGATCATCGGGCTTCCGGATGGCTCCGTTCTGACCAGCAGCGTCGGAGACGAGTATCTCGCGCTCCGCCCGCTCCTCACCGACTTCACGATGTCGATGCCGCGCGGCGCGGCGATCGTGTACCCGAAGGATGCCGCCCAGATCCTGCTCGTCGGCGACATCTTCCCCGGCGCGACGGTCGTCGAGGCAGGGGTCGGCTCCGGTGCACTCTCGCTCTCACTCCTGCGAGCGATCGGGCCGACCGGAAGACTCGTGTCGTTCGAGCGCCGGGAGGAGTTCGCCCGCGTCGCGAAAGGCAATGTTTCGGCGTTCCTCGGCGCGGAGCCGCCGAACTGGGAGATCAGGATCGGCGATCTCGCGACCGAACTGCCGGTATCCCTCGCCGCGGGCAGCGTCGACCGTATCGTCCTCGACATGCTCGCGCCCTGGGAATGCCTCGACGCCTCCGCTGAGGCGCTCACGCCCGGCGGCGTTCTGGTCTGCTATGTCGCAACGGTGACCCAGCTCTCCAGGGTCGCCGAGGCGGTGCGGGCGACCGCCTGCTTCACCGACCCCGAATCGTCGGAGACCATGATCCGCGGCTGGCACGTCGAGGGGCTCGCGGTGAGGCCGGATCATCGCATGGTCGCCCACACCGGATTCCTGCTGACCGCCCGTCGGCTCGCCCCTGGCACGGTTCTTCCGCAACTGAAGCGCAAGGCGAAGCCGGATTACTCGGATGAGGATGTCGAACTGTGGACTCCCGGCGCGCTCGGCCAGCGGCAGTCGAGCGACAAGCGACTGCGCAAGGCGGCGCGGCAGGCGGAGTCTGCGGCCAGGCACGCCGGTGCGGAAGAGGCGCCTGATCCGTCGGCCTAGAATTGTGGAAGCCTTCTGGACACGAAACGAGGACCCGTGCGCACACTCCCAGCGCTGCTCTTGACCGCGACGCTCGTCGCAAGCCTGACCTCCTGTGCGGGTGGACCGTTCGCCGGCGGCTGCGATTCCCCGGTGTCGGCAGGCGATGCTTCTGCGGTCGTGACGGCGACGGGTAAGTTCGACACGAAACCGACCGTCGACTTCCCCACACCGGTCGTCACGAAGAAGACCGAGCGCAGCGAGTTGCTTCCCGGGAAGGGCGCACCGCTCCAGGAGGGCCAGACCGCGGTTCTGAAGTTCACCATCCTGAACGGCGCCACCGGGGACATCCTGCAGCAGAGCGACTACACCGGCCTGGGGAGCATGATCACCATCGGCAAGTCCGACTTCGCCGCCGTGAGCGTCGGTCTGCAGTGCGCGACCGTCGGCTCGCGCGTTGCGATCGTCGGTTCGGCGAAGGACACGCACGCGGGGCAGGCGGATCCCGCCAGCGGGATCGGCGCCGACGATGCGTTCGTCTACGTCATCGACATCGTGAGGGCATTCCCGGCGAAGGCAAGCGGAGCCGCCCAGATCCCGCAGGCGGGACTCCCCGCCGTGGTCACCGCACCGAACGGAGCGCCCGGCATCACGGTGCCGAAGGAGGATCCGCCGAAGAAGCTCGAGGTCGCAGTGCTGCAGCAGAGCGACGGGAAGAAGGTCGCCGCCGACGATCACCTGGTCGTCAAGTACACAGCACTCGTGTGGGCGGACAGCAGCGTGTTCGACTCGACCTGGACGAAGAACCAGGCGTCGATCATTCAGCTGAAGAAGTCCGACACGGTGACCGCCGGATTCGTCGACGGTCTCGTCGGGCAGCGGGTCGGCTCTCAGGTGCTTCTCGTCGTTCCACCGGCACAGGGGTTCGGCGACACCGGGAGCACCGGTGTTCCGCCTGGGTCGACCTTGATCTACGTCGTTGATATTCTGGGGCTTGCCAACTGACCCCAGCTCAGCCCAGAGCACTGAGCTTTCCAACACACAGGCCGAGTGTGTCCACAATCCACAATCCAAGGATTCTCTCGTGTCGAATGCCTCAACCAGGATCCCCGTCGAGGAGCGGCTGTTCAGCCTCGTGCTCGCCCTGCTCGCGACGGAGAACGGCCTGACCAAGAACGAGATCCTCTCCACCGTCCAGGGTTATCGCCAGCGGTTCGTTGCGCACGGCGATAATGCGAACCTGGAGCGCCAGTTCGAGCGCGACAAGGATGACATCCGCGAGTTGGGGGTGCCGCTCGAGACGATCGAGTCGCCAGGGCAGGCCGGAAACAACCAGAACCTGCGCTACCGGATTCCCCGTGGTGCCTACGAATTGCCCCGCGATGTGAGGTTCTCCGCGGAGGAGACTGCTCTCCTCGGCCTTGCGTCGATGGTGTGGCGGGAGGGATCGCTGTCCGGGGAGTCGCGCCGCGCCATCCTCAAGCTCAAGTCCCTCGGAATCGATACGGGAGAGCCGGTTCTCGGCTATGCGCCGCGAGTGCGGGTACGGGATGCCGCGTTCGAGCCGCTCAGCACCGCCCTCGAGAAGCGCCAGGTCGTTCGATTCAGCTATCTGAAGCCGGGGGAGTCCAGCGCGACCGTGCGCACCGTAGCACCGCTCGCGCTCCTCCAGTTCCAGGGCCGCTGGCACCTCTCCGCGATCGAGCCGGATACCGGCGAGCGCAAGACGTTCCTGCTCCGGCGCATCGTCAGCCAGGTGACGACGACAGGAACCGTCGTCGATCCTCCCGAGGCCGACGAGGCGGAGCGCGGGCTCGGCGAGCTCGAGGAGGTCTGGAACCGTCACGTCGCGGAAGTGCAGGTCGAGCCGGATTCCGACGCAGCAACACGCCTCCAGAAACGGCGCGGTGCGGAGCGCAGCACCTCGGGGGCACTCCTCCTGCACTTCGCCGACGTGAACATCTTCGCGGATGAGCTGTCCGGCTACGGCCCTGAGGTGCTCGTCCTGTCACCGCCGGAACTGCGCTCAGCCGTACGGGATCGACTGCTCACCACTGCGGCAGCCCACTCCGGCTCCGCCGGCGGGCTCGGGGAAGGGGAACAGCATGGCTGAGCGGACCACCCCGCTGCAGGCGAGGGACAAGCTGACCTTCCTGCTGTCGCTCGTCCCGTACCTCATGGATCGCGACCGCGTATCGGTGCAGGCGGTCGCCGAGCACTTCGACGTCTCCGAGGAGCAGATCCGCGACGCCGTGCGGCTGATCGCCGTCTCGGGCATCCCCGGCGAGACGAGCACCTACCAGCCGGACGACCTGTTCGACATCGCCTGGGACGACTTCGAGGACAACGACCAGATCGTGCTCACGAACCTCGTGGCGATCGACGACTCTCCGCGATTCTCCGGCCGCGAGGCCGCCGCGCTCATCGCCGGGCTGCAGTACCTGTCTGCCCTGCCGGAGAATGCCGACCGCAGCGCGATCGCGACCCTCATGGCCAAGCTCGCGCGCGGCGCCTCCGCTCTTCCGAGCCAGGTGGCGGTGGAGGCGAGCGAGACGGATGGGACTCTCGCCGTCATCCGCGAGGCCGTCGCCTCCGGGCGTCAGCTCGAACTCGACTACCTCAACTCGCGAGGGGAGCACGAGCACCGCAAGGTCGACCCCTTGCGCGTCGAGTCGCTCGACGCGGACTGGTACCTGCGCGGCTGGTGCCACCTGCGCAAGGCCGTGCGGACGTTCCGGCTCGACCGGATCAGCAACCCCATCGTCACGACGGTAGCCATCAGCCATCGCCCTCAGGATGTCGTGCTGCCCGACGTGCTGTTCGAGGGATCCCCCGAAGACGTTTCGGTGACGATCGCGGTCGCGCCCTCCGCCATCGCGCTCATCGAGGACTACATTCCCGCCGGCACCGCGAGGAAGACCATCGACGGGCTTGTGCACACGACGATCCGGGTCTCCCATTACCACGGGCTGAAGAGGCTCGTGAATGGGATGCCGGGGGTCGTCACGGTCGTCGGCCCGCCCGAGGCGCGTGCGGTCGTTGCCCAGTGGGCCTCCGCGGCCGCGGACCGCTACGAGGCGTCGGCGTAACATTGTCCGAGCCGACCCGGCTAAACTGATCGCATTCGCCGATTCGATTCGAAAGACGTGACCTCATGTTCCAAGGCTTCACTGGCTGGCACGCCCTCATCATCCTGGTCGTCGTCGTTCTTCTGTTCGGCGCGACGAAGCTTCCCGCGCTCGCCAAGAGCGTCGGTCAGTCGATGAAGATCTTCAAGAACGAGATCAAGTCCTCCGATGACGACGACAAGGGCGCCGCGCACAGCGACGGCTCGCAGACGACGCCAAAGCCCTAACTGCCATGGTCGCCCGTGAGAATCGAGGCGCGAACCGCGAACGCCGGATGTCGCTAGGGCAGCACCTCGTCGAACTCCGCAAGAGGCTGTTCCGGTCTGCCATCGGCATCGTGCTCGGCGCGGTCGGGGGATTCATCCTGTCGGACGGGATCCTGAGCATGCTCGCCGATCCGATCTCCCTCGTCGCGAAGTCGCGCAATGCGACACTGAACTTCTCGGCCGTCACATCGTCGTTCGACCTCAAGATGCAGATCGCGATCTATGTCGGGATCTTCCTGTCCAGCCCGATCTGGCTGTACCAGCTCTTCGCGTTCCTGGTTCCCGGCCTGACCGGGAAGGAGAAGCGCTACACCTTCGGCTTCTTCTTCACCGCGGTTCCGCTGTTCCTCGCCGGATGCGTCGCAGGATGGCTCGTCCTGCCGCATATCGTCGTGCTGCTCAGCAGCTTCGCCCCGACGGACTCGGCATCCATCATGGACGCGAAGGACTACCTGAACTTCGTGCTCAAGCTCGTTCTCGCGGTCGGGGTCGCGTTCGTGCTGCCCGTCTTCCTCGTGCTATTGAACTTCCTCGGAATCGTCACGGCCAAGGGGATCCTCAAGTCGTGGCGTGTCGCCATCCTCGCGATCACGCTCTTCACCGCGATCGCGACACCGGCGGCCGACCCGTTCTCGATGTTCCTGCTGGCCATCCCGATGATCATCCTGTACTTCCTCGCCGTCGGAGTCTCGTTCTGGCACGACGCGATCGCCGCGAAGAAGGCCCGTCGCCTCGAGACCGAGCTCGGCACGCCCAGCATCGCATGACAGCGGGGGCCACCGCGGGCGAGCTCTCTCCGGCCGAGCGCTACGCGCGATCCCGGGTGCAGCAGGGCCAGCCGAGGCTCGAGGCGTTCCGCGGCGGCCTGCCCTTCGACCTCGACCCCTTCCAGTTGAGCGCCTGCGCAGCCCTCGAGGACGACAAGAGCGTTCTCGTTGCGGCCCCGACTGGGGCAGGCAAGACGGTCGTGGCCGAGTTCGCGGTGTACCTGGCGATGCAGGCGCCGCTCACGAAGGTGTTCTACACCGCGCCCATGAAGGCGCTCAGCAACCAGAAGTACCAGGAGTTCGTTGCCCAGTACGGCGCAGAGGAGGTCGGGCTCCTGACCGGCGACACGAACATCAATTCCCAGGCCCGCATCGTCGTGATGACGACCGAGGTGCTGCGGAACATGCTCTACGCGGACTCCGACCTGCTCCCCGGCCTCGGCTTCGTGATCATGGACGAGGTGCACTACCTCGCCGACCGGTTCCGCGGCGCCGTCTGGGAGGAGGTCATCATCCACCTCCCGCAATCCGTTCGGCTCGTCTCCCTGAGCGCGACGGTGTCCAACGCTGAGGAGTTCGGGGACTGGTTGCAGACCGTGCGCGGGGACACCACCGTGATCGTCTCGGAGGAGCGCCCGGTTCCGCTCGACCAGCACATCCTCATGCGCACGAAGCTCATCGATCTGTTCGACACCTCCGGTCAGGCCGCCACCAACCGGGTGAATCCGGAGCTCGTGCAGATGGCGCGCTACGGAGGCAGGACTCTCAGCGCCCGCCAGATGAAGGATGTCGGCCGCTACCACTCGCGCGGCGGTCGCCACCAGGAGCTCAGGATGGACCGGGCGGCGGTGATCCGCCTGCTCGGCGATCGCAACCTGCTGCCGGCGATCTTCTTCATCTTCAGCCGGGTGGGCTGCGATGCCGCGGTTGACCAGGTGCTGCGCTCCGGTGCGCGCCTCACGACGGCGTCGGAACGCGACGAGATCCGTGCCTTCGTCGAAGAGCGCTGCCGCACGATCCTCGACGAGGATCTCGCCGTTCTCGGCTACTGGGAGTGGCTCGAGGGGCTGGAACGGGGGATCGCCGCCCACCACGCCGGAATGCTTCCCGCCTTCAAGGAGATCGTCGAGGAGCTGTTCCGCCGAAAACTGCTCAAAGCCGTATTCGCTACCGAGACGCTCGCGCTCGGGATCAACATGCCGGCCAGGACCGTCGTCCTCGAGAAGCTCGAGAAGTTCAATGGCGAAGCACGCGTCCCGATCACGCCGGGCGAGTACACCCAGCTCACCGGTCGCGCGGGCCGGCGCGGGATCGACGTCGAGGGCCACTCCGTGATCCAGTGGCAGGAGGGCCTTGACCCGCAGGCTGTCGCCTCGCTCGCGTCCCGCCGCACCTACCCGCTCAACTCGAGCTTCAGCCCGAGCTACAACATGGCCGTGAACCTGGTCGCCCAGTTCGGCCGGGATCGCACCCGCGAGATCCTCGAGTCGTCGTTCGCGCAGTTCCAGGCCGACCGCGGAGTCGTCGACCTCGCACGGAAGGTGCGCGGCCAGGAAGAAGCGCTTGCCGGCTACGAGAAGGCCATGACCTGCCACCTGGGCGACTTCCGGGAGTACGCGGGCATCCGCCGCGAGCTGAGCGACCTCGAACGCAAGGGCGCCAGCCGCGCAGAATCCTCCAGCCGTGCCGAGCGCGACCGGCGGCCGCATCAGCTGACCGCACTGCGCAAGCGCCTGCGCCAGCATCCCTGCCACTCCTGCAACGACCGCGAGGCGCACTCCCGCTGGGCCGAGCGCTGGTGGAAACTGAAGCGCCAGACCGACGAGGTGCGAATGCAGATCAGTGGCAGGACCGGCGCGATCTCGAAGGTGTTCGACCGCGTGACGGATGTCCTGCTCGTGCTCGGCTACCTGGTCCCCGATGACGGAGAACTCACCGTGGCGCCGGCCGGCAGGATGCTGCGCAGGATCTACGGGGAGCGGGACCTGCTGGTCGCGGAGTGCCTGAGGACGGGTGCCTGGAACGAGCTCGACGCCGCAGGGCTCGCCGCGATGGCCGCCGCGATAGTCTACGAGCCGAGACGCGATGAGGGGCAGCCGTCGGACCGGCACCTGCCGCGCGGAGGCTTCCGGGCGGCGCTGGAGAAGACGACGGCTCTGTGGAGCACACTCGACGACCTCGAGCGCGAACACCGCCTCCCGGGGAGCGAACCCCTCTCTACCGGGCTCTCGCTCGCGATGAACCGCTGGGCGCAGGGGGTGCACCTGGACGCGGTTCTGCGCGACGCCGACCTCGCTGCAGGCGACTTCGTGAGGATGACGAAGCAGACGATCGACCTCCTCGACCAGCTGTCGATGATCGCGGACCCCCCGGTCGGACCGACAGCGCGAAGGGCGCTCGATGCGATCCGGCGCGGGATCGTCGCGTATTCGAGTGTCGGCTGAGCCGCGCCGACCGAGCGGGGCGCCATCGCAATCTAGGCTGGAGTCGATGAAACCCGCTTCCCGACTCGGTCCACCGCGCCCGGCCGTCGATCAGCCGTCCCCGCTGTGGGTCGCCGTCTTCGCGGCGGCGCTATCCGGGCCGATCAACGCCGCCGCGTTCCCGGACCGCGGATGGTGGCCGCTCGTGTTCCTCGGGACCGGGCTCATGCTCTTCTCGCTCGCGGGCCGCAGCTGGCGCGGTTCGCTGCTCGTGGGGCTCGTCGGAGGGTTCGCGTTCTGGGGGACCCACATCTTCTGGCTCACGATCTACCTCGGCCCGGTGCCGTGGCTCGCCCTCGCCGGACTGCAGAGCATCTTCTTCGCGCTCGGCGGACTGCTCGTCACGCTCGCCTGGCGCTACGTGCCGTTGCTCTGGCCCGGCACCTTCGGCCGCCTCGGACTCCTTCCGGCCGTCCTCGGCGGGCTGTGGCTGCTGCGGGAGGCGATCACGAGCGTGTGGCCGTACGGAGGCTTCTCCTGGGGCAGGCTCGCGTTCTCGCAGTCGGAGAGCCCCTTCGCTCCGCTCGTCGCCTGGGTCGGAGTGTCCGGGCTGAGCTTCCTGATCGCCTGGCTGAGCGCACTTCTCCTGCAGGCGTTCCGCGAGGGAACGATCGCAGCCGGGACGAGGGGAGTGGTGGCCACCGCGTGCCTGTTCGCCGTGCTCGCCATCCCGGCCTGGCCGGTCGTGTCGAACGGGAGCATCCGGATCGCCGCGGTGCAGGGCAATTCCGACTCCGGCCTGTTCGCCCATCGGATCCCCGGTCAGGCCCTGAACGACCACCTGGCCGCCACGATCCCGCTCCTCGGGGAGAAGGTGGATGCGGTCGTCTGGCCGGAGAACGCCTCGGACCTGAACCCCCTCGAGTATCCGCAGGCCGCCCAGGCTCTCGACTACGTGTCGAGCGAGATGAACGCGCCGCTCGTCACGGGCACGATCACCCAGGACGCGCAGGGCCGCACCTTCAACAGCCTGCTGCTCTGGGAGGCCGGGAAGGGCGTTGTCGACCAGTACGACAAGATCCACCCCGTCCCCTTCGCCGAGTACCTGCCGGACCGCTCGTTCTGGTATCCCTTCGCCCCGAGCCTGTTCGACATGGTTCCCCGCGACTACTCGATCGGGACGCGCGACAACGTGTTCGACCTGAACGGGGTGCTGGCCGGCGTGGCGATCTGCTTCGACATCGTCGACGACTCGCTCGTGGCGCAGATGATGGACGACGGCGCCCAGCTCATCCTGGCGCCCACGAACAACGCCGACTTCGGCCACAGCGACGAGAGCGTTCAGCAACTCGCGATCGCGCGACTGCGTGCCATCGAGACGAATCGCAGCGTTGTGAACATCTCCACCGTCGGGACCAGCGCGATCATCGCTCCGGATGGCAGTACGATCGCACGGCTCGCCACCTTCACCCCCGGCTCGATGGTCGAGAACGTCCCGCTCAGCCGCGTCGTGACGTTGGCGACCGTGCTCGGGCGCTGGGTCGAATGGGCGGTCGGCGGGTTCGCACTCACGGCGCTCCTGCTCGCCATGGCTCTCGCCCCGGGATCCAGGCGGACGTGGCGTCGTGGCTGAGATCCTCGTCATCGTCCCGACCTACAACGAGGCCGAGAGCCTCGCGGGCCTGATCGGCAGGCTTCGGCAGTCGGTCCCAGGGGCGGACGTGCTCATCGTCGACGACGGGAGTCCCGATGGGACGGGGGATCTCGCCGATCGGCTCGCCGCGAACGACTCCTCGGTCACGGTCCTCCACCGGGCCCGCAAGGAGGGGCTCGGCCGTGCCTACCTCGCCGGATTCGCGCACGGCCTCGAGCGCGGATACGACTACATCGTCGAGATCGACGCGGATGGATCCCATGACCCGGCCGAGCTGCCTGCGATGATCGCCCTGGCCGGGGCGGGTGCGGACCTCGTCCTGGGCTCGCGCTGGGTTCCTGGAGGCGCCGTCCTGAACTGGCCGTGGCCGCGCCGGGCGATCTCGCGGCTCGGGAATCGCTACGCCAGAGTCATGCTGCGCTCCAGAATCAGCGACCTGACCGCCGGTTTTCGCGTGTTCCGCGCGGATGCCCTGCGATCGGTCGATCTGAGCGCCGTCTCATCACAGGGCTATTGTTTCCAGATCGAACTGGCCTGGAGGCTCGAGCGAACCGGCAGAACCGTTGCGGAGCATCCGATCACCTTCGTCGAGAGGACCGTAGGACGATCGAAGATGCACCTCGGGATCGTCGTCGAGGCTCTTCTGCGCGTCACCGTGTGGGGTGTCACGCGGGCACGACGCTAGCTACGCGCCGATCCTGGTCTTGTTGTGCTGTCCGCGGCGGGCACGCAGCACGTTCAGGCGCTCCTGGAGCAGCTCCTCCAGCTCGGCGCGGGTGCGACGTTCGAGCAGCATGTCCCAGTGCGTCCGCGGGATCTTCGCCTCGGCAACGTCCAGCGGAACGGGCTTGCCGTTGTCACCGAGCAGATGGCCCTCGCGGCCGCTCTTCGGCGACTCCCAGAGGATCGGGATCTCAGCGTCGGCAGCGAACGTGACCTCGAAGGTCGTTCCGTCGTCGAGTTGATAGGTGCTCCTGCGCCGCGGGGAAAAGGTGACTCCCTCTTCACTCTGCAGGCTCTGTGCCCCGAGTCTCATTCCGCGCAAACTACGATCCGCCATTGTGTGGTCCTTCTGCTCGTTTGCCTTCACAAGTTATAAACCACCAAGCTGAACGAATCCTTTCCGCCGCACTCCTTTCACAGCCGGTTCTCAGGATCCTTGCGGTTTCGTCCCCGCGTGAGCACGATCGGCATGGCGAGATCCGCCCGATCCGTGATGATTCCATCCACGCCTAGCTCGAGCAGGCGCAGCATGTCGGCGGGATCGTTGACGGTCCAGACATGCACCTCGGCTCCGGCAGAGTGCACCATGCGGACGAACGGTCCAGTGACGATGCGAATCCCGTTCCGTCGCTCAGGGAGCTGCACGGCGTCGATCTGCCGGAGCAGCCTCCTGACCTCCGGGCCGAACCGGAGCTTCGACGCAGCGAGCAGTCTGGCGCTCGCCCTCGATGCTGCCGAGGTCGACACGCCCGGCAACTGCCGCGACACCGCCCTACGGCGTGCATCACTGAACGAGGTGACGAGCACGCGTCCGATGGCACCCTGCGCGCGGACGGCATCGACCGTCGGCTGGATCGCGCCTGCCGACTTCACGTCGATGTTGAACCGCGCATCCGGAAACGCGTCAAGGACTTCGGCGAGGGTCGCGAAGTTCTGCCCGAATCCGAGGTCGATGCGGTGGAGTTCAGCCACGGTCAGCTGGTCGACGCGCACCGAGCGATCAGCTACTCTCCTGAGGTCGTCGTCGTGGCTGATGATCGCGACACCGTCCGCGCTCGCGTGGACATCGGTCTCCAGGTGCACAACGCCGACCGCGATGGCCTTCGCGAATGCGAGGAGAGTATTCTCCGGCGCCTCGAGCGCGAGACCGCGGTGGGCGATGACCCGCGGGGGAGGCGTTGGAAAGTACCCGCTGCTGGTCCAGGGTGGCGCCTCGGATCCCCGGGCGCCACTGCGGGCGGGTCTAAGGCCTCGTGGCATCCTTGGCGCCCGTGAAACCGCCGGCAATACCCTTGAGCGCCTCGGTGAACTCCGACGGCACGATCCATAGCTTGCTCGCCTCGCCCTCGGCGATCTTGGGCAGCGTGAGCAGGTACTGGTAGGCGAGCAGCGCGGGGTCAGGATCCCCGTCGTGAATCGCCTTGAAGACCGTCGTGATGGCCTGCCCCTCGCCCTCGGCACGCAGCACGGCCGCCTTGGCATAGCCCTCCGCCTCGAGGATGGCAGCCTGGCGGGCCCCCTCCGCGGTGAGGATGGCCGACTGCTTCGTACCCTCTGCAGTCAGGATGACGGCGCGGCGGTCGCGCTCGGCGCGCATCTGCTTCTCCATCGAGTCCTGGATGGACAGGGGCGGGTCGATCGCCTTGAGCTCGACGCGCCCGACCCGGATGCCCCACTTGCCGGTCGCCTCGTCGAGGACGATACGAAGCTGGCCGTTGATGTTGTCGCGGCTGGTCAGCGCCTCCTCGAGGTTCAGTCCGCCGACGACGTTACGCAGTGTCGTCGTGGTGAGTTGCTCTACGGCGCCGAGGTAGTTCGCGATCTCGTAGGTCGCGGCGCGCGCATCCGTCACCTGGAAGTACACGACCGTGTCGATCGAGACCACGAGGTTGTCCTCGGTGATGACCGGCTGCGGCGGGAACGAGACGACCTGCTCGCGCATGTCGATGAGCGGGCGAACCCGGTCGATGAGCGGGATGACGATGTTCAGTCCCGGCAGGAGCGTCTTGTGATACTTGCCGAGCCTCTCCACGACGCCGGCAGTCGCCTGCGGGATGATCCGGATGGCGCGGAACAGGATCGTCAACACGAAGATCGCGACGATCGCGATCACGATGAAGAGGATGACGTCGCCGAAATTCACTGTGCGGTCCTTTCCACGGGGGCGACAAATGCTGTCGCACCCTCGATTGCGGTGACCACGACGCGGTCACCGATTTCCAACTCTGGTTCCTGGCCTGCGGAGACCCTCGCCGTCCAGGTTTCCCCGACGGCGAGCTTGACCTGTCCCTGTCCTTCGACGAAATCCTTGATAACGGTGGCCTCCATGCCGATGAGCGCGTCGACGAGCGTTCGCGTCGGATCCCCGCCGCGCCGCAGTCGCCGCAGGAGCGGAGGTTTGACCGCGAGCAGCAGCACAAGAGCCAGCACCGCGGCGATGACGACCTGCGCCCACCACGGTGCGCCGAATGCCCCGGACACGAGTCCGCCGAGGCTGCCCAGTGCGATCATGAGGAACGTGAACTCGAGCGTGTTCATCTCGATGATCAGGAAGACCAGGATGAGACCCAGCCACAGGATCCAGGCATAGTCGGTCAGGAACTGTTCTGCCATTCTCGGCACCCCTTGTGGTCGTGTCTGTAATGAAACTAGCACTATCGAGTTGCTAGGGTCTGGGGAGTGAGCACACAGCTGAGTCCCCATTCACTCGACGGCAAGCGAGCACTCGTCACCGGATCCTCGCGCGGAATCGGCGCCGACACGGTGAGCTTCCTCGCCGGCGCCGGAGCACGCGTCGTCGTGAACTTCCGCAACAAGGAGAAGCGTGCCCTCCAGCTGGTCGAGAGGATCGAGGCGGCCGGGGGCGAGGCCATCTCCGTGGGAGCCGACCTGACCTCGGCGGAGTCCGTTGCCGCCATGTTCGAGACCGTGCGTGCGGCCTGGGGCGGGCTGGACATCCTCGTGTTGAATGCCTCGGGCGGCATGGAGTCTGGAATGGGGGAGGACTACGCGATGCGCCTCAACCGTGACGCGCAGGTGAACCTGCTCACGGCGGCGCTTCCGCTGCTCGCGCCGGGATCGCGCGTCGTGTTCGTGACCAGCCACCAGGCGCACTTCATCCGTTCCGTCGAGACGATGCCGGAGTACCTTCCTGTGGCGCTGAGCAAGCGTGCGGGAGAGGACGCCCTCCGCGCCATGATCCCCCAGCTGGAGCAGCTCGGAATCGAGTTCGTGGTGGTGTCCGGCGACATGATCGAGGGCA
This sequence comes from Terrimesophilobacter sp., assembly GCA_036565765.1. Taxonomy (GTDB): domain Bacteria; phylum Actinomycetota; class Actinomycetes; order Actinomycetales; family Microbacteriaceae; genus Terrimesophilobacter. The sequence continues at coordinate 18,918 of DATCXP010000085.1, forward strand.
CGATCACCGCGACCCTGTTGGAGCGGGCGAATCCCGGCGCGATCAGCGCGCGCAAGGAGGCGGCCGGGCGCCTCTACAACGTCGGCGAATTCGCGGCGGAGATCGCCGCGGCGGTGGTCGATCCGGTGCCGGAGGATCACACGAGGTACATCGGGGACATTTCCGGGTTCATTACCCGCTAGTTCTCCGTAGAGTGAATGGGTGAAAGCTTCCGATCTCCCGCTCCTCACGAGCGTCTCGCGTCCCAGCATCCACCCCGATGGAACGCTGGCGGTCTTCGCGACATCCTCGCCGAACCTCGACGCCGACGCCTATGTCGGGCAGCTGTGGACCGTCCCGCTCGACGGCTCTGCTGCCCCGCGGCGCGTGACGCGCGGGTTCAGCGACAGCTCACCCCGGTTCAGCCCCGACGGCTCCCGCATCGCCTTCCTGCGGACGGATGGCGAGAACCCGGCCCAGCTGCACGTGATCGACGCCACCGGGGGAGAACCGGTCAGGATCACCGACGCGAAGCTCGGTGTGAGCGGCTTCCGCTGGTCGCCGGACGGACGCCGTCTGGCGTTCATGGCCCGTGTCCCCGAGGACGGCCGATACGGCACGGTGAAGGACCTCGGCGCCGGCGCAGAGCCGCCTCGCCACGTGACGACCCGAAAATACCAGTCGAACGGCCTCGGTTACACGATCGACCGCAGGAGTCACGTGTTCCTCGTGGACGTTCCCGACACCGCATCGGAGCCGGTCTACCGCCGCGCTCCCTCCGCTGCCGAGCCGCTCCCCGAGCCCCGGCCGGAGGTCCCGAAGGCGCGCCAGCTCACGAGCGGCGACTACGACCATGGTTATGCCGAGTTCTCTCCTGACGGCTCACGGATCGCGTTCGTGTCCGCCCGGCATCCTGAGCGCGACGTCGACCTCGCCAACAACATCTTCGAGCTCGCCATCGACGAGGACGGCGCGGAACCCGAGCAGGTCACCGGTCGCCACGCGAAGTACAGCATCGACGGATTGAGCTACACGACGGGCGGATCCATCCTCTTCATCGCGGGCGAGGTCGGCGATGGCCGCGATTTCGTCGCACGCAACAGCGCGCTGTACCGGCTCGACCGGAACGGGGAGTCCGCGCGGCGCCTGACCGACCCGGAGAACACCGATCTGTCCGAGGGCGCCAACGATCTGACGGTGCTGCCGGATGACACGGTCCTCGCCCTGAACCGGTGGCGGGGAGGCGTCCAGCTCGTCTCCGTAGCTCCGGATGGCGCGATGACGACACTCGTGTCGGGGCCGATCGACGTCCACGGCGTCGACAGTGCCGGCGGGCAGGTCGTGCTGAGCTTCAGCGATGCCACGACGAACGGCGACGTCGCCGTGCTGCGGGAAGTCGGACTCGATGACCTCACGAACTTCTCTGCGGCGCTCACGGTTGCCGGGATCTCGCCGACCTCAGAGCTGACGGTCGCCGCGCGCGACGGCTACCCGGTGCACGGCTGGGTGCTCACTCCCCGTGGCGACGGGCCTCATCCGGTGCTTCTGAACATCCATGGCGGCCCATACACGCAGTACACCGGGAGCGTGTTCGATGAGGCGCAGGTGTACGTGGATGCCGGCTACGCGGTCGTCATGTGCAACCCGCGCGGATCCGCAGGCTACGGGCAGGAGCACGGGCGGTCGATCCGGCAGAAGATGGGAACGCTCGACTTCACCGACGTCATCGACTTCCTGGAGGGGGCGATCGCCGCGAACCCCTCATTCGACGGGGAGCGCGTCGGCGTCATGGGCGGCTCGTACGGCGGCTATCTGACCGCCTGGACGATCGCACAGGACCACCGTTTCGCCGGCGCCATCGTCGAGCGCGGGTACCTGGACCCGGAGTTCTTCGTCGGGACCTCGGACATCGGCGACTTCTTCACCGACGAGTACACCGGGGCCGATCCGGAGAAGATCCGGGCGCAGAGCCCCCAGGCGTTCGTGGGCCAGGTGACGACCCCGACGCTGGTCATCCACTCCGAGAACGACCTGCGGTGCCCGCTGGCGCAGGGCGAGCGGTATTACGCCGCGCTCAAGCGCCAGGGCGTTGAAGCAGAGATGCTCATTTTCCCGGGCGAGAACCACGAACTGAGTCGCAGCGGCAGGCCACGGCACCGCCTGCAGCGTTTCGATGCGATCCTGGACTGGTGGGGGCGGCATCTGCCGGTGCTGCAACCGGGCGCGAAGCTCTAGCGAAGACCGGCCGCGATCACTCGGCGGTCGGGCCGCCCTCTGCGGGGCGGAACGCCACCGCCTCCCCGGCGACCTCGAGGCAGACGTCCGTTCCTGGGCGCGCGAGAAGAGCATTCCAGTGCCGGATGCTGATCACCGGCCCCGACGCCGATTGCGCGTTCGAGCCGGCGGGGCCATGCAGCCGGATTCTGGCCGTGATCATCGGGCCGAAATAGTCGGTCTCCAGGACCGTGCCGCGGATGGGCCCTGAGTCGACGATGCGGATCTGCTCCGGCCGCAGCATCAGGAGTACCTTCCCCTCGCTGCTCGGACTACGAACCGGGATCGTCCCGAGCGCACATCTGGCCACGCCGCGGGAGACGTCCGCGTCGAGGATCACGGCATCGCCGAGGAATTCCGCCGTCTGCAGATCGACGGGGCGGGTGTAGACGACGAACGGGCTGCCGAGCTGGGCGACCACGCCGTCGCGGATCACGCCGACCTGATCGGCGAACGAGAGCGCTTCGCTCTGGTCGTGGGTCACCAGCACGGTGGTCACGCCGGCGCGTGCGAGCGTTCTGGCCACCGCCTTCCGGGTCGCGGCGCGAAGGCCCGCATCCAGCGCGCTGAACGGTTCGTCGAGCAGCAGCAGATCGGGCTCCCTGGCGAGTGCCCGGGCGAGCGCCACGCGCTGCTGCTGGCCGCCGGAGAGTTCGTCGGGTCGCCGTGCAGCCAGGTCCGGCTCGAGCGACACCAGCTCGAAGAGCTCGAGCAGACGGTCGGCGACGGACAGCCCGCGGACGCTGAGAGCCTTCCTGCTGACTCCGAACGCGATGTTCCCTGCGACGCTCAGGTGGGGGAACAAGGCGCCGTCCTGCGGCACGTAGCCGATGTTGCGCTTGTGGGCGGGAACGAACGCCTGGGCGCCGGCGACCGTCTGGCCGCTCACGAGCACCGAGCCGGCATCCGGGACCTCGAATCCCGCGATCACCCGCAGCAGCGTCGTCTTGCCGCTGCCGGAGGGACCGACTATTGCGGTCGTTGTGCCCTTGCCGACCGCCAGGCTCACGCCGCGCAGCACCGGCACGGCGCCGAACGACTTCTCGACGCCCTGCACCAGCAGGTGGTTCTCGTCGGATCGAGGGCCCCCGGCGAGGCGCGCGGCATCGCCCGATGGGGTGGGGGAGTCGAGGAGGGAGTTCACAGGCCGACCGCCTTCCTGGACTGCTGGTAGAACAAGTGGGTCATCGGCAGCGAGATCAGGATCATCAGCAGGGCGTAAGGGGCGGCCGCCGCGTAGTCCAGCTCCGCGCTGAGCGACCAGAATGAGGTCGCAAGGGTGCGTACCCCGCTCGGCGCGAGCACGAGCGTCGCGGTCAGCTCGTTGACGATGCCGAGGAACACCAGTGCAGCGGCAGCGGCGACGGCCGGCGCGCTCATCCGCAACGTCACCCTCAGGAAGGCCAGGAACGGTGCGGAGCCGAGCGCCCTGGCCGCTTCTTCAAGGCCGCGTGGCACCTGGGCAAGACCCGAACGCAGGGTCACCAGGGCGCGCGGCAGGAACAGCAGAACGTACGCCGCGATCGCGACCGGTGCCGTCTGGTACAGGGGCCTGGCCCAGGTGATCGTGACGGTCACGAGCGCCAGCGCCACGACGATGCCGGGCAGCGCGCTGGTCACATAGTTCGCGCTCTCCAGCAGTCGGGTGAGCGCTCCGGCGTGCCGGACGACCAGCAACGCGATCGGAAACGCCAGCAGGCAGGTGACGAACGCACCGAGGAGGCCGTAGCCGAGAGTCTGCAGCAGGGAAACGCCGAGTCGTTCCCCGTCCCAGATGGCGGCGCCTCCGAGCACGAGCCATCTCGCGACGTTGCCGAGCGGAACCCCGATGGACAGAACGGCGAGCAGCGTGACCGCTGCAACGGCGGGAATGCGGTAGTGCCCGAGAGCCTGAACGGGGGGACGCGAGGCGGCTCCGGAGCCCAATCTGGCGTAACTGGCGTTGCCTCGCGCCGCGTTCTCGGCGAGCAGCAGCAGCAGGCAGAGGAAGACCAGGACGCTCGCCAGCATGTTCGCCGCCGCCCCGGTGAACGTGGCCTGATACTGCTCCATGATCGCGGTGGTGAAGGTGTTGAAGCCGATCATCGAGAACGCGCCGAACTCGGCGAGCAGGTGGAGACCGACCAGCAGAGCGCCGCCGGTGATCGCGAGGCGCAGTTGGGGGAGGACCACCCGGAAGAACACCCGCCACGGGCCCAGCCCGAGCGATGCCGCGGACTGCTCGAGTGCCGGGTCGAGCCGACGCAGTACAGCCGCGGTCGGAATGTAGACGAGCGGGAAATAGGACAGAACGGAGATCAGCACGCCGGCCGGGAGCCCGTGCAGCGAGGGAATGGTGCTGACCCAGGCGTAACTGTTCACGAACGCGGGCACCGCGAGCGGAGCGGCCAGGATCAGGATCCACACTCTGGCACCGGGGAGCCTTGTGCGCTCAACGAGCCAGGCGGCGGTGACTCCGATCACGATGCAGAGGGGGACGGCGATCAGCACGAGCCCGACCGTGTTGAACAGCAGTTCCCCGATCCGCGGCCGGAAGATCAGTCGCACCGCGGTCTCCCAGCCGGTCGTGACCGTCATGGTCCCCACGAAACCGAGCGGGATGAGCGTGCCGAGGCTCACCAGAACAGCCAGCGTCACCAGCGCACGCGGAGGTCGGGAGCGCAGCTTCCTGCGCGCCGGGCGGGTGTGCCTCAGTGCGGTGTTCACGTCATGCCAGGCCTGTGCCCTGGACCGGAAGCTGCGTGCCGCATCCGCGTTACAGGAGTCCTGCGGCGACCATGAGCCCGAAGACCTTCTCGCTGTTGAGCTTCGCAGGATCGATCGAGGGCGGCTGCAGCTCGTCGAGCGGTATCAGGCCATCGTGTGCCGCGACACCGCTCGCGATCGGGTATTCGAAGTCGTCACCGGTCGCCAGCAACGTCTGTCCTGCCTTCCCGGTGATGAACTTCAGGAATGCCTGCGCGGCGGCGGGATTATCCGAGGACTTGAGCACACCACCGCCGGAAATGGACACGAACGCGCCGGGATCCTGGTTCTTGAAGTAATACTGTTCGACGTTGCCGCTGTTCTCACCGGTCTTCGCCCGGTCGCCGTAGTAGTAGTAGTGGTAGATCACACCGCCGGCGATCTCGCCTGCGTTGACGGCCTTGAGTACCGCGCCATTCCCCTGGTAGGCCGTGGCGTTCTCCTTCATCCCCTTCAGCCAACGCACGGTCTCCGCTTCGCCGGCCGTCTCCAACACCGCCGAGACGATCGCCTGGAAGTCGGCTCCGGACGGGGAGGCTCCCCACTTGCCTTTCCACTCGGGGTCCGCGAGATCGAGCAGGGACTGGGGAAGGTCCTTCTTCGAGAGAAGCTTGGGATTGTAGACGAAGACCGTGGAGCGCGCCGCGACACCGGTCCACTCATTGCTCGACGGTCGATACTCAGCGGGGACCTGGTCGATGACATCCTGGTCGAGGCCCGCCAGAAGTCCGGCGTTCTCCACCTGCGCCATTGCGGGCGAATTCTCGGTGATGAAGACATCCGCGGGGGAGGCGCTGCCTTCCTGGATGATCTGGTTGCTCATCTCGGTGTCCTTGCCCTGGCGCATCGTGACCCGGATGCCGGTCTCGGCCGTGAAGGCGTCCACCCAGGCCTGGGTCATCGACTCGTGCTGGGCGTTGTACACCGTGATCTCGCCGCTCGGCCGATCGGTTGCGGAAGGGTCAGCCGGCGCTGGGGCGGGTGTGCTGCAGGCGCCGAGGGCGAGCACCGCGAGGATGGTGACGGAGGAGCCGGCAAGAGCCGCGCGGGACGTGATCATGAGACCTCTCGTTGGTCGCGCAGACGTGCAACAATTGCCTCTGCGTCAGGGATTGGGCGGCCACAGAACGACCTGGACCGTAGGTTAGCCTAGCCTAACTTTGTTGGGCCGAGCAACGACAGAGTCCCGCCCGCGCCGATCCGGAACCCGGGGCCGCCGGCCTCAGGGGAGCGCAACTAGGCTGACTCCCATGGACACGATTGCCGACCGTCACGAGAAGATCCGTGTGCAGGGCGCCCGCGAGAACAACCTCAAGGACGTGAGCGTCGAGATCCCGAAACGCCGGCTCACGGTGTTCACCGGCGTCTCCGGGTCCGGCAAGAGCTCACTGGTGTTCAGCACGATCGCCGCGGAGTCGCAGCGGATGATCAACGAGACCTACAGCGCCTTCGTGCAGGGCTTCATGCCGACCCTGGCGCGGCCGGAAGTCGACGTTCTCGAGGGCTTGACCACCGCGATCATCGTCGACCAGGAGCGACTGGGCGCCAACCCCCGTTCCACCGTCGGTACCGTCACTGACGCGTACGCGATGTTGCGCATCCTGTTCAGCCGGCTCGGGGAGCCGCACATCGGCTCACCCCAGGCTTTCTCGTTCAATGTCGCTTCGGTCAGCGGTGCCGGTGCGATCAGTTTCGAGCGCGGCGGAGAGAAGCTGAAGGAGCGACGCGAATTCTCCGTCACCGGCGGCATGTGCCCCCGATGCGAGGGGATGGGGAAGGTGTCCGACTTCGACCTGTCCCAACTGTTCGACGACAGCAAGTCGCTGAGCGGAGGCGCCCTCACCATTCCCGGGTACAGCATGGACGGTTGGTACGGCCGCATCTTCGCCGGTTTCGGCTTCGACATGGACAAGCCGATCGCCGGGTTCACCACAAAGGAGCTTCACGACCTGCTCTACAAGGAGCCGACCAAGGTCAAGGTCGAGGGGATCAACCTCACCTACGAGGGGCTGATCCCGAAGATCCAGAAGTCCTTCCTGTCCAAGGACAAGGAGGCGATGCAACCGCACATCCGCGCGTTCGTGGACCGCGCCGTCGTCTTCACCACCTGCCCGGAGTGCGACGGCACCCGGCTCAACGAGGGCGCCCGGTCGTCGAAGATCGGCGGAATCAACATCGCCGATGCCTGCGCGATGCAGATCAGCGACCTCGCCGCGTGGGTAGGCGGCCAGGACGAGCCGTCGGTGGCTCCACTGCTGACGACGCTGCGGCAGATCCTCGACTCCTTCGTGGAGATCGGTCTCGGATACCTCTCCCTGAACCGTCCTTCCGGCACGTTGTCCGGGGGAGAGGCGCAGCGCACGAAGCTGATCCGCCATCTCGGCTCCGCCCTCACCGACGTCACCTACGTCTTCGACGAGCCGACGATCGGCCTGCACCCGCACGACATCCAGCGCATGAACGAGTTGCTGCTGCGGCTGCGCGACAAGGGCAACACCGTGCTCGTCGTCGAGCACAAGCCGGAGATGATCGCGATCGCCGACCACGTCATCGATCTCGGCCCCGGCGCCGGGACTGCTGGTGGTCATGTCTGCTTCGAAGGCACTCTCGAGGGGCTGCGCGCCAGCGACACCCTCACCGGCCGCCACCTCGACGACAGGGCGAGGATCAAGGCGGGGGTGCGCACCGGGAGGGGAGCGCTGGAAGTCCGGGGCGCGACGGAGAACAACCTGCGTGAGGTCGACGTCGACATCCCGCTCGGAGTGCTGACGGTCATCACGGGCGTCGCCGGCTCGGGCAAGAGCTCGCTGATCCGAGGTTCGGTGTCCCCGCGGGACGGTGTCGTCTCGATCGACCAGGGTGCGATCCGCGGATCCAGGCGGAGCAACCCGGCGACCTACACCGGCCTGCTGGAGCCCATCCGCAAGGCCTTCGCGAAGGCCAACGGCGTGAAGCCCGCCTTGTTCAGTGCCAATTCCGAGGGCGCCTGCCCGAACTGCAACGGGGCCGGGATCCTGTACATGGATCTGGGAGTCATGGCCGGGGTCACGACCGTCTGCGAGGTGTGCGAGGGCAAGCGGTTCGAGGCATCCGTGCTGGACTACCACTTCGGCGGTCGCGACATCAGCGAGGTTCTCGCGATGCCGGTCACCGAGGCGGAGGAGTTCTTCGGCACGGGTGAGTCGCGCATCCCGGCCGCACAGGCGATCCTGCGACGGCTCGCCGACGTCGGGCTCGGCTACCTCTCGCTGGGACAGCCGCTCACCACGCTGTCGGGCGGCGAGCGGCAGCGGCTCAAGCTCGCGACGCACATGGGTGAGAAAGGCGAGGTCTACGTGCTCGACGAGCCGACCACCGGCCTGCACCTCGCCGATGTCGAGCAGCTTCTCGGCCTGCTCGACCGGCTCGTCGATTCCGGCAAGTCGGTCATCGTGATCGAGCACCACCAGGCGGTCATGGCGCACGCCGACTGGATCATCGACCTCGGCCCAGGGGCCGGCCACGACGGAGGAAAGATCGTGTTCGAGGGAACTCCAGCGGATCTCGTCGCGGCACGCTCGACCCTGACCGGTCAGCACCTCGCGGCCTACGTCGCTGCCTGACCGACGCGTCGGGAACCCTGTCGGAGGAGTCCTGCCACCCCTGGCGAGCCCGCTCTTCTTAATCGCCGATAATGTCGATTATGTCAGAATAGAATTCAATCCTTCGCGACCCGAGCTCGTCGAGGCCCTCCCTGACGGCGGATCTCAGCGCGCGAACGTGACGTGGATGACGCCGCTCTCGGCTACCTCGGACGTGACCGTGTAGTCGCGCTCGAGCGCTCGCAGATCATCCCAGAGTCGCACGCCCCGCCCGAGGACGATCGGGGTGATCGCGACATGTACGCGATCGACGAGGCCGGCCCGCAGGAAGTCACGCGCGACGCTCGCTCCCCCGCCGACCCGGATGTCGCCGCCGCGGGCATGCTCCCGGGCACGAGCGAGCGCGTCCTCGGGCGTGGCGGAGAGGAACTCGAAGCGCGTGCCGTTCGCGAAGTCGATGGCCGGCCGCTCCTGGTGCGTCAGCACGTATACGGGGGCGCGGAATGGCGGCTCCTCGCCCCACCACCCGCGCCAGTGCGGGTCGTCGCCAAAGGCGTGGAGCCCGAACATCCCCGCCCCCATGATTTCGGCACCCACTCCGTCGAAGTATGCCGCGGCGTACCGGTCGTCGATGCCGGTCGTCCCCTCCCCCGTCGTCTCCTGCAGCACACGCTCGCGCATGGTCCTCGTGCCGAGGTACACCTCCACGAGTCGTCCCCAGTCCTCGCCCATCGGATTCTCGGGTGTCTGGTTGGCCGGCGCGGCGACGCCATCGAGGGAGAGGTTGAGGTCGATGCGTACCGCCATGAGATCCTTCCCGAGAAGCTGATGTGTACAGTGTACACAAGAGGTATATCGCGATCACGCTAGCGAATTCGAATCCCACTATTCGCATGTCATGCGTTTCCCGGCGACCGCTTGCCTCGGGTTCAGCGCTTCTTACCCGCTGCGGCAGGCTGGCGATGTATGCGAAGACCGGCTTGTCGCCGATCGCCGCTTTCGCGGGGCTTGCCCTGCCTGTCATGGTTTCCGGCAGTGTCCAAGCGGCGCCGACCGGTGCCGCAGTACCCGTGGCCGGCTTCTGAACTTCGCTCTTGCCGTTCTCCCTGCTATCCATGGCGAAAATCCTATTCGCGAGTGGGTGGTCCCGCCTCACCCATAACACCCAACGCGAGAGGTCGGGTTCGGCCGGCATTCCCCGACGCGGGGGTCACGCTGCTGGCGGGTACCGATCCAATGTGTCATCACCTCGCTCGGTGGTACGGGTTTAGCGGCGGAGGTGAGGCCACGATTGCCTCGGCCGGAACGGCCTCCGCGGAGGACAATGGCAATCATGGATCTTGAGGTCTTGCATATCGCCGATTGTCCGAATTGGGAACTGGCGGGGGCCCGGTTGCGCGAAGCGCTGATCTCACGGGTCACGGTGATGTGCCCATCAAGTTCCGGCTGCTTCGAACTGCTGAAGATACCGCAGGGACCGGCTTTGCCGGCTCGCCGACGATCACGGTTGACGGGACAGACTTGTTTCCCTCCGAGGGGAGCACGGAATCTATGTCACCTCGTCGGGTCTGGCAGGCCTTCCAACGGTCGACGACCTGATCGAGAAGATCCAAGCACATGATCGATGAGAACGTCACATTCTGCCCCATTTCAGGGAACAGGTTCCGCGGATCTGGCAAGG
>DATCXP010000017.1:0-9616 GCA_036565765.1 Terrimesophilobacter sp.
CTGCCGCGCCATCCACCTATCGCGTCGTCGCGGGCGACACCATCAGCGGGATCGCCGCACGGTACGGGCTCGCGACGGCCTCGGTTCTCGCCCTCAACGGGCTCGGCTGGAAGTCGATCATCTTCCCCGGCCAGGTGCTCAAGCTCACCAACGGCTCCGCCGTGGTGCGACCGGTCGTCACTCCCCCGGCGACGCAGAAGAGCAATCGCTACACGATTCTGAAGGGCGACACGATCAGCGGGATCGCCAACCGCTTCGGCGTGTCCACTCAGTCGATCCTGAGCGCGAACGGGCTCAGCTGGACGAGCATCATCTACCCGGGCCAGACGGTCGCGATCCCGGGCCTGCCCGCCTCGACCACCCCTCCAACGCCACCCGCGCAGGCCCCCGATATCGTTCCGGTCGTCGACGTCACCCCGATCAGTACAACACCAGCACCGTCACCGGTTCAGACCAGCTACGTCATCAAGTCCGGGGACACCGTGAGCCGCATCGCCGCGAAGTTCGGCGTGAGCGTGCAGGCGATCCTCGACGCGAACGGACTGGGCTGGTCGAGCATCATCTACGCCGGCCGAACCCTCATCATCCCGGGCGTCGGCTCCAACCCCGCGGGGATCGGCGGCTCTGTCGCCATCCTCTCGCCCGAGATGGAGGCGAACGCACGAACGATCCTCAGTGTCGGACGCTCCCTCGGCGTTCCGGAGTACGGTCTCGTGATCGCTCTCGCCGCCGCGATGCAGGAGTCGAGCCTGCGCAACCTCGACTACGGCGACCGCGACTCCCTCGGGCTGTTCCAGCAGCGTCCGAGCACAGGATGGGGAACCCCCGCCCAGGTCACCGACCCCGTCTATGCGAGCAGGCTGTTCTTCGGAGGTCCGAGCAACCCGAACAAGGGTGTGACGCGCGGACTGCTCGACATCACCGGCTGGCAGACGATGACGCTCACCCAGGCGGCCCAGGCCGTTCAGCGCTCCGCCCACCCGGATGCCTACGCGAAGTGGGAGACGTCGGCTCGCGCCTGGCTGAAGCAGCTCTCCTGAGCTGTCAAACCCGGCATTCCCGGTGTTTTGACGGGATTGCACAGGGTCTCATCCTTAGACTCGTCCGGTGAGCACCAACTCCACCGACCCCCTGATTGGCCGTTTGATCGACGGCCGCTACCAGGTGCGCTCACGCATCGCCCGTGGCGGCATGGCCACGGTCTACCTCGCTACCGACCTTCGCCTCGAGCGTCGCGTTGCGATCAAGGTCATGCACGGCCATCTCGCCGACGATACCCAGTACAAGGCGCGCTTCATCCAGGAGGCGCGATCCGCGGCCAGGCTCGCCCACCCGAACGTCGTGAACGTCTACGACCAGGGTCAGGATGCCGACACGGCCTACCTCGTCATGGAGTACCTGCCCGGCATCACCTTGCGCGAGCTCCTGCAGGAGCATCCGGTGCTCACGACCGACCAGGCGATGGACATCATGGAGGCCGTGCTGTCCGGACTCGCCGCAGCGCATCGCAACGGCATCGTCCACCGCGACCTGAAGCCGGAGAACGTGCTGCTGGCCGACGACGGCCGCATCAAGATCAGCGACTTCGGGCTCGCGCGTGCCGCGACGGCCCAGACGGCGACCGGCAACGCTCTGCTCGGGACGATCGCCTACCTCTCCCCCGAGCTCGTCACACGCGGCGTCGCGGATGCCCGAAGCGACATCTACGCGGTCGGCATCATGCTCTACGAGATGCTCGCCGGCGAGCAGCCGTACAAGGGCGAACAGCCCTTCCAGATCGCCCAGCAGCACGCGAACGACACCGTGCCGACCCCGAGTTCGAAGAACCCCCGGGTTCCTGCGGAGCTCGACGAGTTGGTGCTCTGGGCCACCGCGCGCGACCCCGACCAGCGCCCCCGTGACGCCAAGGCCATGCTCGATCAGCTGCTCGAGACGCAGAGGATCCTCCAGTCAGGCGCCCCGGCGACGCCGCCCACCGTAGCCCAGCACACGATGGTCATGCCGCCGGCTCCGCCACACGGCTCCGAGGCCGAGACCCAGGTGCTCGGAACCAGGGTGAAGCAGCGCACCGGGCCCGTGATGTTCGACAGCACGACCGCTCTCGCCCGTGCTTCCGAGAAGCGCAAGGCGAGAGGCGCCTGGCTGTTCACGCTCGTGCTGCTGCTCGCTGCGCTGGCCGGCGCGACAGGGTGGTACTTCGGCGCAGGACCGGGCTCGAAGGTCTACATCCCGAATGTCGCGGGCAAGGACGTCGCTGCGGCGACGGCGATCCTTCAGGACGCCGATCTCATGGTGGCGAAGGAATCGAAACAGGCCTATGACCTCGAGGTCCCGCTCGGGCAGGTCGTCGGAACCGATCCGAAGGCGGGAACCGCCATCGCCCACGGCGGGACCGTGACGCTCGTGATCTCCCAGGGTCCGCGATCGCTCGACATGCCGAAGCTGGCCGGCCAGACCGAGGATGCCGCGCGAGCGCTGATCGACGGCAAGTTCACCCTTGAGGAGTCGAAGTACCAGTTCGACGGAAAGATCCGCGGCGACGTCGTCATCGCCGCCTACGGGATCGACAAGGACGGAAAGCCCATCGACCTCGCCACCGTGACCAGCTACCCGGAGCGACAGCCCGTCACGCTCGTGGTCTCGCTGGGACCGATTCCCGACGTCGAGGGCCTGAGCGTCGAGAACGCCATCAAGGCGCTGCAGATCAAGGAGCTGAACGGATCGATATCCGATGGCCTGCACGACTGGAGCGACACCGTCGAGAAGGGCAAGGTCATCCGGGTCGAGTTGCCCGCGGAGGGAGCGCCGGTCACGAAAGGCACGGAGCTCCAGCTCGTCGTCTCCGACGGCAAGCAGCAGGTCACGGTGCCGGATGTCGTCGGCATGACCTGGAGGGAGGCGAAGCCGAAGCTGGAGGCCCTGGGCTTCAAGCTGGACTACAACCAGACCGCCGACGCATTCCCGCTCTCGACCGTGAAGAAGACCAGCCCGGGTGCCGGGGACTCCGTCGACAAGGGTTCGACCATCAAGGTCAATTTCGAGCTGCGCTTCTAGCGCGCCCCGAGCTCCTCTGCGACGAGGAACGCGAGCTCGAGCGACTGCATGTGGTTGAGCCGCGGGTCGCACAGCGACTCGTAGCGGGTCGCGAGCGTCGCCTCGTCGATCTGCTCTGAGCCGCCGAGGCATTCGGTCACGTCGTCCCCGGTGAGCTCGATGTGGATGCCGCCAGGGTAGGTTCCCACCGCGCGATGCGCCTCGAAGAATCCCTTGACCTCGTCGACGACGTCGTCGAACCGGCGCGTCTTGTAGCCGTTCGGCGTCGTCAGCCCGTTCCCGTGCATCGGATCGCTCACCCACAGTGGCTGGGCGTTGCTCGCCTTGACGGTCTCGAGAAGGGGCGGAAGCACCTCCCTGATCCTCTCGGCTCCCATCCTCGTGATGAAGGTCAGGCGGCCGGGCTCGCGGTCGGGGTCCAGCTTCTCGATGAGGTCAAGAACCTGGCCCGGGGTCGTCGATGGGCCGAGCTTGACCCCGATCGGATTGCGGACCCGAGACAGGAAATCGACATGGGCCCCGTCCAGCTGCCTCGTGCGCTCCCCGACCCAGACGAAATGCGCCGAGGTGTTGTACGGCGTCCCGGTGCGCGAATCGATGCGCGTCATGGGACGTTCGTAGTCCATGAGCAGCGCCTCGTGCGAGGTGTAGAACTCGGTGCGCTTGAGCGCCTCGAAGTCCGCACCACAGGCGATCATGAACTTGATCGCCCGGTCGATCTCCCTGGCGAGATGCTCGTAGCGCACGTTCGCCGGGTTCCTGGCGAAGCCCTGGTTCCAGCTGTGCACCTGTCGGAGGTCGGCGAAACCGCCCTGCGTGAACGCGCGGATGAGGTTGAGCGTGCTCGCGGCCGTGTGGTAGCCCCTCACCAGACGGGAGGGGTCCGCTCTGCGCGACTCCTCGGTGAAGTCGTAACCGTTCACGACGTCCCCGCGGTAGGCGGGAAGCGTCACGCTGCCGCGGGTCTCGGTGTCGCTCGACCGCGGCTTGGCGAACTGGCCCGCCATCCTTCCCATCTTGACGACGGGCATGGAGGCACCGTAGGTAAGCACGACCGCCATCTGCAGGATCGTCTTCACGCGGTCGCGGATCTGATTCGCGGTCGCGGCCGCGAACGTCTCGGCACAGTCGCCGCCCTGGAGCAGGAATGCCTCACCGCGCGCGGCGCTGGCAAGGCGCGATCTCAGGATGTCGACCTCGCCGGCGAACACGAGCGGCGGGAGTGTTGCGAGCTCGGTGGAGCTCGCGGCGACATCCTCGGCGGATGGCCACTGCGGTTGCTGCGCGATCGGGAGCGTCCGCCAATAGTCGAGCCCGGCGATCACCGCAGGATCGGCAAGCACGACGGGTTCGGACGGGTCGACCACTGGGCACTCCTTTGAGGTGCGTACAAAGCGAAGGGGAATGCTGCAACGGTGCAGCGGAGGCGCTGAAGGACCTCGAACTCCCAGCCTATCGGGATCGGAACGCAGCTTGCCTCCCGCGTTACCGGCTCTGGCTTCCCGACTTCTCCTTCACGGTGCTCGCGTAGACGTCGACGTACTCCTGGTTGCTGAGGTGGCTGAGCTCGTACATGATCTCGTCGGTGATCGAGCGCAGAATGAACCGGTCGCTTTCCATCCCGTCGAAGCGGGAGAAATCCAGCGGCGCCCCGATCACGATGCCGATGCGGCGCACCTTCGGGATCCGGCGTCCGATCGGCATGACCTTCTCGGTGTCGATCATCGCAACCGGGATGACCGGCACGTTTCCTTCGAGCACCATGCGGGCGACCCCGGTGCGGCCACGGTACAACTTGCCATCCGGGCTTCTGGTTCCCTCCGGGTAGATCCCGAGCACCTCGCCCTGGCTGAGCACCCCGAGGCCGGTGCGCAGGCTCGCCTCGGACGCCTTACCGCCGGAGCGGTCGATCGGCAGCATTCCCGCCGCCTTCAGGAAGTTCCTGATGGCCCAGCCCTTGATACCGCGGGCGGTGTAATAGTCGCTCTTGGCCAGGAACGTCACCCGGCGCTCGATCACGAGCGGCAGGAACACGGAGTCGATGAAGGAGAGGTGGTTGCTCGCGAGGATCGCGCCTCCCTTTCGCGGGATGTTCTCCTCGCCGGTGACCCAGGGGCGGAAAGCGGTTCGCAGAATCGGCCCGGCAATCAGGTTCTTCATGAACCAGTAGAACATCGGACACCTTCCGTATCGTGCTGTGCGACCCGCCAAGCCTACTCGTGTGCTTCGGCGTTCCGAAGCCTCGCGAGGTCGGCCGCTCCGACCACGCCGGCGTCGTTCACGAGCTCTGCGACCCGGAAATCCGCCTCAGGATGGTAGCCGCGGGCAGGCAGGTGCGCGAGGTATGCCTCGCGGATCGGATCGAGCAGCAGGGCGCCGACGATCGCGACTCCGCCGCCGATCACGAACCGCTGGGGGTCGAGGACTGCGCCAATCGACCCGCAGGCCTGCCCCAGCCAGCCACCGAGCTCCCGGAGCGCCTGAAGCGCCCCGGCATCGCCCGACTCGATCAATTCGCTCAGGTCCTCTCCGGTCAGCGCTCCGCTTGCACGCCTGCGCTCGGCGAGAGTGAGCCCGATCCCGCCGCGGTCGGCGATCGCGTTCGCCATCCTGAGCAGCGCACGGCCGGAGCCGTACTGTTCGATGCAGCCGCGCGCCCCGCATCCGCAGGGAAGTCCGTCGGGGACGACCCGGAGATGGCCGAGCTCCGCGCCCGCGCCGAACCCGCCGCGCAGGAGGCGCCCTTCTGAGACGATCGCGCCGCCGACGCCCGTGCCGACCGTGAGCATCGTCATGTCGGAGACTCCACGCCCTGCGCCGAACCGGAACTCCGCCCAGCCTGCGGCGTTGGCGTCGTTGTCGATCGTCACCGGGAGGTCGATGCGCTCCATGAGGCGTCGCCGGAACGGCTCATTGCGCCAATGAATGTTCGGCGCGTAGTACACGGTCGACTGCTCCGCGTCGATGAAGCCGGCCGCAGCGACCCCGACCGCACACACGGATCCCCCTGCGCTCAGGATGCTGATCATCGCGACGACGGATTCCACGATCGCCGTCGGGTCACCGGCCGGTGTCGGCTGGCGGGTCGCCGCGAGGATCTCCCCAGAGGGCCCGACGAGTGCGCCGGCGATCTTGGTGCCGCCGATATCGATCCCGATGGCGTTCGGCACGCTCACCCTCACTCTCTGCACTCGATCGCCCCGCTGGAACGGGGCCACTGCGAGTCTAGGGAGAATGCATCCGATGATGACGGTCAGTCCGAACCGATAGAGTGTTTGAACTGACCTGACCGGTGCCGAAGGAGTTGCCGTGGACCACTACGACATGCCCGCAATCGTTCCCGCTGACCCGGAGGCGAACGCAACAGACCTGCTCATGGATCGGGCGAATGAAACCCCCGATCTGGCGATCTTCGCCATCCCGACCGTTGACGGCGGATGGTCGGATGTCACCGCGAGAGAGTTCCTCGCCCAGGTGCGCTCGCTCGCCAAGGGCTTCGTTGCCGCGGGGATCCAGCCCGGCGACAAGATCGGGCTCATGTGCAAGACCCGCTACGAGTGGACGCTCATCGACTTCGCGATCTGGTTCGCGGGAGCCGTCATGGTCCCGATCTACGAGACGTCCTCGCCGTCCCAGCTGCAGTGGAACCTCGGCGACTCCGGTACCGTCGCGATGATCACCGAGACCCCCGACCACTTCTCCCGGTTCGACGAGGTTCACGCCGACCTTCCGCTGATCCGCAATGTCTGGAAGATCGACCTCGGCGACCTCGACAAGCTCGCGGCCAGTGGCACGGAGGTGGCCGATGCGGAGATCGAGCGCCGTCGCAACCTCGCGAAGGGCTCGGACCTCGCGACCCTGATCTACACCGCCGGGACCACCGGCAGGCCGAAGGGCTGCATGCTCACCCACTCGAACTTCGTGGAGCTCACGCGCAATGCCCGCCGCGCGATTCCCGAGGTCGTGAACGAGGAGTCGAGCACCCTGCTCTTCATCACCCTCGCGCACATCTTCGCGCGCTTCATCTCGGTGCTGAGCATCGTCGGCGGCGTGAAGGTCGGGCACCAGCCGGACACGAAGCAGCTTCTGCCGGCCATGGGATCGTTCAAGCCCACCTTCCTGCTCGCGGTGCCGCGTGTGTTCGAGAAGGTGTACAACTCATCGGAGCAGAAGGCGGAGGGCGGCGGGAAGGGAAAGATCTTCCGCAAGGCTGCTGCCGTTGCCGTCGCGCACTCGAAGGCCCTGGATGCCGGCAAGGTGCCCATCGGCCTCGCACTGCAGTTCGCCCTGTTCGACCGGCTGGTACTGAGCAAGATCCGCGCTGCCCTCGGTGGGCGGGTGAAGTACGCGGTCTCCGGATCCGCGCCGCTCGGCCTGTTCCTCGGCCACTTCTACCGCAGCCTCGGCCTGACGATCCTCGAGGGTTACGGCCTCACCGAGACGACGGCCCCCATCACGGTCAATGTTCCTTCGCACTTCAAGATCGGCAAGGTCGGTCCGCCCCTTCCAGGGTGCTCCGTGCGCCTCGACGCCGATGGCGAGATCGAGGCCAAGGGCGTCAACGTGTTCGCGGGCTACTGGAACAACCCGGAGGCGACCGCAGAGTCCTTCGACGGCGAGTGGTTCAGGACCGGTGACATCGGCTCGATCGACGAGGACGGTTACCTGGAGATCACTGGCCGCAAGAAGGAGATGATCGTCACCGCCGGCGGCAAGAACGTCGCCCCGGCGATTCTCGAGGACCCGATCCGCGCGAACCCGATCGTCGGCCAGATCGTCGTCGTCGGCGACAAGAAGCCGTACATCAGCGCGCTCGTGACGCTCGACGAGGAGATGCTCCCGGTCTGGCTCAACAACAACGGAGAGGACGCGAACCTGCCGTTCGATCTGGCGGCGAAGAATCCGAAGGTTCTCGCCGAGATCCAGGGGGCGATCGACAAGGCGAACGCCACGGTCTCCCGCGCGGAATCGATCAGGAAGTTCGTGGTGCTCCCTCACGACCTCACCGAGGCGAGCGGTCACCTCACACCGAAGCTCAGCATCAAGCGCAACGTCATCCTGAAGGATTTCGCCGAGGTGATCGAGGGCATGTACGAGGGCTCCCCGATGACGGAGGGCCACTCCGTCACCGGCTAGAACCAGTCGGATTCGCGAATGAGGCGCATGGCCTGGCGCTTGCGGTCCTTGTCGAGCCCCTCGATGAACAGCTTCCCGTCCAGGTGGTCGGTCTCGTGCTGGAGCGCCTGTGCGAGCAGTCCCGTTCCACCGAGCTCGACCGGATGCCCGTCGAGGTCCACTCCCGTCACGCGCGCGTAGGGATACCGCATCCTCGGGAAGGAGAAGCCGGGTACTGAGAGGCAGCCCTCGTCGACGAGCTCCGGCTCGCCGGAGACCTCGACGAGCTCGGGATTGAGCACGTAGCCGATCTCACCGTCGATGTTGTAACTGAACGCGCGCTGGTTCACGCCGATCTGCGGCGCCGCCACGCCCGCGCGCCCCGGCAGCTTCACGGTGTCGAGCAGGTCCTGGACGAGTGCGGCAGCGGCGGAGTCGTCCGCGGAGATCGGCTCGGACACGGTTCTGAGGACCGGGTCGCCGAAGACCCGGATCTGGCGCGCGGTCATCGCCGCGGAGCCCTTCGCCGCACCTCAGGAGTCCCTGCGGGCCGGAAGGCCGTCGGCGACGAGTGCAGCGAGCTCCCTGGCGCTCTCCCGCGTGAGCGGCTTGAGCGAGCTGTAGTTGATTGCGGACCCTGCCGCGAGCTGCGGGTCGTACGGGATGCGGACGACCTCACGCACCCGCGACCGGAAATGCGTCTCGATCTCGTCGATCTTCACGAGGTTCGTCCCCTGCGTTGCCGTGTTCAGAGCCACGATCGCGTTGCGGACCAGTTCGCCGAATCCGTTCGCCTCCAGCCAGGTGAGGGTCTCTGAGGCAAGACGCGCCTCGTCGACGCTCCCACCGGAGACGATCACGACGGAGTCGGCGCGCTGCAGTGTCGCTCGCATGACCGAGTGGACGATGCCGGTTCCGCAGTCGGTGAGCACGATGGAGTAGAACCGGGCGGCCAGGTCGGCGACGACGTTGTAGTCGTTCTCGTCGAAGGCCTCCGACAGCAGCGGATCCGTGTCAGAGGCGAGGATGTCGAGCCGGGTCTCATCGTGGGAGACCAGGGCGGTGAAGTCGCTGAACGAGTTGATCGACGCCGCCTTCGTCACGACATCCCGTACCGTTGCCCTGGTCTGCTTGCTGATCCGCTCCGCGAGCGTGCCGCGGTCGGGGTTCGCGTCGATCGCGACCACGCGGTCCTCGCGGACGTCGGCCATGGCCATGCCGAGCAGCGCGGTGATCGTGGTCTTCCCCACCCCGCCCTTCCTCGTCAGAACCGGGATGAACCGCGCACCGCCCTCGAACGACTTGTCGATGCGCGCGTCGAGTTCCTTCCTGGCGCGAACCCGGGGAGAGTCGCCGAGGTTCACGAGGTGCAGTGTCGCGGCGTAGAGGAACGCAGGCCACCGCCCCTCCGGGCGCGGGCGCCGATGGCCGCGGCTGGCGATGAGCC
>DATCXP010000029.1:0-8397 GCA_036565765.1 Terrimesophilobacter sp.
ACGGCGCGTTCGAGCACGACGAACGTCCCG
The DNA here is from genome assembly GCA_036565765.1 of Terrimesophilobacter sp. Lineage (GTDB taxonomy): Bacteria > Actinomycetota > Actinomycetes > Actinomycetales > Microbacteriaceae > Terrimesophilobacter. The sequence goes on from DATCXP010000029.1 coordinate 31, forward strand.
ACGAATCCGAACACCATGAGGGGGGCGTGCATGGCCGCGATGTTCGCGAACGACAGCGGCGCCCAGAGGCCGAGCAGGAGAAGCGCGGCATTCAGCCCGAGGAGCAGTGCGAGCCCACCGGGAATGAGGAACACCAGGCGCAGCGCTGTGCGGTCGAGGACCGGCCGATCGCCCGCACCGATCCCTGACCCCGGGCCGGTCGGCCGCAGAGCAGAAGTCACGTTTCGATCGTACCCGCGCGCGCTGCCCGGAATGCAGGAGTTCCGGATGTCGCGGCTGACCGCTCCCCGAGGAGATCGCGCAGCGATCGTCTCGAAGGGAGCCTGCCCGCTGGCCCCCTTCGAGGCTCGCTTTGCTCGCACCTCAGGGAGCGGGTGCTCCGCGCATCCCGTAAGATTCTTGGAGGCCGCCGCAGCAGATCGCGGCGCCGCCAGGAGAATTCGCCTAGTGGCCTATGGCGCACGCTTGGAAAGCGTGTTGGGTGCAAGCCCTCGGGGGTTCGAATCCCCCATTCTCCGCCATTGTCATGTCTCGCGACATAGGTCTCATGTGTCGCGAGACATTGGTCTCTTCTTGGGCCAAGATGCCCGCATTCGCCGGTTAAGCAGCGCCGAGGTGAACACCGAAGGCAGCCAGGAAGGTCGACTGAAAGTTTCGATTCGTCCGCTGAGCGAGCAACTCAGACGGCGGCAACCGACGCGGGTCCCCCGCCCAACGGTGACCTACTCCAGGCCGATGCTGAGGTCGCCGGCCCCGAGGTCGACCTTCCGCAGGATCGATGTCGGAACCCGGAACACCCGCCCAGGGGCGGCGGGCCACCACAACCGCTTCCTCGCGACGACCACGCCGTCCTGCCTCACCACGACAACGGGGAAGGCGACGAAGCGGTCCGTCCAGAGCAGCAGGCGCTTCCGTGCCGGGTCAGGATCGCCGGCTCGGAGCACTTGCGGCGACACCCAGCGCAGCGGCATCTCGGCTGTCAGCCGCACCTGCTCGGCTGGGGCCGCGCCGCCGCCGAGCCAGGTCAGGACGTGGTCGACGACGTGGGCCCCGTCGAGGGCCGCGATATCCGCCGTATCAACCGGATGGAGCATGTTGCCGATCGCGAAGACACCGGCGCGGTCGGTGCGGAGCGCCGCATCCACGACGGGGCCGAGTGTCCCAGGGTCGATGCCGATTCCGGCGGCACGCGCGAGCTCGTTGTCAGGAATCCAGTCACCCGTCAGCACGACGGTGTCGCACGCGACCGTCGTCCGCTTCCCGGTATCGAGGTTCTCAATCTCGACCGCCTCGACCGTCGGCCTGCCGATAATCGAAACGACCCGGGTTCTCGTGACGACCCTCGTGCGGAAGAAGATCCTGCCGGGCAGGCTGAAGAAGAAGTAGGAGTCCGCCCTCGGGTACTCGGTCGTCATGAGCACCGTGCGGCACCCGACGTGCTGCAGCGTCAGCGCGGCGGACCAGCTCACGAGTTCCGCCCCGACGACGACCGCCCGCTTGCCGACCTTCTGCCCGCTCAGGTGCACGAGGTTCTGCAGGTTCCCCGTTGTATAGACGCCCTTCGGTCGGTCGCCGGGGATCATCCTGGCCGACCGCGGGCGCTCCCTCGCCCCGGTCGCGAGGATGACGGCGCCGGCCTCGACGCGGATCCTCCCCTGCGGCGTTGTCGCCTCGACGGCGAGATCGCCGACCCAATTCGTGACCATCGCGTTCGTGCGGATCTGTGCGCCGGCCGCCTCCGCCTGCCGCACGAGCCTGCGCGCGTAGGACGGCCCGGAGATGAATCGGCCCATGTCGCGCATCCCGTAGCCGGGATGATCGCTGTGCCGGGGGATGCCGCCGGCCTGCGCCTCGCGCTCGAGCACGAGAACGTCACCGCGCAGCCGCGGTGCGAGCTCCCGCGCCGCCCGAAGTCCGGCCGGCCCTCCGCCGATGATGAGCACCGCCGGGGTCAGGGTCGGGATGCCGTCGCTCATTGGCGTCCCTCCAACGAGGAGTGCTGCGCCGCGCCGATGCCCTCTCCCCTGCTCGCGAACAGCCTCTCGACCTCTGCACCGCAGTAGAAGCCCTGGCAGCGCCCGTTGGTCGCCCTCGTGCGCCGCCGCAGACCGTCGATGCTCGCCGGCGGAATGGGCGTGTGGAACGTGTCGCGGATTTCACCGGCCGTCACCCGCTCGCAGAAGCAGACGACCGTGCCGTAGGCGGGGTCCTTCTCGATGCGGGCCTCGTCCTGGTAGGGACGCAGGTAGGCCTCGCCGATGTTCGGCATGTGGGGCGGCTCCGGGAGATCGTCGCGCTCGACGAGGGCGAGGCCGGCGCTGGCGGCGATCTCGGCCACATGCTCGGCGATGGCCATGCCGGAAGTCAGTCCGGTCGACCGGATGCCGCCGGCGAGAACGTAGCGCTGCGTCGCGTCCGCGTCGACCACGTAGTCGGAGTGGTCGCTCGCCGCGCGCAGCCCCGCATAGGTGGCCGTCACCTCCTCCTGCAGGAGCTCCGGCATGAGCCGTTCCCCCTTCTCCAGGAGGTAGCTGAAGCCGTGCTCGGAGGTTCCCGTGTCGGTGCGATCCGTGAGGTCTTCGGCGGTCGGGCCGAGCATGACGTTGCCGTAGATCGTCGGGCTGATGAGAACGCCCTTCCCTCTCGAGGTCGGGACCGGGAGCACGATACGATTCACGAGGGGCCGCGCGAGCTTGTCGTAGACGATGAGCTCGCCGCGCCGCGGGGTGATCGTGAATCGCTCGTACCCGAACATCCGGTCGATCAGGTCTGAGCCGAGCCCCGCCGCATTGACCACCCAGCGCGCGGAGACGTCGCCGTTTGTCGTGCGCAGCAGGGTCGACTCGCCGGCAGGCTCGATCGACAGCACCCGGTGATTGAGCAGGAGCCGCGCACCCCGCATGACGGCCTCCGTGGCAAGAGCGAGGTTTGTGGTCCAGGTGCAGATGATCGACTCGTCCGGCACCGTGAGGCCGCCGAGTGCGCCAGGGCCGAGGTGCGGCACCTGCCGGTACACCTCCTCGGAGGAGACGATCTCGGTCTTCGCGTACCCGTTCTTACCGGCCTTCTCCTGGAGACCGGGGAGGGCATCCAGTTCCTCCTGGTTCCAGGCCACGAGCAGAGCCCCGGTTCGCTCGACCGGGATGCCCGTCTTCTCGGCGTAGCCGGAGAGCAGGTGGTACCCGGCGTGCACGAGCCGCGATTCGAGCGTTCCCGGCGTCGCGTCGAAACCGGTATGCAGGATGGCGGTGTTCGCCTTGCTCGTCCCGTCGCCGACGTCGTCCTTGGCCTCCACGATCGCCACGCTCAGCTTGTAACCGGAGAGCTTTCTCGCGATGGCGGATCCGACGATGCCGGCACCGATCACCGCGACGTCGAACACTTTGGTTGAGACGGCCATCATCGTCCTTCCGGAGCGAGGGAAGCGGAGACGGCGCCGGTCCAGCGGGAGCGGAACTCCTCCGCCTGCGCGCTCGACCACTTCGGTTCGTAGCTCTCGCTGGGCTGCCAGGGCACGATCGCCTCGCGCAGCGCGAGGGCGGGCTGCATCGCTGCGCGACCCATGGCGACGGCGCCGAGGGCTGTTGCGTGCTGGGACGGGTAGACGTCGATCGGGAGCTGCATGAGGTCGGCGACGGCCTGCATGAGCACGCGGCTCTGGGTGAGCCCGCCGTCGACGCGCAGCCGTTTCATGGGCTGGCCGAGGTCGGCGGCGACGAGCTCGCCGAGCTCCGCGACCTGTGCCGCGATCCCCTGGAGCACGGCGAGGACCAGATGTTCCGGCCTCGTCGACAGCGACATCCCGGTGAAGGCGGCGCGCGCATCCGGTCGCCACCAGGGCGCGGCGAGGCCGGCGAGCGCGGGGACGCACAGCACGCCCCCGGCATCCTCGGCCGCGACGCTGTCCAGGTCCGCAGCGGTCCTGATGAACCCGAGGTCCTGGATCCAGCGCACCGCCGACGCCGCCGTGTACACCTGCCCGTCGAAGCAGTACGACAGCTCACCACGCGCCCGCCAGGCGACGGATGCCGCAAGCCCGGAGGTCGACCGTTGCGCCGACTGGCCGGTGTTCGCCAGCAGGAACGCCCCGGTGCCGAAGGTGCACTTCGCCTCCCCCGCCTCGAGGCAGTCCTCGGCGAGGAGCGCGGCCTGCTGGTCGACGATGAGCCCTCCGACCGGGACGCGACCACCGAACGCGGTCGTCTCGCCGACGATCTCGTCGCAAGCGACGATCCGCGGCATCCGCTCGCCGGAGAGTCCGAAGTCTTCGAGCAGCTCCTGGTCCCACTCTCCCGTGTCGAGGTCGGTAAGGAGCGACCTGCTCACGGTCGAGACGTCGCCGACGAACTCACCGGTGAGGTGGTGCACCATCCAGGAGTCGGAGGTCGTGACGACGCCAGCCGTCGTCACGTTCCTCCTCAGCCAGGCCATCTTCGGGGCGGAGAAGTACGGATCGACGACGAGGCCAGTCTTCGCCGCGATCCGCTCCTTCACTCCATCGAGCTCCGCGCAGATGCTCTCCGCCCGGCGGTCCTGCCAGACGATCGCGTTCGAGAGGGGCTCCCCCGTCTCGGGGTTCCAGGCCAGCACCGTCTCGCCCTGGTTGGCGAGCGAGACGATGCCGATGGGAACCCCGGCCTGGGCGACGGCCTTTCGGCCGGCGTTCAGTACGGAGTCGAGCATCTCGTGGGGGTTCTGCTCGACACCCCCGCCATCGAGGTAGGTGGGGCGCACGGGGAGCTCGGCGATGCCGAGCACCCCGCCCTCACCATCGACGACTACGGCCTTCGTCCCGGAAGTGCCCTGATCGATCGCGAGTACCGTGGTCACTTCTTGTGCGACTCCTCAACGGCCTCTGCATCGGCTTCGAGCTCGGCATCGATCGAGTGCTGGTCCGGCATCGCCAGACCCTTCCCGCCACCGCGCTTGACCAAAAGGTACGCCAGGTACAGCGCGCCGATGGCGAGCATGATGATGACGTAGACCCACGGGCTGAAGAAGGACGCATCCCGGAACAGCAGCAGTTCGAACACGAGCCAGATGACCGCGATGACGATCACCGGGATCTCCCAGCGGCCGAGGTCGAAGCCCTTCGTCGGCGGGAGCGACTTGCGCTTCACGATGTACATCAGCACGGTTCCGCTGTAGATGATCGCGGGGAGCAGGGTCGCCGCCGCGAACAGGCCGAACAGCGCATCCTCGAGGTTGGAGAAGATCGCCAGGATCAGCTCGCCGATCAGGAACATGAACAGCGTGGCGTTGAGCGGCGTCCCGAACTTCGGCGACACCTTCTTCCACAGCTGCCATCCCGGGAAGCGCTCGTCGCGCGACATCGCCCAGACCAGGCGGACACCGGTCATCAGGATGACCATTCCGCAGGCGAAGATGGCGATCACGACGAGCACGAGCAGGCCGGTTCCCACAACAGGCCCGAGCACGCGGGTGATGACGTCGGCGATCGGTGTCCCCGACTTCGCGAGCTCTGCCGGGTCACCGGCCATGAGGGTTACCGCGACGAGGAACAGGAATCCGAGAACGCCGGATGCCAGAACGGCAAGCCACATCGCCCGCGGCACGACGCGCGCCGGCTCGTTGGTCTCCTCGGCCAGGTTCGCCGCCGACTCGAAGCCGACGATCGTGAACGCGCCGAGCAGGAAGCCGAGCATCCACGGCCCGGCGGCGGTCAGGCTGCCGAAGCTGAAGTAGCCCTCAGCAGGCACAGCGCCGGTGCTGAACAGGTTGGCGAAGTTCGCCTCCTTCGCGATGAAGCCAACGATCAGCAGCAGCACGACGAGCGCGATCATCCCGATGAGCTCGAGCGTCACGGCGAAGTTGTTTACCCGCTGCGTCCACTTGGTCGAGAACCCTACGAGCACCGCCTGGATGAGGATCACGATGGCCGTGATGAACCAGGTGTTCGCCGCGGTCCCGGTGTAGCCGAGCAGCACGGGCAGGATGGTCGCCGCGATCGTGTAGTCCACCGCGACGACGACGATCGCGAGGAAGGTGAACGAGATCCAGCCGATGATCCAGCCGAGCACCGGGTTGGCCAGGCGCGACATCCACTGGTAGGAGTAGCCACTGACCGGGATGCGGGCGGCGAGCGCACCGAACAGGAACGCGACGCACAACTGGCCAACGATCACGAGCGGCCAGGTCCAGATGCCCACCGGGCCGGAGCTGTTCAGCACCGCACCGTAGGTTGTGAAAATGCCGGTGGCGATCGAGACGAAGGCGAACGCGACGGCGAACGAGGCGAATTTGCCGGTTCTGCGTTTCATCTCCTGCTTGTAGCCGAATTCTGCGACGTTGTTGCTTCCGCTTTGGCTCTCGCCCGCGGTGGGTGAAGGATGGGTCATGGACTGCTCAACTCCTTTGTTGTGATGGATACAGCTGTGAGGATGGGGTGGTTCTGGCTGGGCGACGTGCCTGTCGCCCAGCCGCTTACCGCTTCGACAAGACGACCTCCCCACCCGATCGTGTGATGGCGTCTCGAAGTTGTTGTGACGGTTCGGCCTCGGTGATGACCCCCGCGAGTTCGTCGAAGCCGGCGACGGTGAATCGGGCGACCCGGCCGAACTTGCTCGAGTCCGCGAGCGCGTAGGCCCGCGCCGAATTCCTGACCATGGCCTGGCGGACCGCCGCCTCATCGAGGTAGAAGTCGGTCAGGCCGGCATCGGAGTCGATGCCTCCCGAACCCAGGAACGCGATATCCGCGTGAAGCATGGAGAAGAATGCGAGCGCCGTGGCGTTGGAGAGCGCGAGGTCTCCGGCTCTCAGCTTGCCCCCGCAGACCAGCACGTCGACGCCGGAATGCTCGGCAAGTTCTGCCGCGACGAGTAGTGAGCAGGTCGCGACGGTTCCCGAGAAGTCCCGTGGGATGGCGCGCGCAACGCTCACGGCCGTCGTCCCGATGTCAATGATGACGGTCTGCCCTGACTGGACGAGCCCGGCTGCGGCACGCCCGATCCTGGTTTTCGCCCCCGTCGCCGAGCCGGCACGCTCGACGAACGGGGCCTCCTCGCCAGCGTGGCCGAGCGTGATCGTCGCGCCCCCGTGTACGCGGGACAGCGTGCCCCGCTTCTCGAGCACGACGAAATCCCGCCGGATCGTCTCGAGGGAGACACCGAGTTCGTTCGCGAGCTCCTCTGTGCTCAGCGTCCGCGAGGTCCGCAGCGCCTCGGTGATGCGCGACTGCCGCTCAACCGCCAGCATGACTGACCGTTTCTGTGGCCTTTTGCTTGAGCATGCCCGATATTATGGCCTGTCCGAGGATCGCGCGTCAAGCCGTTCTTCCGGCCTTCACGATTAGCAACCCCGCGGCCGGGAGCATCTTGGTCTTCCGTGGAAAATCCGCTGGGAAACCGCGACCGGCCGGACCCGAGAAGTACCGCTCGACCGGGGCATCGACGAAGAGTCAGCGCCGGCGCAGCGTCCCGAAGATCCCCTTGACGACGGTGCTCACGATCGACTTGCCCTGCCGCGAGCTGAGGAAATCGGAGATCGGGTTCGACTCCTTCGTCGAGCGTCGCGGCGCGGGCGCTCTGCGCGTCTTCGGCTGCGTCCGCTCCCACTCCTTCTGCATGCGCTCGTAGTCCGCCTGGGCGCTGGCCGCCTCATCCTTCGCCGCCTGCGCAGCGGAGGCCGCAGCGAGCTTCTTCGCAAGGATCTCGCGCGCGGAATCCGGGTCGATCGCCGTGCCGTATTTCGCCTGCAGCGGCGACGCCGCGACGGTCGCCTTGACCGAGTCGGCCGGCGACGGGTCCATGGAGCCCTGCGGTGCACGCAGCCGGGTCCAGGCCACCGGCGTCGGCGCGCCCTTCTCGCTCATGACCGTGACGATCGCCTCGCCGGTCGCGAGCTGGGTGAGCACCTCCTGGAGGTCGTAGCCGGACATCGGGTAGGTCGAGACGGTCGCCCGCAGCGCCTTTGCGGCATCCGGCGTGTGCGCCCTGAGCTGATGCTGGATGCGCGAACCGAGCTGGGCGAGCACGTCATCCGGAACGTCCTTCGGCGTCTGCGTGACGAACACGATGCCGACACCCTTCGAACGGATGAGGCGCACGGTCTGGATAATCGCCGCCAGGAAGTCCTTCGACGCCCCCTGGAACAGCAGGTGCGCCTCGTCGAAGAAGAACACCAGCTTCGGCTTGTCGATGTCACCGACCTCCGGCAGATCGTTGAACAGATCGGCCAGCAGCCACATGAGGAATGTGGAGAACAGAGCCGGCTTGTCCTGAACGCCGGGCACCTCGAGCAGGCTGATCACGCCGCGGCCGTCGGCGGCCGTGCGCATGAACTCGGCGGTGTCGATCTCGGGCTCGCCGAAGAAGACGTCGGCGCCCTGGTCGGCGAAGGTGATGAGCT
>DATCXP010000036.1:0-10597 GCA_036565765.1 Terrimesophilobacter sp.
CGTTGTCGCGATGGATGTCATGGAGGTCGCCCCGCCCTACGACCACGCCGACGTCACGGTCAACAACGCACACGGTCTCATCTGGGAGGCGCTCGCCGCCATGGCGTACAAGAAGAGGGCGGCCGCCGCCGGTTGAGTGCCGCCCGGAGAGCCGTGAGGGATGGCCGCAACGGCGCGTGACTCGATCCGCTCGGTGCGTCGTTCCCGCGGTACGCCCAGGCGGGTGCCGGGAGGCGGCCGGTGAGTGGTCGCCGGTTGGGGTCGTCGGACCGGCCGTGCCGCCGCACCGCAGCTCGCGGTCAGACCTTGGGTGCTTGTGTGATCCGGCCGGTGTTGCACGCTGGTTCGGGTTCGGGTTCGGGTTCGGGTTCGGGTTCGGACCGGCCGTGCGGGCATGCCGCCCAGGTCGCGTCAGGCCGCGGGTGCCTGCGATCCGAACGGTCCCGCCCTAAGGTCGGACTCGGGCGGCCGTGCGGCGACGCCGCGCTGCTCTCGGTCGGGCCGCGGATGCCGGTGCGATCCGGACCGTCCTGCCCGCAGGCCGAAGTCCGATCGGCCGTGTCGCCGGCGATGCCGCGCAGCTCTCGGTCAGGCCGCGGGCGCCTGTGCGATCCGGACGGTGTTGCCCGAGGGGTCGCGGAACGCGCAGTCGCGCGGTCCCCAGCCCTGGTCCACGGGTTCCTGGAGGACCTCGGCCCCCGAGGCGCGCACCGTCTCGAAGGTCGCGTCCACGTCGTCGGTGCGGAAGATGATCATCGGGAGGACTCCCTTGGTGAGGAGCTCCTGCAGGGCGTCGCCGTCCGCCTGCGAGCGGCCGGCGTGGGGCACGGAGAGCACGATGCTGACGCCGGGCTGAGTGGGACTGCCGAGCGTGACCCAGCGGAATGCTCCCGAGGACACGTCGTTCTGCACCTCGAGCCCGAGCGCGTCCCGGTAGAAGGCCAGCGACTCATCGACGTCGTTGACGGTGATGTTGGTGTAGTGGAGTGCGATGGTCATGGCCGCGACATTACGCCGCGATCTTGCCTTTCGCTTCTCCGATTCTGCTCGATTTCCCGGCACCGGGCGCCGCGTTGCGGACCGGGCGGGTATGCGTCTTCGCGACACAGGCGGGCATCGCCTCGACCGCATCGTGCTCCTGGCTGCGGTAGCTGCTCGGAGTCTCCCCGACGACCTCGGCGAACCGCGAGCTGAACGAGCCGAGCGAGGTGCAGCCGACCGCAAGGCAGGCGTCCGTGACGCTCGCACCCGCCCGCAGCAGGGCCATCGCGCGCTCGATCCTGCGGGTCATCAGATAGCTGTACGGCGTCTCGCCATAGGCCGCACGGAACCGGCGCGAGAAATGCGCGGGAGACATGAGCGCCCTGCGGGCAATGGTCGGGACGTCGAGCGGTTTGGCATACTCACGGTCGATCAGATCCCGGGCCCGACGCAGCTGGGCGAGGTTCTCGAGCTCCTGCGGAGTCATGACGACCACGGTAACATCCGGCGCCTCGGGAGGAAATGCGCGGGGGACCCCGGCGCCATGCGGCAGCTGGAACCCTCAGTGCGACCTCTTATAGCGCAGAATCCGGATCCGGTCAAGATTTAACTGGACACGCCGCGATCTCCGGCCTATAGTTGTTCTTTGCGCTCCCAGATAATCTATGCCTTCATATTGCGGTCGGCTGCGCGTGCCCGGGTAGGTCAACCCATACGGCTACCCTATGAGGTTCTGGTGAGTTGCAAACCACACATCGTCGACTGTAACCGGGCTTGTCATTAGCCCCCGGAGGTTATTTCCTTGGCTGCTGCGCGCAACGCATCCACCTCGAATTCATCCAAGAAGCCCCTCAAGAACGGTCGCTCGCACGAGCGGGTCTCGTTCGCGAAGATCTCAGACACCCTGACGGTTCCGGATCTGCTGGCACTGCAGACCGAGAGCTTCGATTGGCTGGTCGGCAACGACCTCTGGAAGGCGCGTGCCGCAGAGGCGAAAGCCGCCGGTCGCCAGGACCTTCCCGCCCTCACCGGCCTCGAGGAGATCTTCGAGGAGATCTCCCCCATCGAGGACCTCGGCGAGACGATGCAGCTCTCCTTCACGAACCCGTTCCTGGAGGAGAAGAAGTACACGATCGACGAGTGCAAGGAGAAGGGCAAGACCTACTCCGCCCCGCTCTACGTCGAGGCAGAGTTCATGAACCACCTCACCGGTGAGATCAAGACCCAGACCGTGTTCATGGGCGACTTCCCGCTCATGACCCCGAAGGGCACCTTCGTCATCAACGGCACGGAGCGCGTCGTCGTCTCCCAGCTCGTGCGCTCCCCCGGTGTCTACTTCGACCGCACCCCTGAGAAGACGAGCGACAAGGACATCTTCTCCGCCCGCATCATCCCGAGCCGCGGTGCCTGGCTCGAGTTCGAGATCGACAAGCGCGACCAGGTCGGTGTGCGCATCGACCGCAAGCGCAAGCAGTCGGTCACGGTGTTCCTGAAGGCGCTCGGCCTCACCAGCGAGGACATCCTCGAGCAGTTCAAGGGCTACGCGTCGATCGAGGCGACCCTGGAGAAGGATGCCATCCTCACCAAGGAGGAGGCGCTCAAGGACATCTACCGCAAGCTGCGCCCTGGTGAGCAGGTCGCCGCAGAGGCCGCCCGCGCCCTGCTCGACAACTTCTACTTCAACTCGAAGCGCTACGACCTCGCGAAGGTCGGCCGCTACAAGATCAACCGCAAGCTCGGCCTCGAGGCCCCGCTGTCCGACTCCGTGCTGAGCCAGGCCGACATCATCGCGACGATCAAGTACCTGGTCGCGCTGCACGACGAGCAGAAGACGATCCCGGGAACCCGCGAGGGCAAGAAGGTCGACATCCGCCTCGACGTCGACGACATCGACCACTTCGGCAACCGTCGCATCCGTGCGGTCGGCGAGCTCATCCAGAACCAGGTGCGCACCGGCCTCTCCCGCATGGAGCGCGTCGTGCGCGAACGGATGACGACCCAGGACATCGAGGCGATCACGCCGCAGACGCTGATCAACGTCCGCCCGGTCGTCGCCGCGATCAAGGAGTTCTTCGGAACCTCCCAGCTGTCGCAGTTCATGGACCAGAACAACCCGCTCGCGGGCCTGACCCACAAGCGCCGCCTCTCCGCGCTCGGCCCCGGTGGCCTCTCCCGTGAGCGTGCCGGCGTCGAGGTTCGTGACGTCCACCCCTCGCACTACGGCCGCATGTGCCCGATCGAGACCCCTGAAGGCCCGAACATCGGCCTGATCGGTTCGCTCGCATCGTTCGCGCGGATCAACTCGTTCGGGTTCATCGAGACCCCGTACCGCCGTGTCGTCAAGGGCAAGGTCACCGAGACGATCGACTACCTCACCGCGAGCGAGGAGGACGAGTACGTCGTCGCCCAGGCCAACGCGCCGCTCACGGGCGACTCGCGCTTCGCCGAGGACCGCGTCCTCGCCCGCTCGAAGGGCGGAGAGGTCGACCTGTTCCCGGTCGAGGAGATCGGTTACATGGATGTCTCCCCGCGCCAGATGGTGTCGGTCGCGACCTCCCTCATCCCGTTCCTCGAGCACGATGACGCGAACCGCGCCCTCATGGGTGCGAACATGCAGCGTCAGGCTGTCCCGCTGCTCATGAGCGAGAGCCCGCTGGTCGGAACCGGCATGGAGGGCTACGCCGCGATCGACGCCGGCGATGTCCTCACCGCCGACGCGGCAGGCGTGGTCTCCGAGGTGTCGGCGGATGTCGTCACCGTCCAGCTCGATGTGGGCGGAACGCAGGAGTACTACCTGCGCAAGTTCGACCGCTCGAACCAGGGCACGAGCTACAACCACCGCGTGATCGTCAACGCGGGCGACCGTGTCGAGGTCGGCGAGGTCATCGCCGATGGTCCGGCGACCGAGAACGGCGAGCTCGCGCTCGGCAAGAACCTGCTCGTCGCGTTCATGCCGTGGGAGGGCCACAACTTCGAGGACGCCATCATCCTGAGCCAGAACCTGGTCAAGGACGACGTTCTCTCCTCCATCCACATCGAGGAGTACGAGGTCGACGCCCGCGACACGAAGCTCGGCAAGGAGGAGATCACCCGTGATCTCCCCAACGTGAGCCCAGAACTCCTGGCCGACCTGGACGAGCGCGGCATCATCCGCATCGGCGCCGAGGTCCGCCCCGGCGACATCCTCGTCGGCAAGGTCACGCCGAAGGGCGAGACCGAGCTGAGTGCCGAGGAGCGCCTGCTGCGCGCGATCTTCAACGAGAAGAGCCGCGAGGTCCGTGACACGAGCCTCAAGGTTCCGCACGGTGAAGAGGGAACCATCATCGGCGTCAAGGTGTTCGACGCGCAGGATGGCGACGACGAGCTCGGCTCCGGCGTCAACCAGCGTGTCGTTGTGTTCATCGCCCAGAAGCGCAAGATCACCGAGGGCGACAAGCTCGCCGGACGCCACGGCAACAAGGGCGTCATCTCGAAGATCCTCCCCGTAGAGGACATGCCGTTCCTCTCCGACGGGACTCCGGTCGACATCATCCTGAACCCGCTCGGCATCCCGGGCCGCATGAACTTCGGCCAGGTGCTCGAGACGCACCTCGGCTGGGTCGCCAAGCAGGGCTGGGAGATCGAGGGCAAGCCCAAGTGGGCCGCCAAGATTCCGGATTCCGCGCTCAAGGCTGCTCCAGGCACCAAGGTCGCGACCCCGGTGTTCGACGGCGCGCTCGAGGCCGAGATCGAGGGTCTGCTCAACTCGACGACGAAGACCCGCGACGGCGACCGCCTGATCGACTCGACCGGCAAGACTCGCCTGTTCGACGGTCGCAGCGGCGAGCCGTTCCCGGAGCCGGTGTCGGTGGGGTACATGTACATCCTCAAGCTCCACCACCTCGTCGACGACAAGATCCACGCACGCTCGACCGGTCCGTACTCGATGATCACCCAGCAGCCGCTCGGCGGTAAGGCGCAGTTCGGTGGTCAGCGCTTCGGTGAGATGGAGGTCTGGGCGCTCGAGGCCTACGGTGCCGCCTACGCGCTGCAGGAGCTGCTCACGATCAAGTCGGACGACATCCTCGGCCGCGTGAAGGTGTACGAGGCGATCGTCAAGGGCGAGAACATCCAGGAGCCCGGAATTCCGGAGAGCTTCAAGGTGCTCATCAAGGAGATGCAGTCGTTGTGCCTGAACGTCGAGGTGCTCTCGGCCGACGGTACCGCGGTGAGCCTCAAGGACACGGATGACGAGGTCTTCCGTGCCGCGGAGGAGCTCGGCATCAACATCTCCGCCCGGTTCGAGAACTCGTCGATCGACGAGATCTAAGCTGCGGCCCGTCAACGACTCAAGAAGATTTAGGCATTAGGAGAAACATTGCTCGACGTCACAACGTTTGATGAGCTGCGTATCGGTCTCGCCACGGCGGAGGACATCCGCAAGTGGTCGCACGGCGAGGTCAAGAAGCCGGAGACGATCAACTACCGCACGCTGAAGCCGGAGAAAGACGGCCTGTTCGGCGAGCAGATCTTCGGCCCGTCCCGCGACTGGGAGTGCTCGTGCGGCAAGTACAAGCGCGTCCGCTTCAAGGGCATCGTGTGCGAGCGCTGCGGCGTCGAAGTCACGAAGTCCTCTGTACGCCGCGAGCGGATGGGCCACATCGAGCTCGCCGCGCCGGTCACCCACATCTGGTACTTCAAGGGCGTTCCGAGCCGCCTCGGCTACCTGCTCGACATGGCGCCGAAGGACCTCGAGAAGGTCATCTACTTCGCCGCGTACATGGTCATCTCCGTCGATGAGGAGGGCCGCCACGCGGACCTTCCCGGTCTCGAGAACGAGATCCGCCTGGAGATGAAGGAACTGGAGAACCAGCGCGACGCACGTGTCGCCGAGCGCATGCAGCGGCTCGAGACCGACCTCGCCGCCCTGGAGGAAGAGGGCGCGAAGTCCGACCAGAAGCGTCGCACGAAGGATGCCGCGGAGAAGGAGATGGGCCAGACCCGCAAGTCCTTCGACGAGCAGATCTCCCAGCTCGAGCGGGTGTGGGATGACTTCCGCAACCTCAAGGTCGGGGACCTCAAGCCCGAGGACTCGGTCTTCCACGAACTCCAGGACCGGTTCGGCATCTACTTCGAGGCCTTCATGGGCGCCGAGGCCATCCAGAAGCGCCTGCAGGCGTTCGACCTGCAGACCGAGTCCGATGACCTCCACGACCAGATCGCCAACGGCAAGGGCCAGAAGAAGATCCGCGCCATCAAGCGCCTGCGGGTCGTCAACTCGTTCCTGCAGACCGGCAACTCGCCGGCCGCCATGGTTCTCGAGGTCGTTCCGGTCATCCCGCCGGAGCTGCGCCCGATGGTGCAGCTGGATGGTGGCCGTTTCGCGACCTCCGACCTCAACGACCTCTACCGTCGTGTCATCAACCGCAACAACCGTCTTCGTCGTCTGCTCGACCTCGGTGCTCCCGAGATCATCGTCAACAACGAGAAGCGGATGCTGCAGGAGGCCGTCGACGCGCTGTTCGACAACGGTCGTCGTGGTCGTCCGGTCACCGGTACCGGCAACCGCGCGCTCAAGTCCCTGAGCGACATGCTCAAGGGCAAGCAGGGCCGGTTCCGCCAGAACCTGCTCGGCAAGCGCGTGGACTACTCCGGTCGTTCCGTGATCGTCGTCGGCCCGCAGCTCAAGCTGCACCAGTGCGGTCTTCCCAAGCAGATGGCGCTCGAGCTGTTCAAGCCGTTCGTCATCAAGCGCCTCATCGACCTGAGCCACGCGCAGAACATCAAGAGCGCGAAGCGCATGGTCGAGCGTTCGCGCCCGCAGGTGTGGGACGTGCTCGAGGAGATCATCCGCGAGCGCCCCGTGCTGCTGAACCGCGCACCCACCCTTCACCGTCTGGGTATCCAGGCGTTCGAGCCTCAGCTCGTCGAGGGTAAGGCGATCCAGCTCCACCCGCTCGTCTGTGCCGCGTTCAACGCCGACTTCGATGGCGACCAGATGGCAGTCCACCTGCCGCTGTCCGTCGAGGCGCAGGCCGAGGCGCGCATCCTCATGCTCGCCTCGAGCAACATCCTGAAGCCGTCGGATGGTCGTCCGGTCACCCTGCCGACGCAGGATATGATCATCGGCCTGCACCACCTGACCACCCTCAAGGAGGGTGTCGCGGGTGAGGGTCGTGCGTTCTCGAGTGTTGCCGAGGCGATCCTGGCCATGGACCAGGGTTCCCTCGACCTCAACGCGAAGGTGCGCATCCGTCTCACGGATGTCGTGTTCCCGGACGGCGAGGCGCCAGAGGGTTACGTCGGTGGTCCGGTGCTCAAGGAGACGACTCTCGGTCGCGCCCTGTTCAACGAGACCATGCCGGAGGACTACCCGTACTTCGAGGCTGTCGCCGACAAGGGCGCGCTGTCCGGGATCGTCAACGACCTCGCCGAGCGTTACCCGAAGGTCGCGGTTGCCGCGACACTGGACCGCATCAAGGATGCCGGCTTCCACTGGGCGACGCGTTCCGGTGTGACCGTTGCGCTCTCCGATGTTCTGACTCCGCCGAACAAGCGCCAGATCATCGAGGTGCACGAGAAGCAGGCCGCGAAGGTCCAGAGCCAGTTCGAGAAGGGCCTCACGACCGACGCCGAGCGTCGCCAGGAGCTCATCGAGATCTGGAACAAGGCCACCGCCGAGGTTGCCCGCGCCATGGAAGACAACATGCCGGACAACAACAACATCAACCGGATGGTCACCTCCGGTGCTCGTGGTAACTGGATGCAGGTTCGCCAGATCGCCGGTATGCGTGGTCTCGTGTCGAACCCGAAGGGTGAGATCATCCCTCGCCCGATCATCTCGAGCTACCGCGAGGGGCTCTCGGTCGCCGAGTACTTCATCGCGACTCACGGTGCTCGTAAGGGTCTTGCCGACACGGCTCTCCGTACGGCCGACTCCGGCTACCTCACGCGTCGTCTCGTCGACGTCTCGCAGGATGTCATCATCCGCGAGGACGATTGTGGTACGACGAAGGGTCTCGACCTCCCGGTTGCCGCCCCGAACGCGGATGGTGTGCTCATCCGTGACGTCAACATCGAGAACTCGCTCTACGCACGCAGCCTTGCTGAGGACGCGACGGATGCCAAGGGCAAGGTCGTTGCGCATGCCGGCGACGATATCGGCGATGTCATGATCGACAAGCTCATCAAGGCGGGTATCACTCACGCCAAGGTGCGCTCGGTGCTCACCTGTGAGTCCGCGGTCGGTGTGTGTGCTGCCTGCTATGGCCGTTCGCTCGCGACCGGCAAGCTCGTCGACATCGGCGAGGCCGTCGGAATCATTGCGGCCCAGTCGATCGGTGAGCCCGGTACTCAGCTCACGATGCGTACCTTCCACACCGGTGGTGTGGCGAGCGCTGACGACATTACTCAGGGTCTTCCCCGTGTCACCGAGCTGTTCGAGGCCCGTACCCCCAAGGGTGCGTCCCCGATCGCCGAGGCTGCAGGAAAGATCACCATCGAGGACACGGATCGGAGTCGCAAGCTCATCCTGACCCCGGACAGTGGTGACGAGCCGATCGCCTACCCGGTGCTCAAGCGCGCGACGCTCCTTGTCGAGGATGGCGAGCACGTCGAGCTCGGCCAGCAGTTGCACGTTGGTGCGATCGATCCGAAGGAGGTCCTGCGGGTTCGCGGTGTTCGTGCAGTGCAGGAGCACCTCGTCGGTGGCGTGCAGGGCGTGTACCGCTCGCAGGGTGTTCCGATTCACGACAAGCACATCGAGGTCATCGTTCGCCAGATGCTTCGTAAGGTCACGGTTGTCGACCACGGTGATACCGGACTTCTGCCCGGCGAGCTCGTGGACCGCTCGAAGTACAACGAGCTCAACCGTGCCGCGCTCACCGAGGGCAAGAAGACGGCATCCGCTCGTCAGGAGGTCATGGGTATCACCAAGGCTTCGCTTGCGACGGAGTCGTGGCTGTCGGCTGCGTCGTTCCAGGAGACCACGCGTGTTCTCACGCAGGCCGCCATGGAAGGCAAGTCCGACCCGCTCATGGGCCTCAAGGAGAACGTCATCATCGGAAAGCTGATCCCGGCCGGAACCGGTCTGCCCAGCTACCGGAACGTCACCGTCGAGGCGACGGAGGAGGCGAAGGCCGAGCGTTACCCGAACCGCATCTTCACGGATGAGGCATCGTTCAACGAGTCGGACCTGTCGTTCGTCGACTTCGACACCTTCAGTTCGGATGACTTCGCGCCGGGCACGTACAGCTAGCACGGCGACCGCTCCCTGAGATTCTCGACGGGAGTAGCGAGTCACCAAGGCCCGTCACCTCAACCGGTGGCGGGCCTTGTCCGTCTCTCGGCCGATTGCTCCATGGGCAGTCTCGACACCTTGCATCCCCTCGGATCGAGTTCGGAACCCTTGGGTTTTCGAGGGGTCTCGGCCGTCGTGTGGATGTCGACCTTCGAGTGCCTCAGGGTACCCGGGCTCAATCCGAGGATTGAAGGGTCTCGACCCGAAACGTTCTTGTCGAGCCCGTGACTCTCGGGTCGAGCCCGTCGAGACCTGCGCTCGCGCGTCTTAGGTCCAGCCTCTTCCGTCTCAGCTCGAGCCTGTCGAGACCCCACGGATTTCGACAGGCTCAATCCGAGACAACAGGCTCAATCCGAGACAGCAGGCTCAATCCGAGACAACAGGCTCGATCCGAGACACCGGCTCATCCGAGGCGGCACGACTGGGGCTCGTTCGGACCAGTGGCGGTGCCGAGGCGCCCACATTCGTCCGAATGGGCAACACTGGGCGAAGGGTCACCGGTTCCCGCCTCATCGGACGAGCCAAAGATTCCCGCGTCGAGCCGGAAGTCCTCGGGTTCGAGCCGGAGCTCCTCGGGTCGAGCCGGAACTCCTCGGGTCGAGCCTGTCGAGACCCGGATTTCGACAGGCTCAATCCGAGAGGACACTGCTCCGGTCGAGCCTATTGCGTCGTTGGTCAGGCCCCGACCGTCTCCGGTCGAGCCTGTCGAGATCCCCACGTCCCCGCGCTTCGGGTCGAGCCTGTCGAGATGTCCCCGATTTCGACAGGCTCAATTCGAGACGAGATGGCTCCGGTCACGGGTCTTCCGTCCCGGCCGAGCCGGTCAAGATCACGGATATCGAAAAGCTCATTCCGAGACCGCACAGCTCTGGTCGAGCCAGCCGACACCCCGGGTTTCGTCCCTTCGACGAGCTCAGGGGAGCCCAAGCTCATTCCGAGACCACACGGTTGCAGCCGGGCCCGCAACTTTCGGGTCTGCCCGTCGAGACCGTCGGATTTCGACAAGCTCAAACCGAGACAGCACGGTTCGGGTTGAGTCTCTACCGTCTCCGGTCGAGCCTGTCGGCACGCCGCGTGCTCGCGTCTCGGGTCGAGCCCGTCGAGAGTCTTCGGATTTCGACAAGCTCAATCCGAGAAGCGGGGGTGTCATCCGGCAGTTTCGGGTCGAGCCCGTCGAGACCGTCGGATTTCGACAAACTCAATCCGAGAAGCGGGGTTTCATCCGCGAGTGTTCAGTTCGGGCCTGTCGAGACCTCGGATTTCGACAGGCTCAATCCGAGACAACATGGTTCCGGCCAAGGCTCGTCCATCTCTTGTCGAGCCCGCGGAGACCCCACG
>DATCXP010000038.1:0-18646 GCA_036565765.1 Terrimesophilobacter sp.
CGGCGGAACGCGTGAGGCGCGCAGCATGAGCGCCGTCGCCAGCGTGCTTCCCGCTCGCCAGCCGGCACGGGAGCAACGGCCGCGCCATATCGACATCGCTCCGACGCGGAGTCAGAGGAAAGCCCGTCCGAGGGCCGTCTATGCACTCGTGACGGTTGCCGGACTGTTCGCCATCCTGCTGGCCCAGCTGCTCCTGAGCATCGTCGTCTCGGACGGCGCCTACCAGATCTCGGGCCTGCAGCAGGAGCAGAAGGAGCTCGCGAGGGACCAGCAGGCGCTCACCGAGCAGTTGCACGTCCTCGAATCCCCACAGCACCTTGCCGCCAACGCCGAGTCCCTGGGAATGGTCGCGAGCGCAGGGACGGCATACCTCAGGCTCGCCGACGGCGTGGTTCTTGGCCGGCCGGTCGCCGCGCGAGCGAGCGACGGTCTCGTCGTCGGAGCCGACGGCACCCCGCTGGTACCGAATAAGCTGCTCGCCAGCGTGCCCATCACGGCCGTCAGCGCCGTGCAGGCAGCGGGCGCCGGCACGGGCGCGCCTGGAACGCTTCCAGCGGATGGCTCGGTAGCCTCTACCCCGCAGGGGATCCCTTCTCCGATCACGAGATAGGCACGCCGGAAGCCCGAGGAATGCGAACAGTGACCCATTCACGTACCACCCGCCGGCGCCTGGCCGTCGCGGTGCTGCTGACGTTCGCGATCGTGTCCGTTTTCGTCGTCCGTCTCGTCGACATCCAGGTCGTGAGGGCCGCGGAGTTCAACGACGCCTCCCTCAACCGGCGTGCTGTCGAGCTCGCCGTCGCCGCGCCGCGGGGCCGGATCGTCGACGAGCACGGGGTCGTCCTCGCCGACAGCGTCACGCGCTACGACATCACGGCATCGCCGAAGTACGCCGCAGAGTTCACCAGGAAGGACAAGGACGGCGCGGAGACGAAGGTCTCGGTGCTGCAGGCAGTGACCGAGATCGCCGAACTCACCGGAACCAGCGCGAACGACCTCCTGCTCGCCGTGACGAAGGATCCGACCTCCGACTGGGCGATGCTCGTCAAGGCGGTCGACACCCAGACTTTCCGCGCGATCCGCGACCTGAAGATCCCCTGGGTCTACCCGCAGGCGCAGCCCCACCGCACCTACCCGGCAGGCTCCGTTGCGGGCAACCTGGTCGGCTTCGTCGGAACGGACGGTCCGCAGAACGGCATCGAGTACACCGAGGACTCGTGTCTGGCCAGCACCGACGGCTCGTCGACCTACGAGCGCGGCGCCGACGGCATCCGGATCCCCGGCAGCACGGTCACGACGAAGCAGGCGGTGCCCGGCGGGACGATCACTCTCACGATCGACAGCGATCTGCAGTGGTTCGTGCAACAGGCGATCGCCGAGCAGGCCATCGCGATCGGCGCGGAATCCGCCATGGCCGGGGTCATCCGGGTGAGCGACGGGCACCTGATGGCGCTGGCGGACTGGCCATCGGTCGACCCGAACAACGTGAATGGAACGAAGGTCCCATTCCTCGGGTCGCGTGCCTTCGGCTACATGTTCGAGCCAGGGTCGATCATGAAGGCGCTCACCTCGTCCATGCTCATCGACAAGGGCGTGGCGTCACCGACCAGCCGGGTCGTCGTTCCCGGATTCTGGACGAGCCCGGATGGCGCCCGCGTTCGCGACTCGACGAGCCACGGTGACATGCACTGGACGCTCACCGGGGTTCTCGAGCAGTCATCCAACGTCGGGATGTCGATCCTCGGCTCCCGGCTCCCCGGTGACGTCCGCTACGACTACCTGCGGAAGTTCGGGCTGGGGGAGCCGACTCCTGTCCACTTCCAGGGCGACGCGATCGGCCTCCTCGCGAAGCAGTGGAACACCCAGCAGAACTACGACACGACTTACGGCCAGGGCGTCTCGGTGACGCTCGCCCAGATGCTGAGCGCCTACCAGGCGATCGCGAACGGGGGAGTGCGCAAACCCCTGACGCTCGTCGAAAGCTGCACGAAGCCCGACGGAACCGTCACCGACGTCCCGTCGACACAAGGAACCCGCGTCGTGTCGGCACAGGCGGCGAAGACCACCGTGAACATGCTGGAGAGCGTCGTGACGGGCGGCTGGCTCTCGTCGCAGCTCTCCATTCCCGGTTATCGGATCGCCGCGAAGACCGGAACCGGTGAGGTCGCGGCGAACGGCGTATACACGAGCGACCGCATCGTGTCCGTCGCGGGCATCGCCCCCGCGGACAATCCGGAGTACGTCGTGATCGTGACCTATGTGAAGCCGCATATCATGAAGTCATCAGCTGCTGCGGCGCCGACCTTCCGTAAGATCATGTCGCAGGTGCTCAAAACATATCGGGTCCCACCGTCGACCAAGCCAGCGCCTGGGTTCCCGACGACCTGGTGAGAAGAGGAAGCTTTTGACTGATCGGATCCCCCCGGTCCTGAGACCGGAGCATCCGTTGGCCAGATCCCTCGCCGGCCTCGTCGGCGAGTTCGGACTGGAATACCAGGGCCCGATCGACGGCGTCGAGATCAGCGGCGTCACGGTCAGGACGAACGAGGTGCACCCGGGAGACCTGTTCGTCGGCCTGCCCGGCGAGCACAGTCACGGCGCGAGCTTCTCGGCCGACGCCAGGGAGCGAGGTGCCGTCGCGCTCCTGACGGACCACGCCGGCGCGCAGCTCGCCACGGGCAGCGGACTGCCCGTCGTCATCGTCGAGTCGCCGAGGGGCGCACTCGGCGACGTCTCGGCCTGGGTCTACCAGACCGCCGATCACCCGCCGCTCCTGCTCGGTGTCACGGGCACGAACGGCAAGACCTCCACCGCCTACCTCCTCGAAGCCATCCTCAAGCAGCTGGGGCTCGTCACGGGCCTCAGCTCGACGGCGGAGCGCCACATCGGCGACCTCACGGTCGTCAGCAGGCTCACGACGCCGGAGGCGAGCGAGTTGCACGCCCTGCTCGCACGGATGCGGGAGAGCGAGGTGCGGGCGGTCGCCGTCGAGGTCAGCGCCCAGGCGCTCAGCGCCAACCGGGTGGACGGGATCGTGTTCGACGTCGTCGCATTCACGAACCTGAGCCACGACCACCTAGACGACTATGCGGACATGGAGGAGTACTTCGCCGCGAAGCTCGCGTTCTTCGAACCGGAGCGCGGCAAGCGCGGAGTCGTTTCCCTTGACACGAGCTGGGGACAGCGGGTCGTCGAGGGGTCGCACATCCCCGTCACGACGGTCTCCGCGACCCCGGGAACGCCGGCCGAGTGGACCGTCGAAATCCTCGAGGAACGAGCGGAGTACACCGGGTTCCGGCTGAGCGGACCGGAAGGCCGCTCCCTCGAGACCACGGTTCCCCTCATCGGCTGGCACATGGCGGCCAACGCGGCCCTCGCGATCGTCATGCTCGTCGAGGCCGGATTCGAGCTCGAGGCGATCGGGCACGCGATCCGGGACGGCATCCATGCCTACCTTCCGGGCAGAACCGAACGGGTGTCCGGCGACGCCGGGCCGACCGTCTACGTCGACTTCGGCCACAGCCCCGACGCGTTCCTCAACACGCTCGGTGCGGTCCGCAAGGTCACGGCGGGCAAGGTCATCATGGTGTTCGGCGCAGATGGCGACCGGGATGCGACGAAGCGCCACGAGATGGGCCGTGTCGCCTCCGAGTATTCCGACATCCTCGTGATCACCGACCACCACCCGCGATTCGAGAACCCCGAGTCGATCCGGGCGACCCTGATCGAGGGGGCAGGTCTCGCCGATCACCAGGCCGAACTGCACGAGGTGAGCCCGCCGGAGAAGGCGATCCGGCACGCCGTCTCGCTCGCGAGCGAGGGCGACTCGATCCTGTGGGCGGGCCCGGGACATCAGGACTATCGCGACATCGAGGGTGTCAGGACGCCATACTCGGCACGGGCGGAAGCGCGCGCCGCCCTGCGTGAGGCCGGCTGGTGATCGCACTCCCGCTGGCCGAGCTGGCCGGCATCCTCGACGGCGTCCTGCAGCTTCCCGTCGGGGGCCGTGAGGATTCCCGGGTGGACGGCCCGGTCGTTGTCGATTCCCGGCTCGCGACGCCGGGATCGATCTTCTTCGCGATGCCCGGCGAGGAGACGGACGGCCACCGGTTCGCCGCTGCGGCCGTCGCCGCCGGCGCGGTCGTCGTCGTCGCAGAGCGACCGCTCACCGTCGCGGCTCCCGTCATCCTCGTTCCGAGCAGCCTTGCGGCGCTCGCCGAGCTCGCGAGGGTCGTCGTCGCGAGGGTCCGTTCCGCGGGCACGCTCCGCGTCGTTGCCGTCACCGGTTCGAACGGCAAGACCACGACGAAGAACATGCTCAGGGCGATCCTCGAGCGCGTCGGGACCGTCGTCGCGCCGCGCGGATCGTTCAACAACCAGGTCGGCGCCCCGTTGTCCATGCTCGAGGTCGGGTGGGAGACGGACTTCCTCGTCGTGGAGATGGGGGCCAGTGCGGCCGGCGAGATCGCCCATCTGGTGTCGATCGTGATGCCGGATGTCGCCATCGTCCTCAAGGTCGGCCTCGCCCACGCCGGCGGATTCGGCAGCATCGAGGAGACCCAGAAGGCCAAGGCCGAGCTCGTGACCGGGTTGCCGCAGGGCGCCGTCGCCGTGCTCAACGCCGATGACTCCCGGGTCGCGGCCATGGCGGGGCAGACCAGGGCGCAGCTCGTCTGGTTCGGGCTCTCGGACGCTGCGCAGCTGCGGGCGGAGGACATCGATGTCTCGGTGCGCGGAACGGAGTTCACCCTCGTGACCGGGACCACCCGGCGCCCGGTGCGGCTGCGCATCCTCGGGGAGCACCATGTCCTGAACGCCCTCGCCGCGATCGCCGCAACGGCGCAGCTCGGGGTGGACCTCTCCGTCGCCGTCGACGCGCTCGAGGGGCTCGCACGTGCAGAACGCTGGCGCATGGAACTGGTCGAGGCGCCAGGCGGGTACACCGTGATCAACGACGCCTACAACGCGAGCCCCGACTCCATGGCGGCGGCGCTCAAGACGCTCGCCGAGGTCACGAGAGGGACCCGACGCTCCGTTGCCGTGCTCGGCGAGATGGCGGAGCTCGGGTCGCTGGCCGACGAGGAGCACGACCGGATCGGCCGCCTCGTGGTGCGGCTGAACGTCGAGAAGCTCGTAGTCGTCGGGCGCGCCGCACGGCACATCCACAACGCGGCAGGGCTGGAAGGATCCTGGGACGGGGAGTCGGTCCTCGTCGCCAGCGCAGACGAGGCATACGATCTGTTGCGTGGTGAGTTGCGGTCCGGAGACGTCGTGCTGGTGAAGTCGTCGAATTCCGCTGGGCTCCGCCTGCTCGGCGACCGACTGGGCGGGGTCGGCTAGTGCTCGCGCTCCTGATCGCAGCGGGCGCGTCGATGCTCTTCACCTTCCTGCTCACACCCGCATTCGCCAAGCTGTTCCGGCGCATGAACCTCGGCCAGTTCATCCGTGCCGACACTCCGACCACTCACGTCATGAAGCGCGGGACCCCGTCGATGGGCGGGGTCGTCTTCGTGACGGCGTCCGTCCTCGGCTATTTCGGCGGGCACCTGGTCGGCGGCGGACTCCCCAGCGCGAGCGCCGTCCTCGTGATCCTCATGATGTGCGGGCTGGGACTCATCGGCTTCATCGACGATCTCATGAAGGTGAGCCGGCAGAACAGTCTCGGGTTGCGCGGCGAATTCAAGATCCTCGGCACCGTTCTCGTCGGTGTCGCGTTCGCCCTCATCGGCATCAACTACCGCGACAGCCACGACCGCTCACCGGTGTCGACCGCCGTGAGCTTCATCCGCGACCTCGATTTCGACTTCATCGTCGCATTCGGCACTGTCGCCGGCGTGATCGCGCTCGTCGTGTGGATCGTGTTCATCACGGTCAGCGCATCCAACGCGGTCAACCTGGCCGATGGCCTCGACGGCCTCGCTGCCGGTGCCTCCATCTTCGCGATCGGCTCGTACGTCATCATCGGGTTCTGGCAGTTCAACCAGTCCTGCTACAGCACCTCGCTTGCGGCCGAGAACGCCTTCAAGTGCTACGACGTCTCGGCTCCGCTCGAACTCGCGACGATCGCGGCCGCGATCATCGGCGCCCTCATCGGCTTCCTGTGGTGGAACACCTCGCCCGCGCAGATCATGATGGGGGACACCGGGTCGTTCGCGCTCGGCGGCGCTCTCGCGGCACTGTCGATCCTGTCCCGCACCGAGATGCTGCTCGTGCTGATCGGCGGGCTGTTCGTCGTCATCACCGGCCAGGTCATCATCCAGCGCATCTACTTCAAGGCGACCAGGGGCAAACGGATCTGGCGCGCGAGCCCGCTCCATCACCACTTCGAGATGAAGGGCTGGCCCGAGGTCACGATCGTCGTGCGGTTCTGGATCATTTCTGGGCTGTTCGTCGGTGCCGGTGTCGGACTGTTCTACCTCGAGTGGCTTTCCAGCACGAGTCCATGAGAAACGCTGAAGAAGTCAGTGCGCTGACCAGCTGGCACTCCGACTGGACCGGGCTGCGGGTGGCCGTGCTCGGCCTGGGTGTCACCGGATTCTCGGTCGCGGACACCCTCGCGGAGCTCGGCGCCGACGTGCTGGTCGTGGCGAAGAGCGCCGACGAGCCGACCAGAGGCGTTCTCGACGTCATCGGTGTTCGCCTGCTGCTCGCCGAACTGGACGATGGCGTGCCGCTCGAGCTCGATCGGTTCGGAGCTGAGCTCGTCATCGCCTCGCCGGGATTTCGTCCGAGCCATCCGGTTGTCGCATGGGCGGTCGCCGCCGGCCTTCCTGTGTGGGGCGACGTCGAGCTGGCCTGGCGGCTGCGCGACAAGCTCGGCGTGCCTGCCGAGTGGATCACGGTCACCGGCACGAACGGGAAGACGACGACCGTGCAGCTCGCGGCGGCGATGCTGAGAGCCGGCGGGCTGCGCGCGGCTGCCTGCGGGAACGTCGGGGTACCGGTTCTCGACGCCATCCGCGATCCCGCGGGATTCGATGTGCTCGTCATCGAGCTGTCCAGCTTCCAATTGCACTACACGCACTGGATCTCCCCGTTTGCGAGCGCCTGCCTCAACGTCGCCGACGACCATCTCGACTGGCACGGCTCGGCGCAGGCGTACCGGGCTGCGAAGGGCAAGGTGTACCGGAACACGAAGGTCGCCTGCGTCTTCAACCGGGACGATCTCGTGACGCGCGACCTCGTCGAGGAAGCCGACGTCGTGGAGGGATGCCGGGCGATCGGCTTCGGGCTCGGTCTGCCGGGGCCGAGCGACTTCGGAGTCGTCGACGGGATCGCCTGCGACCGGGCGTTCCTCGACGACCGGCACAACACGGCGATCGAGATCGTGACGCTGCAGGAGCTCCGCGGTGTCGGCCTGGGGAGCCCGCACATGGTGGCGAACGTGCTCGCGGCGAGTGCCCTCGCCAGGTCCTTCGGTGTGCCGGTCGAGTCGGTCAGGGGCGCCCTGGTCGCGTTCCGACCGGATCACCATCGCACCGAACTGATCGCGAGGCGGGGCGGGATCTCCTGGGTCGACGATTCGAAGGCCACGAACTCGCACGCGGCGCGCGCGAGTCTGAGCGGCTTCGACTCGATCGTCTGGATCGTCGGAGGACTGTTCAAAGGCGCGTCGCCGGACGAACTCGTCGCGAGCATGAAGGGCCGGCTTCGCGCCGCCATCCTGATCGGGGCCGATCGCTCGGATACGCGCGCGGCATTCGCACGACACGCCCCGGAACTCCCGGTCTTCGAGGTCGACACACTTGACACTAAAGAGGTAATGCCGACGGCCGTGCGGCTGGCGGCGGGGCTCGCGATCGATGGGGACGTCGTGTTGCTCGCCCCGGCAGCAGCGTCGATGGATCAGTTCACCGACTACGCGGACCGCGGAACGCGGTTCGCGAACGCCGTGCTGGATCTAGTGGGAGGTGAGGCCGATGGCGACGAGCCTCCCACGACCGCGGCAGAGTCGTAACCGCCCTCCGCAACGCCCGCCGGCGCAGCATCCGGCCTCGCAGGGTGGCCCTCCCAGCCGTTCGCGTTCTTCACCGGCTGTCATCATCGCGGTGCGGCGCATCTTCGGCGCCGAGACCGGCAATTACTTCCTCCTGCTCGGCGCGACCCTGTTCCTCGTCGCGTTCGGTCTCGTCATGGTGCTGTCCTCTTCGGCCGTCGAGTCGTTCCGGGCTACCGGCGACTCCTTCACCGGATTCCTGAGCCAGGCCGTGTTCGCTCTGCTCGGGGTCCCTCTCATGCTCGTCGCCGCCAGGATGCCCTCCGTCTTCTGGCGGAAGTGGGCAGGTGCCGCGATGATCGTGGCCATCGCACTCCAGTTCCTCGTCGTCGCGACCGACCTGGGCATCGAGCACAACGGCAACCGCAACTGGATCGGGTTCGGCTCGTTCACCTTCCAGCCGTCCGAGGTCGTCAAGGTCGCCCTCGTGATCTGGCTCGGGCTCATGCTCTCGAAGAAGATCGACGTGCTCGACGACTGGCGCGAGCTCGTACGGCCGATCGGGATCGTGGCGACCGTCGCCATCGGCTTCGTCATGCTCGGCGGGGACCTCGGAACGGTCATCATCCTGGTCGCGATCGTGCTCGGAGCGTTCTTCTTCGCCGGGGTGAGGCTGCGGCTGCTCGCGATCCCGACGGTCGCGATCGTGGTCGCCGGCCTTGTGCTGTCGCTGGCCGGCGGTTCACGGCAACTGCGCATCGAGGCGTGGCAGGTCGGCTGCGTCAAGGACTCGGATGCCCACGACCTGTGCTGGCAGACCGTCCACGGCTGGTGGGCCCTGGCCTCAGGCGGTCTGTTCGGCGCCGGCCTCGGCAACTCGAAGGCGAAGTGGTCGTGGCTGCCAGAGGCCGACAACGACTTCATCTTTGCCGTGATCGGAGAGGAGCTCGGCCTGCTCGGCGCGATCCTCGTGCTCGCACTGTTCGTCGTCCTGGCGATCTCGTTCGTGCGCATCATCCGCGCGTCGACCGATGCGTTCGCGCGGATCACCGTGAGCAGCGTGATGGTCTGGGTCCTGGGGCAGGCGTTCGTGAACATCGCCGTCGTCCTGGGCCTCCTGCCGGTGCTCGGCGTCCCCCTGCCGCTGATCTCCGCCGGCGGATCATCCCTCGTGACCACTCTGTTCGCGATCGGGATCGTCCTGTCGTTCGCTCGGCACCAGGATCGGCCGACCATGGACCTCACCGCCGCGCCGATGCAGCGGACCGCACAGCCGAGGGCTCGGCGGTGACGCGCTATCTTCTGGCCGGCGGCGGGACCGCGGGCCATGTGAACCCCCTGCTCGCGGTCGCGGACCGGCTGCGCGAGGAGGAGCCCGACGCCGTCGTGCTCGTCCTGGGGACTGCTGACGGGCTCGAATCGCGGCTCGTCCCGGCTCGGGGCTACGAACTGCTCGAGGTCGACCGGGTCCCGTTCCCCAGGAGCCTCGGCCCTGCCGCCTTCCGCTTCCCCGGGAGGTTCCGCGCGGCCGTGCGCAGCACGCGCCGGCTGATCGCCGAGCATGACATCGAGGTGGTCGTCGGTTTCGGCGGCTTCGTCTCCGGCCCGGCGTATATCGCCGCCTGGCGCGAGAAGCTTCCTATCGTCGTGCACGAGGCGAATGCGATCCCGGGGATGGCGAATCGCCTCGGCAGCTGGCTCACCCGGTTCGTCGGTGTCGCGTTCGCAGGGACCAGGCTGCGCCACGCACGCTTCGTCGGGATGCCGCTGAGACGGGAACTCGAGGGACTCGACCGCGCCGCGACCCGGCCGGAGGCGATGGCCTTCTTCGACCTGGACCCTTCGAAGCCCGTCCTGCTCGTGACGGGCGGCTCCCTCGGGGCACGCAGCATCAATGAGACGGTGTTCTCCTCCGCCGCGACGATCCTCGGCGCCGGGTGGCAGATTCTGCACGTCACGGGGGAGCGCGCGCGGCTCGGCGAGTCGAGGCTGACCGATTACCACATCATCGCCTACTGCGACCGGATGGAACTCGCGGTCGCCGCAGCGGAGCTCGTCATCGCACGGGCCGGATCGGCCACCGTGAGCGAGCTCACGGCACTCGGAGTCCCCGCGGTCTATGTCCCGCTCGCGGTCGGCAACGGCGAGCAGCGTCGCAATGTGCGCGGGGTGGTCGCCGCAGGCGGCGCCCGCGTGGTGGAGAACTCCGATTTCACGCCGCGCTGGGTGTCATCCGATCTGGTCCCGCTGCTGGGCGACCGGGTCGCCATCGCCGAGCTCGCCGCTCGCGCCGCCGCGGTCGGGAAACGGGACGGCACGGCGAGAACGGTCGCCCTCATCGGCGCCGCCGTTGCCGAACGAAAGCCGGGGCAGTCGTGATCAAGTCGGACTTCAGCCAGGAAATGCCGGAGCAGGCGGGCACCGTGCACTTCGTCGGCATCGGCGGGGCGGGCATGAGCGGCATCGCCCACCTGTTCCTCGCGGCCGGGATCCCGATCACCGGATCCGACATCCGGGACACCGACACCGTGAAAGCGCTGCGGGCCAAGGGGGTTCCGATCGCGATCGGCCACTCCGCAGCGAATGTCGGTTCCGCCGATGTGCTCGTCGTCACCGGTGCGATCGCGGAGGACAACCCCGAGTACCTCGCCGCTCGCGAGCTCGGCCTTCCCGTCGTGCACCGCGCACGAGCGCTCGCCTGGCTCACGGAGCGGCACCGCGTCGTCGCGATCGCCGGAGCTCACGGCAAGACGACGTCGACCGCGATGGTCGTCACGGCGCTCCGTGCGCTCGGCGCCGACCCGAGCTTCGTGAACGGCGGCGTGATCCGCTCACTAGGGGTCAGCGCGCTTCCCGGCACAGGGCAGGTGTTCGTCGTCGAAGCGGACGAATCCGACGGATCGTTCCTGCTCTACAACACCGCCCTCGCCCTCGTGACGAACGTCGATCCCGACCACCTCGACCATTTCGGCTCCGAGCAGGCGTTCAAGGACGCCTTCGTGGAGTTCGCGCGGCGGGCAGGCGACGGCGTCGTGATCTCCTCGGACGACCCTGGCGCGGTGGAGATCACGGCGCGGCTGTCCGGCAGCGCGGTGACGACGTTCGGGCAGCATCCGGATGCGACCATCCGGCTCCATGACGTCGACCTCGGGGCGACCGTCTCGTTCCGGCTCGCCTACGCCGGGAGCGACTACGGCGCGAGCCTGAGGGTTCCCGGACTGCACAATGCGCTCAATGCCGCGGGCGCCTTCGGCATCATGGTCAGGCTCGGCTTCGACCCGCGCGCCTCACTCGATGCGATCGCGCAATTCGAGGGGACGGAGCGCAGGTTCGAGTTCCGCGGCGAGGTGCGCGGCGTTCGGGTGTTCGACGATTTCGCGCACCATCCGACCGAGATCCGGGCCGCGCTGAGCGGCGCTCGCGCGGTCGCGGGGAACGGCCGCCTGATCCCCATCTTCCAGCCGCATCTGTACAGCAGGACGAGGATGCTGGCAGCGGAGTTCGCGAGGACATTCGAGGAGCTCGCCGACCACACGATCGTCGTTCCCATCTACGGCGCGCGGCAGGACCCGGAGCCGGGGGTGACCGGAAGGCTCATCACGGAGCGGTTCTCCCGGCCGGAGGATGCCAGGTACTTCGACGACTGGGCGTCCGCCGTCGAGTACGCCGCCGCCATCGCGAGGCCAGGGGACGTGCTCGTCCCGATGGGCGGAGGAGACGTCTACCTCCTCATCCCCGAACTCCTCCGTGCGCTGCAGGCGGTTCAGGGGGATGCGGGGTGAAGCGCCCGGACGGGTTCGACAAGCCGCGGCAGCCGCCGACACCGCGGGAAACCGGGCGCCCGGCCGGGAAGCCGAAAGCAGTTCGGCAGAAGCCGAACGCACCGGAGAAGAAGCCACGGGGCGATCGTCCGACGGCGGGTCGGGCGAAGAAGGAGCTCAGGACCGCGGCCCGCGAGCGCCGGCGCTACGAGAGGAGCGAGATCAGGCGTTTCACCCGCCGGAGCCGTCATCGCAGGCTCGGCCTGCTGATCGGGCTCGGTGTCGCGGCCGTGCTCGCCGGACTTCTCGCGGTCGCGGTGTACTCGCCGCTGCTCGCACTCAGGACGATCACCGTCGACGGCGCATCCAGGGTGAGCGCTCGGGAGGTCCGCGCGGCGATCGACGGTCAGCTCGGCACTCCGCTCGCTCTCCTGGACTACGACGCGCTACGGACTGAGCTCGACAGGTTCCCGCTCATCCGCAGCTTCGTGACGGAGATCGTTCCTCCTGGCACGCTTCGCGTGCACATCGTGGAACGCGCGCCGGTGGCCACCATTGCGACGGCGACCGGATACTCGGTCGTGGATCCCGCCGGGGTTGTTCTCGAGTCTTCCGCGCAGCGTCCGGCAGGCGTGCCGCTCATCGACATCGGTGCGAGCGGCACGGACAGCGTCGCGTTCCGCGCGGTCGTCGATGTGCTGCTCGCCCTGCCGGATTCTTTGCGGACCAGAGTAGAGACGGCGAGTGCACAATCCAAGGACGATGTCCGGCTCGTCCTCGCCGGCGTCGGCCAGCGCATCGTGTGGGGCAGCGCTGAACGATCGGCGCTCAAGGCACGCGTCCTGCAGGAACTCATTGCGACCCAGAGCGCTTCCGCACACGTCGAGTACGACGTCTCGGCCCCGCTCAGTCCCGTGGTCCGCCCGCGCTGAGCCTCGGATCCGAGCATTGCCGGTGGACTTCGCGACACGCGGGAGCGCTTGAGGCAAGGCGACCTGCTGCGCGCTTAGCGTCAAGTCAAGAAAATGCATACCCAGCATAACTTTAGACCTCAAGTAGAGGTTGAAGTATCACCGGAGGCCGCTGTGACATCGAACCAGAACTACCTCGCCGTGATCAAGGTGGTCGGCATCGGCGGCGGCGGAGTTAACGCCGTCAACCGGATGATCGAACTCGGACTCAGGGGGGTCGAGTTCATCGCCATCAACACGGATGCCCAGGCTCTTCTCATGAGCGACGCCGACGTGAAACTCGACGTCGGCCGGGAGCTCACCAGGGGACTCGGAGCGGGCGCCGACCCCGAGGTCGGGCGCCGCGCCGCGGAGGACCACGCCGAGGAGATCGAAGAGGCGCTGGCCGGAGCCGACATGGTCTTTGTGACCGCAGGGGAGGGCGGCGGAACGGGCACCGGCGGCGCCCCCGTCGTCGCACGCATTGCGAAGTCGATCGGGGCACTCACGATCGGAGTCGTCACGCGCCCGTTCGGGTTCGAGGGCAAACGGCGCGCAGCGCAGGCGGAGGTCGGGATCTCGACCCTGAAGAGCGAGGTCGACACACTCATCGTCGTGCCGAACGATCGCCTGCTGGAGATCAGCGATCGAGGAATCAGCTTCCTCGAGGCCTTTGCGACGGCCGACCAGGTCCTGCTCGCGGGAGTGCAGGGCATCACCGACCTCATCACGACCCCCGGGCTCATCAACCTCGACTTCGCCGATGTGAAGTCGGTCATGCAGGGCGCGGGCTCCGCGCTCATGGGCATCGGCTCATCACGCGGCGCCGACCGGGCCATCAAGGCCGCGGAACTCGCCGTGGCGAGCCCGCTGCTCGAAGCGAGCATCGACGGCGCACACGGCGTCCTGCTGTCGATTCAGGGCGGCTCCAACCTCGGCATCTTCGAGATCAACGACGCGGCACGCCTCGTCCAGGAAGCGGTCCACCCCGAGGCGAACATCATCTTCGGCGCGGTCATCGACGACACGCTCGGCGACGAGGTGCGCGTCACCGTCATCGCTGCGGGCTTCGACGGCGGCGAGCCGACCGTGAAGAAGGCCGACCGCCGCTCGAACTACGTGACCGCCGGGGCTCCTCCGCTGGGGGCGGCGGCCGGCGCGGACTCCGACTCTCTCGGCTACGTCTCGGAGTCGGCCGGCACCGAGTCCGCCTGGGGCGCGGAACCGGATCTGCCCGCGCAGAATGACCCGGCGTTCGACGAGGATGGCGACGACCTGGACATCCCAGACTTCCTGAAGTGAGCCAGTCTTCCGGCACGAACGACGAGCTTGCGGACCGCCTCGAAGCGATCCGGGCCGGGGTGGCGGATGCCGCACGCGAGGCGGGGCGGCATCCAGGAGAGATCACCACGATCGTCGTGACGAAGTTCCACCCGGAGAGCCTGGTGCGGGAGCTGCATGCTCTCGGCGTGCGCGACTTCGGCGAGAGCCGCCACCAGGAGGCACGCCTCAAAGCGGCAGGTGTTGCCGATCTCGACCTGAGCTGGCACTTCGTCGGGCAATTGCAGACGAAGAAGGCGCGCCAGGCGCGCGAATACGCGAGCATCATCCACTCCGTCGACCGGGCCGGTCTCGTCGACGCCCTGGGCTCCGTGGAATCCACCGTTGACTGCTTCATTCAGCTCAACCTCAGCGACGACCCCGGCCGCGGGGGCGTCGCACCGGCCGCGCTGGAGCAACTCGTCGAGAAGGTGCAGGCGACCGACGGGCTCAGACTTCTCGGCGTCATGGCGGTTGCACCGCTCGGTGAGGAACCCCGGCGCGCGTTCTCGCGGGTGCGTTCCGCTTCCGACCGGGTGAGAAGCCTGGTCCCTGATGCGACGGCGATCTCCGCCGGGATGTCGGCCGACTATCGTCCGGCCATCCTCGAAGGCGCGACACACCTCAGAATCGGCACGGCAATCACCGGAATCCGACCGGTTGCCGGTTAATCTCAAGTCAGAGAGTTTCACCACAGGAGGCACGAAATGGCTAACCCGTTACGCAAGACCATGGTCTATCTGGGCCTCGCGGACGAGGAGTTCGACTACGAGGACGGCGTTCAGGCCCAGCCTGCGCCTGCGGCGCTCCCGGCGCAGCAGCATGCCGCTGGTCGGGCCCCGGTGACACCGCTGCGCCGTGCCGGGAACCCACGCGTCGCGCCCCCCGCCGAGATGAACGAGATCCTCACGGTCCATCCTCGCCAGTACAAGGACGCCCAGGTCATCGCCGAGAGCTTCCGCGAGGGAATCCCGGTGATCATCAACCTCTCGCAGATGAGCGAACCGGAGGCTCGCCGCCTCGTGGACTTCGCGAGCGGCCTGTCACAGGGTCTGTACGGGAAGATCGAGCGCGTCACGAACAAGGTCTTCCTGCTGTCTCCCGCGCACGTCGCCGTGAGCGGTGACCCGGCGGAAGTCGAGTCCGATGTCGACGCGACCTTCTTCCCAGAACACTGATACTCCATCGCCCGGCTGCAGCCGACGCAGAGGGGCATGAGGCGAACGGGAGCAGGGCAGTGAGGGTTCAGACTGCCCTGCCCGATGGGCGACGGGACATCCGGTGGCCGTGATCTCAGTCCTTGCGAGCATCGCCTACGTTCTGCTCCTGCTCTACTTCTTCGTCATGTGGGCGCGATTCATTCTCGACCTGGCACGGAGCTTCGCGCGTGAGTGGAGACCGAGGGGTTTCGGCCTGGTACTGGCCGAGCTCGTCTTCGCCGTCACCGACCCTCCGATTCACCTGGTCCGGAGGCTGGTTCCGCCGATCCGGATCGGCGGCGCGGCGCTCGACTTCGCCTGGAGCATCGTCATGCTCGTCGTGATCGTGCTGATCTATGCGGCACTGTCGCTCCAGGCTCTGAACTGACATCCAGATTCGCTGTGTACTCTTGACGGGAGTGGTCGGGTGATCACCGGGGTGTGGGCCTAACGGCTTTCCTCGTAATATTGCTAGCGTTAGCGGTACGTTATTCGACGTATCGATGAACTTTGAAGGTGACTCAAATGGCTCTGACTCCTGAAGATGTGGTCAACAAGCGGTTCCAGCCGACCAAGTTTCGTGAGGGCTACGACCAGGACGAGGTCGACGACTTCCTCGACGAGGTCGTCGTCGAGCTGCGCCGACTCGGACAGGAGAACGAAGAGCTTCGCCAGCGCGTGATCGCCGGCGAGTCCCGCATCAACGAATTGCAGCGCAGTGGAGCCGCACCGGCCGTCGCGCAGAGCGCCGAGGCGCCCGCGGCCGTCGTGCCGGAGGCGGCCCCCGTTGCGGCACCGGCCGCCTACGTTGCCGGCACCGATTCGGACCCCAACAACACGAACAACCTCCTCCAGTTGGCGCGCCGACTGCACGAGGAGCACGTTCGCGAAGGCATTGAGAAGCGCGACGCCCTGATCGCCGAGGGGCACGCGACCGCAGCCAGGATCGTGAGCGAGGCGGAGGCGGAACAGCGCGCTCAGCTCAGCACACTGGACCAGGAGCGCACGGCGCTCGAGCAGCGGGTCGAGGACCTTCGCACCTTCGAGCGCGAGTACCGCCAGAAGCTCAAGGGACACATCGAGGGCCTGCTTCACGATCTGGATGCCTCAGCGATCCCCAGCGGCGCTCCCGCTGCGGCGAGCTTCGATTCCGTGCCGACCCCTCCGCCTGCCAGCTTCCAGGGTTTTGGCGGCAACTGAGCCGGCGACGCAGGGCCGGGAGAACCAGGGCAGCACGGGCCAGGACCGCGCCCACCAGGACCGCGCAGACCATGGCCGCACGGTCGTCAGGGTCTGGGCACTTGTGGCGCTCGCCCTTGTCGCCCTGGCCGTCTACGGGTTCGACCAGATCACCAAGTATCTGATCACCGAGAACCTCCGGGTCGGTGAACAGGTTCCGGTCGTCGGCGAACTCCTGCAGTTCCACTTCGTGAAGAACTCGGGGGCCGCATTCTCGCTTGCGAGCGGGTCAACCTGGTTCTTCTCCATCGTCGCCTCGGCCGTCGTCATCTTCATCGTCTGGTACGCGCGCCGCATCCGCTCGACGGGGTGGGCGATCCTGTTCGGGATGCTATTGGGCGGCACGCTCGGGAACCTCACCGATCGCCTGTTCCGCGAACCGAGCTTCGGTCTCGGCCACGTCGTCGACTTCATCCAGGTGTGGGGATTTCCCGCGATCTTCAACGTCGCCGACTCCTTCATCGTCGCGAGCATGGGGCTGTTCATCATCCTGACGGTCCGCGGAATCGGGCTCGATGGCCGGCGGCACGCCAGGCTCGCGGCGACCGAGTCGGCGCCGGTGGCCGACACGGTGCCATCCGACGCGCCGAGTGACACCTAGCCGCATGGAATCACGCAGCCTTCCGGTGCCGCCAGGCCTCGCCGGCGAGCGGGTCGACTCAGCGCTTGCCAAGCTGCTCGGGTTCTCCCGGAGCTTCGCGGCAGAGGTCATCGCCGCCGGCGGCGTGCTGGCCGACGGCGCCGTACTCGGCAAGTCGGACCGGCTGCACGAGAACGCCTGGCTCGAGGTGAGCTGGCAGCCGAAGGAAGAGCTGGCCGTCGTCCCTCTCGCCGTTCCCGGCTTCACCGTCGTACACGAGGATGACGACCTGATCGTCGTCGACAAGCCGGTCGGAGTCGCGGCACACCCGTCGATCGGGTGGACCGGGCCGACGGTGCTCGGTGCCCTCGCCGCCGCGGGGGTGCGCGTGAGCACCTCCGGAGCAGCAGAGCGCGCCGGGATCGTGCACCGCCTGGATGCAGGAACGAGCGGCCTCATGGTGGTCGCGAAGAGCGAGCACGCCTACACCGCGCTCAAGCGGGCATTCCACGACCGCGAGGTCGGCAAGATCTACCACGCGGTCGTCCAGGGCCACCCCGACCCGCTGTCCGGCACGATCGACGCGCCCATCGGGCGGCACCCGGGGTCGCGGTGGAAGTTCGCGGTGACCTCGGAGGGCAAGGCCTCTGTCACTCACTACGAGACGCTCGAGGCGTTCCGCAGCGCCTCACTCGTCGAGGTTCAGCTGGAGACCGGAAGAACCCATCAGATCCGGGTTCACATGGCCGCGCAGCGGCATCCCTGTGTCGGGGACGCCATGTACGGTGCCGATCCGCAGCTCTCCGCGCGGCTCGGGCTCGAGCGGCAGTGGCTGCACGCGGTGCGGCTCGGATTCCGGCATCCGGGAACCGGGGAGCCGGTTGCGTTCGAGAGCGGGTACCCGCAGGATCTCCAGCATGCCCTGGACGTCCTGCGCGGGGACTGAGCGGCATGCCTGGCTCGCCGATGTGAACCGCTGGCTTAAGCTGGGGTCACAGATCGACCAGTCGGAGAACACGTGCCCCCCAGTAGCGACTCTTTCGTGCACCTGCACGTGCACAGCGAGTACTCGATGCTCGACGGTGCCGCCCGGGTGAAGCCGCTCATCGCTGCCGCCGTCGAGCAGGGTATGCCCGCTATCGCCATCACCGACCACGGAAACATGTTCGGCGCCTACGACTTCTGGCACGCGGCGACGAACGCGGGGATCAAGCCGATCATCGGCACCGAGGCGTACATCACCCCCGGCACCGCGCGCGGCGACAAGACCAGGACGCGCTGGGGCAATGGGGGAGAGGATGACGTCGGCGGCAATGGCGCCTACACCCACATGACCCTGCTGTCGAAGAACAACACCGGAATGCACAACCTGTTCCGGCTGTCCTCGCTCGCCTCCATCGAGGGGTTCTACTACAAGCCGCGCATGGACCGCGAGCTGCTGAGCAGATACGCGGAGGGGCTCATCGCGACGACCGGCTGCGTCGGTGGCGAGGTTCAGACCAGGCTGCGGCTCGGCCAGTACGCGGAGGCGCGGCAGGCCGCTGCGGATTTCCAGGACATCTTCGGCAAGGAGAACTTCTACTGCGAGGTCATGGACCATGGCATCGACATCGAGCGGAGGACGATGAGCGAGCTGCTGCGGCTCGCGAAAGAGCTGAGCC
>DATCXP010000053.1:0-11933 GCA_036565765.1 Terrimesophilobacter sp.
CGTGGGCTGGCGGGCTCGCGTGCAGCGGCGCGCCAGCCGCATGGTCTGGCCGGACGTCGTCGACCACCTGGTCTCCGCCGTGCGCTCCGGCCTCGCCCTGCCGGATGCCGTCGCCTCGCTCGCGCAGAGCGGACCGCCTGCTCTGCGCGAGGCATTCGCGGCCTTCGCGAACGACTATCAGGCCACCGGCAGCTTCGCCCGTTGCCTCGATCGCCTGAAGGATCGGCTCGCCGACCCGATTGCCGACCGCATTCTTGAGACGCTCAGGATGTCCCGAGAGGTTGGCGGCAGCGAGCTGCCGTCCGTGCTGCGTAATCTGGCCCAGTACCTCCGGCAGGAGTCCGCAATCCGTGGCGAGGTCGAGGCCAGACAGTCCTGGGTCATGAACGCCGCGCGGCTTGGCGCGGCAGCTCCCTGGATCGTCCTCGTGCTCCTCTCGACGAGACCGGAGGCCGCGGCCGCCTACAACACCCCGGCCGGAGTCACTCTCATCGTCGGCGGGCTGCTCGTCACGGTTCTCGCCTATCGCGTGATGATCGCTCTCGCGCGGCTGCCGGAGGAGCGGCGGTGGTTCCAGTGAGCGCGGCCGGTGCCTGGGCGATCGTGTGCGGGCTCGCGCTCGGGGTCGGGCTGTGGTCGCTCGCGAGCATGGTTCCCCGGCTTGCCAGGCCGCGCCTCATCCACCGCGTCGCCCCGTATCTCATCGACGTCTCGGATGGGGCGAGGGAGTTGCTCGCCCGGCGGCCCGCGAACCCGCTTCCGGTGCTCGGCTCAGTGCTCGGCCCGGTCCTCGACCGGATCCGCAGGATCGTCGGTCCCGCGCTCGGCAGTTCCGCAGCCGTCGAGCTTCGGCTCCGCCAGTCCGGGTCCAGCCTCACGGTCGATGCCTTCCGCTCCCGTCAACTGGTCTGGGGGATCTGCGGGGTCGGCGCGGGGGTGGTGTTCTCGATCGCCCTTTCCAGGGCGCAGAGCCTGCCCGCTATCCTGCATCTGGTCGTGGTCGCGCTCTTCGGGATCGGCGGATTCGTGCTGCGGGATTACCTCCTGCAACGTGCGGCGCGGGCACGGATGTCGCGGATGGCGAGCGAGCTGCCGATCGTCCTCGAGTTCCTGACTCTGAGTCTCTCGGCCGGTGAGGGCATCCTCGACTCCATCCGTCGCGTCGCGCGCACGAGCGGTGGTGAGCTCGCCGCGGAGCTCGCGGGCGTCGTCGCGATGGTGAACAGCGGCTCGCCTCTGGGGGAGACGCTCACGAGGGTGGCAGACGGCATCCGGTTGCCGGCGTTCTCGCGCTGCACAGAACAGATGGTCGGTGCGTTGGAGCGTGGGACGCCTCTCGCGGAGGTTCTGCGCGCACAGGCGCAGGATGTGCGCGAGGAGGCCAAGCGCGACCTCATCGAGGTTGCCGGTAA
This sequence comes from Terrimesophilobacter sp., assembly GCA_036565765.1. Classification (GTDB taxonomy): domain Bacteria; phylum Actinomycetota; class Actinomycetes; order Actinomycetales; family Microbacteriaceae; genus Terrimesophilobacter. The sequence goes on from DATCXP010000053.1 coordinate 1,413, forward strand.
GAAGGAGGTCGCGATGATGATCCCGCTGGTGTTCGGTATCCTCCCGGTCACGATCGCGTTCGCGATCTTTCCTGGCATCTTCGTGCTGCAGCTGGGGTTCTGACCCAGGAGGCAAGCGCCGCGCATGGCCGCTGAAGTGAGCCGCGGGTCAGAGTCCCCAGTAGTAGGCGGTCGCCGACCCGAGGGAGTTCTTCGCCACCAACTTGACAGTCACATAGGGAAGCGGTCCTTCGCCGTTCGGACACCTTCGGGGGATCTGCACTGACCCGGTCGCCGCGAGGCCGGAGCCGAGCAGCATGAAGCCGCCGGTCGCTTTTGCGTCGATGTCGGTCAAGGCGTAGTAGATGTCGACGGTGTTTCCGTCACGGGCACCCCATGTGAACTTGCGATAGGTCATTTGACCGGTCGGGTACTCGCCGCAGCCAGTCGATGGCCCGGGGCCCATGTCGACGATTCCTGGATCGTAGAGCGGGGGCTGAGGCGGGGCTGGCCGGGGTGCCGACGGCTGGGGTGCCGACGGCTTTGCCGGGGCTGGCTGAGGTGCGGATGCCTGGCCCGGGGCCGGCGGCCTGGTCTCCGGCGCTGCAGTCGGGTCCGGCGACGTGGACGAGATTGGCGTCAGGCGAGGAGGGCCCGAGTTCGTCGGGGCCACCGGGGCGGCATCCGATCCTGCAAGAGGCACTGCATCGATACGGTCGCCGGTCAGTCCTGGGACCATCAGGACGAGACCCATCGTCAGGATTGCGAGCACCATGAGTGCGACGGGAGCGAGGGTTCGCCTGTTCCTGCTTCGAATCCACCCCCGCATGTCCGCCCTTCCGATCGGTTGAGCGTCAGCATAGCGGCGTTTCGGCGCGGACCGGAGGATGGGTTTGACTCATCGCTGGGCCGCCACGATTCCGCTCGCACTCTCCCGCTTCGTGCTGAAATTGGGAATCCGACCATTAACCATTAACTTAGGCAAATGGCGCCTTTCGATCTGATCTTCGTCACTACGGTCGTGGTCGCCGTCGTCGCTTGCGGGGCGGTTGCGGTCAGCGTTGGGAGGCGCCCGCAATCGCGTCGGCACGTCGTCCAGGCGGCCGCCTTGGGGGCGTTGGCCGGGCTCGCACCGATCTCAGCGGTCATATTTCTGAGACTCTCGTACAAGGCGTGCGTGGTGTTGAACATTCTCGGCCTGCCGTGGGCGGAACCCTGGCGCGAGATCGCACATTGGGGGACCGGGGTGATCTGGCTGGCGTCGACGGTGTTCCTCATCTTCGCCCTCGCGACGCCGCATCTTCGCCGCGCCGGACTCGCAATGCTGATCTGGTCCGCCGTCATTGCGCTACCGACCTTCTTCCTGTACTTCCTGGTTGTGTACGGCGACCCCGGGGCTTACTGTGTTCCGGTCTAGACACCACTCTTGCGGCGCGCCCAAGTCGCCGAATAGCGCGATACCTAGATGACCTAGATACATTGCTCTACTAGGTATAGGATCGGGCCGTGAACATCGACAAGGATCTCGTCGCCGCGATGGCCACCCCGCTCGTGCTCGCGATCCTGGCGGAGGGCGGGAGTTACGGATACGCGATCCTGAGACGTGTGCGCGAACTCTCCGACGGCGAGGTCGAGTGGACGGACGGAATGCTCTACCCGCTCCTGCACCGCCTCGAGCGACTCGGGTACGTCCGCGCAGAATGGGGAGAGTCACCGGAGGGCAGGCGGCGGCGCAACTACGAGATCACGAAGTCGGGTCATGCTCAGCTGGCGGAGCAGCGCAAGCAGTGGGCGACAGCGAACCGCACCCTCGGCGGGCTGTGGGATCTCGCAATTCCGGCTGTGGGGGTGTGAGGGTGGATTCTCTGGAGAGCCAGATTGGCCAGTGGCGGGCAGCGATCCTGCGGGGGCGGGTGATCGATGCGGGCGATGCCGACGAGCTGGAAGGACACCTGCGCGAGCATGTCGCCGACCTCGAGACCGGCGGGCTGACAAGCGACGAGGCGTTCCTGATCGCGGTCCGCCGCCTCGGCCAGGTGGACCAGCTCACCGCCGAGTTCGCGCGCGAGCACGGCGATCGACTGTGGAAGCAGTTGTCGCTCTCGCGTCCCGACCGCAGCCGGCAGCCCTCGATGCTCGTGATGCTCGGTTTCGCGGTGCTCGCGGGCGGGCTCGTCCTGACCGCGCACCTCCTCTCCTCCTCGACGGAGGCGGCCTTCGGATGGCTCGCCAGGGACTTCAGCCTCTTCACGCTTCCCGTGCTCGCCGCCTACTTCGCGCTGTCGCGGCGGATGTCCTGGCAGCGCATCCTTCCGTTGGCCGTCATCGTGGTGGTGCTCGCGCTCGCGGTCAATCTGTATCCCTTCTCTCCCTACGGCAGCACGGGGGACCTCGTCGTGTTCCACCTCCCGATCGTGCTCTGGTTCGTCGTGGGCGCCGCGTACCTCGGGGGCGAGCTCCGCTCATCCGCCCGTCGGATGGACTTCCTCCGTTTCAGCGGAGAGTGGGCCATCTACTACACCCTCATCGCGCTCGGCGGCGCGGTGCTGCTCGGTCTGACCACGCTCATTCTCAGTCCGATCGCACCCGAGACAACGGACATCGTGTACACCCGGGTCCTCCCCACCGGCGCGGCAGGCGCGATCGTTGTCGCGGCCTGGCTCGTTGAGGCGAAGAAGAGCATCATCGAGAACCTCGCGCCGGTGCTCACCGCGATCTTCACGCCGCTCTTCGCGGCCATGCTGGTGGTATCGGTGGTCGCTTACGTCGTCTCCGGCGTGTGGCACGATTTCGATCGGGACCTCCTCGCCGGGTTCGACATCCTGCTGCTCGTCGTGCTGGCCCTCGTCGTCTACGGGATCTCCGCGCGGCCCGCGGTCGAGGGACCGGGGACTATGGATGTCATCCGGTTCTGCGCGGTCGTCGCGGCGATCATCCTCGATGCCCTCGTGCTCGTCTCGATGCTCGCGCGGGTGGGCGAGTTCGGCTTCACCGCCAATCGCGTCGCTGCCCTCGGGCTGAACCTGATCCTTCTGGTGAACCTCGTCGTCACGGCGTGGCTCGTGGCGCGGCTGCTGATCAGGAGGTCGCCGGCCGCACGCCTCGAACGGTGGCAGACCGGTTACCTCCCGGTGTTCGGCGCGTGGGTCGCCCTCGTCGTACTCGTGCTGCCCCCGGTATTCGGCTTCGCCTAACCGGCAGTTCGCGGACCTCGCGCCCTGTGGAGAACTTCCGACGGCGGTTTTCCGGAAGGAAGATACTGTCCCGATGAAGAGCTTTCGACGCGCTCGCCGCATTGCGGACGACCGGGGCGATGTACCCGGCTGGGTGCTGATCACCCTCATGACGGCGGGCCTCGTGATCATCATCTGGGCGCTCGCCGGGCCTGCACTGAGCGAGGTGTTCCAGCAGGCGATCGACCGGGTCACCGGGTTCTGACCGGGTGCGAAGGATGTTCGCGCGGCTCCGGCGGGACGAGAGCGGCTCTGCGATCGCCGAGTTCACCATGGTTGCCGCCCTTCTCACGGTGCTGACCCTGTCCGTCATCCAGCTCGGGCTCGCACTGCTCATCCGCAACACGGTCCAGGATGCCGCCGCGGAGGGCGCGAGGTTCGCTGCGCTGGCCGACAACGGGCTCGCCGACGGGATCGAGCGTACGACCGAACTCGTGACCGTTGCACTCGGTCCCGGCTACGCGGGCGACGTCACGGCGTCCTATGGCAGCTACCTCGGGCATCCTGCGGCGATCGTCACAGTGCGGGCGCCGCTGCCGCTCGTTGGCCTCGTCGGGATCGACAACGGGCTGGAGGTGGACGGGCATGCCGCAGTGGAGACGCTGGATCGGTAGGCGGCTGGCAGGGGAGACCGGCTCCGCTTCGCTCGAGTTCATCACGACCGGACTCATCCTCTTGCTCCCGCTCGTCTACCTCGTTCTGTCGGTGGCCGCGATCCAGGGCGGCGCGCTCGCCGTCGAGGGAGCGGCGAGGCAGGCCGTGCGGGTGTACGTGCAGTCGGGAACGGAAGCGGAGGCCGCCGCGCGGGCCGAGCGCGCCATCCGGTTCGCGCTCGCGGATGCCGGGCTCGAGATGCTCGAGCCGACCGTGAACGTCACCTGCTCCCCGCATCCGGCGGCCTGCCTGAGCCGTCGCGGTCTCGTCACCGTTTCCGTTGCGGTCACGGTCCCGCTGCCGCTCGTTCCCCAGGTTCTGACGATCGCCGCGCCGCTGGGAGTGCCACTCCAGGCGAGTGCTACCGAGCAGGTGTCCCGGTTCTGGAGTGGCCAGTGACCGGCCCTTCGCGACACCTGCGCCCGGCGCTTCTGCGGGATCGGGTGCTGCACGAGGAGACCGGATCGACGCTCCTGCTCACGATCTTCTACGGGTTCCTGAGTCTCGTGCTGATCCTGCTCGTCGTCGCGGCGACCTCGCTGTACCTCGAGCGCAAGCGGCTGTTCACGCTCGCGGACGGCGCCGCGCTCGTCGGGGCGGAGTCGTTCGATCTCAGCGACGTCGCGCTGACTCCGGACGGTCTGCGGCCGGTTCTCGACACGCCGTCCGTCGCCGCAGCCGTCACCGGCTACCTCGCGACCACGCCGGCCGACCGTTTCGAGCAGCTTGCTCTCGAGCGCGCGGAAACGGTGGACGGCCGTAGCGCGACAGTTGAGCTCTCCGCGTACTGGCGACCTCCGGTGGTCTCCCTTCTCGTGCCGGAGGGCATCCGCATCGAGGTGACGGCCGTCGCCCGCTCCGTGTTCTCGCGCTGAGGTCAGCAGTCTTCTTCCGCGAGGGGTCAGTAACTGTCCTTCTCGGCCGCGGGAAAGAGCAGTTACTGACCCCTCGCAGGAGGATCAGGCGGGTTCGTGCCCGACGAACAGCACAGCGGCTCCGAGCCCGATCATCATCGCGCCACCGGTCGCCCCGAGCGCCGCGATCCGTTTCGGCGACTGGGCGAACCAGTCGCGCGCCGCGCCGGCGACGAGGGCCCAGACGCTGTCGGAGACGAGGGCGACGATCACGAACACGACGCCGAGCAGCATGATCTGGATCGGGATGCCGCCCGACTTGTGATCTACGAAGAGCGGCAGAACCGCCACCAGGAAGATGATGGTCTTCACGTTCGTGACACCGACGACGAAGCCGTCCCAGGCTGTTCTCCAGGCGCCGTGCCGTGCCGCCGGGGCGATGACGGCATCCGCTTTCTGGCGGCGATGCCGGATCGCCTGGATGCCGAGGAAGATGATGTAGGCCGCACCGAGAAACTTCACGACCGTGAATACGACGACGGATTCTTCGAGCAGTGCGCCGAGCCCGAACGCGATCGCGACCGAAATCACGAGCGCGCCCATCGCGTTGCCGACGACGCTGAGCAGCCCGCCGACGCGTCCAAGCGAGAGTGAACGGCCGATCGTGAACAGCACGCTCGGGCCGGGAATGATGATGAGCGGGATCGACGCGAGGCCGAACGCGAAAAGGTTGGCCGCGGGGATCATAGGAAATGCTAACGCGTATGGGGCGCGAACCGCGGCAGGTATCGCCACAACACGGCGGCGCCGGCCAGGCCCAGGATGCCCATGGCTCCGCTCGCGAAGGAGAGCGAGACGAGCGCGGTGAGCCCGGAGATCGCGAGGGGCGCCGCCGCGCCACCGGCGTCCGAGGTGAACCGCCACGCGCCGAGGAAGGGCGCGGGGTTGTCCTTGTCGGCGAGATCGGCCCCCAGGGTCATGAGCAGTCCGCTGCCGAAGCCGTTCGCGACCGCGAGCACCATGGCGATCGCGATGAACCAGGCGACGTTGCCAGGGAGGTCCCGCGTGAAGGCAAGGGCGAGGTGGCCGAGGCCCAGACCGACCATGGAGGGCAGTGCCGTCCACATCCGTCCCCAGCGATCCATGATCTGCCCGGTGGTGTAGAACAGGGCGAAGTCGAGCCCGCCGGCGATACCGATGATGAGAGCGGTGTTGGCATCCGAGATCCCGATGCTCACCGCCCAGAGCGGCAGCATGACCTGCCGGCTCGCCCGCAGCGCCCCGATGAGCGCCGCACCGGTACCCAGCCGGGCGAGCACACCACGGTGGGCCGCGATTGTGCGGAACAGTCCGCGGGACTCCGCCTCGAGCAGCTCCTCCCCTTCCAGCCTTCCGGATGCCGTGCGCGTCGGCCGGAAGGTCGCCTCAGGGTCCTTGAGGAAGATCAGCAGGGCAGCGGCGACGAGGCACCCCCCGATGTGCACCCAGAACGCCGACTGGGTGGACCCGGTCAGGTGGATGATGGCCGCGGCGGCGAAGGGCCCGATGAAGAGTCCGAGGCGGAAGCTCCCGCCGAGCGTCGAGAGCGCTCGCGCGCGGAACGCGATGGGGACGAAACTCGTCATGAAGGCATGCCGGGCCAGGGCGAAAACGGCCGTCGCGAGTCCGATGAGGAACACCGCGATCCCGAGCACCCAGGGGTTGGGGGAGAGCATCGCGAGCGCGAGCCCGGCGATCGACAAGAGGGCGGCGTAGATCATCGCGGCGCGCTCGCCGATGCGGCTGATGATCCAGCCGCTCGGGATGTCTCCGAACAACTGCCCGATCGTGATCATCGCCGCGATCAGGCCGGCGATCGCGAGTTGGGCGCCGAGATTGTGCGCGACGATCGGGATGATCGGGATGATGGCGCCCTCTCCGATCGAGAAGGCGAGGGTCGGCAGGATGGCCGGGAGTGCGATCGAGCGGAAGCGGAAGGGGGGCGGCTCTGCTGTCGACATTGCCTTCGATGCTACCGCGAGACCGACGCCCGGGACGGGCGTCGGCGCTGGCGTCGCAGCGTCGGCCAGAAATGGCCGACGCCCAAAGCTCCAGCGCGCGGGTAGTCTTGAGCAGACATGATCGAGCTCGATATTTCCGAACAGATAGCAGCCCTGCGCTCGACCTTCGCCGACATCCGCTCCGTTGTCGGCGTCGAGCGCCTGGAGCAGGACATCGCGAACTTGAGCGAACAGGCCGGCGTCCCCAACCTCTGGGACGATCCCGAGAAGGCGCAGAAGGTCACCAGCGCCCTGAGCCATCGCCAGGCCGAGCTCGCGAAGATCACGAGTATCGAGCGGCGACTCGACGATATCGAAGTCATGGTCGAGCTGGCGAACGAGGAGTCGGATGAGGCCGCCGCGGCCGAGGTCCGCACCGAGCTCACGAGCATTCAGAAGCTGCTCGGGGAGCTCGAGGTGCAGACGCTGCTGAGCGGCGAATGGGATGCGCTGCCCGCCGTGATCACGATCCGTGCCGGCGCCGGCGGGGTGGATGCGGCCGACTTCGCGGAGATGCTGCAGCGCATGTACCTGCGTTGGGCCGAGCACCACGGCTATGCGACGCGCGTGCTCGACACGAGCTACGCCGAGGAAGCCGGTATCAAGTCGACGACGATCGAGGTCGACGCACCGTACGCGTTCGGGACGCTCAGCGTCGAGGCAGGCACCCACCGGCTGGTGCGGATGAGCCCGTTCAACTCCGCGGGCAAACGCCAGACCAGCTTCGCCGCGGTCGAGGTCATCCCGCTCATGGAGGAGGCCGGTGCGATCGAGATCCCGGAGAACGACATCCGGGTCGACGTGTTCCGCTCCAGCGGACCGGGCGGTCAGTCGGTCAACACGACGGACTCGGCCGTGCGCCTGACCCACCTTCCCACCGGCACGGTCGTCTCGATGCAGAACGAGAAGAGCCAGATCCAGAACCGTGCCGCGGCGATGCGCGTGCTGCAGTCGCGGTTGCTGGTTCTGCAGCGCGAGCAGGAGGCGGCGACCAAGAAGGAGCTTGCGGGAGTCATCACCGCGAGCTGGGGCGACCAGATGCGCAGCTACGTGCTTGCGCCGTACCAGATGGTGAAGGACCTTCGAACCGACTATGAGGTGAACAACCCTTCCGCCGTGTTCGACGGCGACCTCGACGGGTTCATCTCGGCCGGCATCCGGTGGCGCAAGCACAAGTAGCTCATCGCGAGACCGCAGTTTCCGCGCTAAAACCGGGATTTTGGAGCGGAAACTGCGGTCTCGCGGGAGTGGGTGAGTCGCTACCCGGCATCCGCGAAGCCCTGCCTAGGCTCATAGAGTCATGATTCGATTCGACCAGGTCACGAAGCTCTACGCCGGCAACACGCGCCCGGCCCTCGGCTCAGTAACTCTCGAGATCCTGCGCGGCGAGTTCGTATTCCTCGTCGGGGCATCCGGCAGCGGCAAGTCCAGCTTCCTGCGGCTCGTGCTCAAAGAGGAGAATCCCACGAGGGGCCAGATCCACGTTCTCGGCCAGAACCTCGGCAAGCTCAGCAGCCGCAAGGTGCCGTACTTCCGCCGCAACCTCGGTGTCGTGTTCCAGGACTTCCGCCTGCTGCCCCAGAAGAACGTGTTCGCCAACGTCGCCTTCTCACTGCAGGTCATCGGCAAGAGCAAGGGGTTCATCCAGGAGGCGGTTCCGGATGTGCTCAAGATGGTCGGACTGGCCGGCAAGGCGAGCAGGCTGCCTCACGAACTCTCCGGCGGTGAGCAGCAGCGCGTCGCGATCGCCCGCGCGATCGTGAACAAGCCGTCGATCCTGCTCGCGGACGAGCCGACCGGCAACCTCGACCCCTCCACGAGCGCGGGGATCATGACCCTGCTCGAGCGCATCAGCGCGGGAGGGACGACGGTGATCATGGCCACCCACGACGCGGGCATCGTCGACCAGATGAAGCGCCGCGTCATCGAACTCATCAGCGGCCAGGTCGTGCGCGACGAGCGCAAGGGCGGCTACCTCACGCAGACCGTCCCGGTGCAGCGCGTGGGTGCTGATGAGTACCGCATCGAGCGCGCGTTCGGCGAGCTGCCCAAGCCGGGCGATCCCACGTTCGACCAGCGCGGGGCGGACCGGTGAGGCTCGGCCTGATCCTGTCGGAGGTCGGTCAGGGCCTTCGTCGGAATGTGTCGATGGTGATCTCGGTGATCCTCGTCACGTTCATCTCGCTCACGTTCGTCGGCGCTGCCATCCTGCTGCAGATGCAGATCGGCCAGATGAAAGGTTATTGGTACGACCGTGCGCAGGTCGCCGTGTACCTGTGCACACAGTACGAGTCCTCCGGCAACTGCAACCAGGTGGAGGCGACGCCGGAGCAGAAGGCCGAGGTCGAGAAGCTGCTGAAGTCCTCGTCGCTTGGGCCGCTCATCCAGCACTACGACTTCGAAGATCACGATCAGGCGTACGCGACGTACCAGGAGCAGTTCGGCGGATCTGACGCCTCCACCTTCGTGACCCCCGACTTCCTGCCGGAGACCTTCTGGGTGAACCTGAAGGATCCGTCCCAATCGGATGCCCTGGTAGAGCGGCTGTCCGGTCAGCCGGGGGTAGAAGAGGTCGTCGACCAGCGCAAGTACCTGCAGCCCATTTTCGACGCACTGAACGCGGCGAGTTACACCGCGATCGGCATCGCAGGGCTCATGCTCGTGGCGGCGGTGCTGCTCATCGCGACGACGATCCGGCTGAGCGCGTTCAGTCGCAGGCGTGAGCTGGGGATCATGCGCCTGGTCGGGGCATCGAATCGGTTCATCCAGACGCCGTTCGTGCTCGAGGGCGTGGTCTCTGCCCTCATCGGTTCCGCCCTGGCGAGCGGTGCGATCGTGGCGATCGTGCACTTCTTCGTGCAGGGCTACCTCAATGCGACCCCGTCGGCGACGCCGTTCGTGGGGATGTCGGACGCCCTGGTCGTCGTGCCGATCCTGCTTGCGGTCGGTGCGGGGCTCGCCGCGGTCTCGGCCGCGGTGGCCATCCGCCGCTACCTCAGGGTGTAGTGCGCGCGCACCAGGGTGGCGACATCCACTCGCTGACCAGCATCTGATCTCGGCGGCCGGCACGACCACGCGACTCGCCTGAGGTGTCGGTGAGGGGTCAGTTACTGCTCTTCGCGAGGCGCGGGAACAGCAACAACTGACCCCTCGCGAACGCGGCCAGGTGTCGCGCGGTCGGAGCGCGCGTTATGCTGGTGGGCTGCGCGCTGGAGCTATGGCGATCGCTTTAGCGATCGTGTAGGCGAAGCCGTGCCAGCGCCGACGGAGCTATGCTCCGGAGGATCTACTTATGAACGAGGAGCTGTACCGTGCCCAGGGAACGTGGTCAGAAGGTCGTGGCCAGCAACCGCAAGGCTCGGCACGACTACACCATCGAGGACACGATCGAGGCTGGACTGGTCCTGACTGGATCCGAGGTGAAGTCGCTGCGGGAGGGTCGCGCGAGCCTCGTCGACGGCTACGCGTACATCGACGGTGGGGAGGCGTGGCTGGATGCCGTGCACATTCCCGAATATGTCGGCGGCACCTGGAACAACCACGCACCGCGCCGCAAGCGCAAGCTGCTGCTGCACAAGGCGCAGATCCTGAAGATCCAGGGCAAGGTCAAGGAGGGCGGCTACACGATCATCCCGCTCTCGCTGTACTTCAGCGACGGGCGCGCAAAGGTCGAGCTCGCGGTGGCGAAGGGCAAGCGCGAGTACGACAAGCGGCAGGCGCTGCGTGAGCGGCAGGACAATCGAGAGGCCGCCAGGGCGATCT
>DATCXP010000063.1:0-2708 GCA_036565765.1 Terrimesophilobacter sp.
ATGCGGTCGCGGATCACCTTGTAGCCGGGGTAGAACAGGCGCTTGGCCTCGGCGTCGGTGTCGGCGATGAACCCGGGGGAGTGCATCCCGACCGGGTAGGCGGTCGTACCGAGCTGTTCGGTAGCGCGCCGGTACAGGTCGACGTAGCGGACAAACCGGTCGGGGGCGCCGCCGACGACGGCGAGCATGAGCCGGAGACCGTACTGCGCGGTGCGGATCACCGACTGCGGGGAGCCGCCCACCCCGACCCAGGTCTTCAGCCGCCCGGACTCGGTCTTGGGGAAGACATCCGCCTCGTGCAAGGCTGCCCGGGTGGTGCCTTCCCAGGTGACAGGCCGCTCGTCGAGGAGTTTGTCGAACAGGCCGATTTTCTCCTCGAACAGGATCTCGTAGTCCGACAGGTCGTACCCGAACAGGGGGAATGACTCGGTGAACGAGCCGCGGCCGAGGATCACCTCGGCGCGGCCGTTGGAGAGCGCGTCGACGGTCGCGAAGCGTTGGAACACCCGCACCGGGTCGTCGGAGGAGAGCACGGTGACACCGGAGGCGAGGTAGATGCGCTCGGTCTTGGTGGCGATGCCGGCGAGCACGGTTTCGGGTGTGGTGATCGCGAATTCGGGGCGGTGGTGTTCGCCGAGCGCGACCACATCGATGCCGATCTCGTCGGCGAGGATCGCCTCGTCGACGGTGGCGCGGATCGCCTGGGCGAAGGAGACGACGTTGCCATCCTCGTCTCGGGGCAGGTCCCCGAAAGTGTCGATGCCAAACTCGATGGTGCTCATGCCGGTCTCCTTGTTGGTTTGTGTCAGCGGGCTGCTGTTCATACGACAACGGCCTTTCCGTCTTTCGAGATACGCGCTGGCGTCCGTTCGGCCAGCAGTTCCCGCACCCGCGGTGCTACCTGTTCGCCGAAGAGTCGGATGCTGCGCTCGCGCACCTGCCGGGGCAGGTGCAGCAGGTCGTACTTCAGGTCGAAGCGGCTGAGGTGGTTGGCGCGGGCGACGAACGCGATCTTCTGCGCGACGGTCTCGGCCGAGCCGACGAACAGCGATCCGGTGTCCGCCTCGAGCGCGTACCGCTCCGGGGTGGGCGGGTAGAAGCCGCGTTCCTTGCTGACCTGCGTGATCACGGGCTCCCAATAGTTCCAGTAGATCGTCCGTGCCTGATCGTCGGTGTCGGCGATGAGGCCGAGCGAGTGCTGGGCGATGGGCAGTTCGGGGTGTCCGAACTGTTCGAGGGCGCGCAGGTACAACTCGGCGTGGCCGGCGAAGCGTTCGGGGCGGCCGCCGATGATCGCCATCATGAGCGGCAGTCCGTAGCGGGCGGCGCGGACGACCGAGTCGGGGCTGCCGCCGATGCCGATCCAGGCGGGGATTCCCCCATCGGGCATCCGCGGATGGAGGCGCACGTCGTCCAAGGCGCTGCGGTAACGGCCCGACCAGGTGATCCGTTCCTCGCGCATCAGGCGCACGAACAGGTCGAGCTTCTCTTCGAACAGCCGGTCATACTCGCCGATGTCGTATCCGAACAGCGGGAACGAGTCGATGGAGGATGCCCGTCCCAGGACGAGCTGGGCGCGCCCGTCGGAGATCCCGTCGACGGTGGCAAACTCCTGATACAGCCGTACCGGGTCCTGCGTGGACAGCACGGTGACGGAGGTACCGAGGTGGATCGCCGTGGTCGCCTGGGCTGCCGCGGCGAGCAGCACGGGGGTTGCCGAGTCGACGAAACCTTCCCGGTAGTGCTCGCCGACGCTGAAGATGTCAAGCCCGACGGATTCGGCCAGCTGGGCCTCCTCGACGATCAGGCGGAGGGTTTCCGCGTCGCTGAAGACGTGGTCGCCGTCGGTGGCGATTTCGCCGAAGGAGTCGAGCCCGAACTCGAAGCGGGCCGGGTCGATCGCGGTGGTCATGATTAGGACCTTCCTGTGCTGGGCGGGCGCCCGAGGTAATTGACGCATCAATAATGCATCCATATAATTGATGTGTCAATCACAGGAGGACGTGGATGAACGATAGGAAGCTCCACAGGCGCTCTCTCACGGAGGAGGAGTTGCGGATCTGGCGCGACTACATCGAGACGGCCGGAGAGCTCGGCGCGCGGTTGACCAGCCGGCTGCAATCCGAGTCGTCGTTGTCCGCTGGGGACTACCAGGTGCTGCTGGCGCTGAGCGAGACGACCGGGCATCGCATCCGTTCATCGGAGTTGGCCGCTGCGATCGGGTGGGAGCGCAGCCGGCTGTCGCATCATCTGGGCAGGATGGAGAAGCGCGGCCTGATCCGTCGGGAGGCGTGCGCGGATGATAGCCGCGGCGCGGAGGTCGTGCTCACCAGCGTCGGCGGCGACGCGTTCCGCCGCGGCACCATCCCGCACCTGCGCGCGATCCGTGAGCTGTTCGTCGATGCGCTCACGCCCGACCAACTGGCGGCCGTCGCCTCCGTCACCGGGTCGCTGCGCACCCATCTCAGTCAGAAGGACTGACCCTCGAATCGATCTGGGTCACGATCGTGTTCCGAAGCGATCGCTACGGCGATGGGGCTCTCCGGCTGCGCGTGATTGCGAGCGGAAGGGTGGTCAGCGAGATCGCTGCCGCCACGAGAAGCGCGACCGGGAAAGAGAACCCAGTGGCGATCGCGCCGACGAGCACCGCCCCGATCCCCATTCCGGCATCGAATCCCACGTTCCACACGGCGCTCGCGGCACCGTAT
>DATCXP010000086.1:0-11548 GCA_036565765.1 Terrimesophilobacter sp.
CCTCCGGGACGCGCACCCCGCCGATCGAGAGCGTGTGGCTCACGAGCCGGATGCCGAGCTCGCCCAGGAAGGCGCGGGCGATCGCGCCGAGCGCGACCCTGGCCGCGGTCTCCCGCGCGCTCGCGCGCTCGAGCACGTTGCGCGCCTCCGCGAAGCCGTATTTCTGCATGCCGACGAGGTCGGCATGACCGGGTCTCGGCCGGGTGAGCGGCGCCCCGCGGCCCTTCGGCAGGGTGTCGGGATCGACCGGCTCTGCACTCATCACGTCGACCCAGCGCGGCCACTCCGTGTTGCCGATGCGCAGCGCGATCGGGCTGCCCATGGTGAGCCCGAACCGGATGCCGCCGGAGATCGTGAGCTCGTCCTCCTCGAACTTCTGCCGTGCCCCCCGGCCGTAGCCGAGCTTGCGGCGCGCAAGATCCTCGCGGATCTCGGCAAGCCCGACCGGCACCCCGGCGGGGAGTCCCTCGAGAATGGCGATCAATTCGGGGCCGTGCGATTCCCCAGCGGTCAACCATCGAAGCATGCGCTCATCCTCCCACGATCGGCGCGCTGTCGAGTCCGATCGCCGCCCTCATGGCCGAGAGCACCCTGTGCTCGTCGGGGAGCGGGATGCCAGGATCCCGGTTCACGAACACCCGCACCTGCATGAGCGCCTGATGCACCAGCATGCTCAGGCCGGAATGCACCCGGCCGCCGACGGCCTGCCAGGAGCGGGCCAGCGCCGACGGCCACGGGTCGTAGGCGACGTCGAGCAGGGGAACCGCGGCCCGGAGCTCCTCCGGAAGCTCGCGGCCCAGAACAGTGCCTCCCGGCAGTGTGCTGATGATGACATCCGGATCCCGATCCCGGCCGCTGAGGTCTAATCCGCCGACGACGAGTTCGATCCCCAGCCTCTCGGCCAGTGTCGCCAGCTGCCCAGACTTCTCGGGCGACCGGGTCGACACGGCGACCGAGACCGCTCCCATCCCGGCGACGGCCGCCACGACCGCGGCCGCGGTGGAGCCGGCGCCGAGCAGCTGGACCCGACCCGGCCGAGTCACCCCCGCCTCGCGCAATGCCTCCTCGACGCCGTAGACATCGGTATTGAACCCGCGACGGCGACCACCGTCGAGCAGGACCGTGTTGGCTGCTCCGACCATTCCGACGAGGGCATCCACCTCATCGAGAAGAGGCAGCACCTCGCGCTTGAGCGGCATCGTCAGCGACAGGCCCAGCCAGGACTCGTCGAGGGAGTCCAGGAACCCTCCAAGACCGCCAGAAGGCATCTCGATCGCCTCGTACTCCCAGAGCAGCCCCAGGGCCCGGTACGCGGCGGCGTGCAGCGCGGGAGACTTCGAATGGGAGATCGGTGACCCGAGAACAGCGAGTCGGCGTGCCGGGTCAGCCACAGTTCGCACTCTGCGAGGTGCGGCACCACTCCCGGAGCTGCCTGACCGCCGCGTCGTGCTGTGCGTTCGTCTCCGAGAACACCGTCTCGCCGGTGTCGAGGTTCACCGTGACGAAGAACTTCCAGGGACCGTCGACCGGGTGCAACGCGGCATCGATCGCCAGGTCCCCTGCCGCACCGATCGGCCCGATCGGCAGGCCGCTGATCACGTAGGTGTTGAACGGGTTGTCGTCGGTCAGTTCCGCCTTCGAGCTGAACACCCCGCCATCCTGCCGCGTGCCGTGCTTCCAGGCGTACCCGTAGTGCGATGTCGAGTCGAACTGCAGCTTCATCCCCGAGGCGAGCCGGTTCTGGATGACCCGGGAGACCTTGTAGAAGTCCTCCTTCTTGACCCCGGCTTCCCGCTGGATGAGCGAGGCGATCGTGAGCACCCGGAGACGATCCTCCGGGGCAACACCGGCGGCATCCAGGGACTGGAACGTCCGGGCCACGAGGGTCTGCAGAACCGATCGCGCATCGACACCGGGGTCGAAATGGTAGGTCGCCGGGAACAGGTAGCCCTCGATGCTCGGTGCGGCGGCGGGAATGCCGAACGCTGTGGGGTCCTTCGCGGCCGCCTCGAAGTCGGAGACCGGCAGCTCGGTGGCGGCGCTGAGGATGTCGAAGACCTGATCCTTGGTCTTGCCCTCCTGGATGAGCGCGGTGCGCTCCACCCGGTTCTTCGGATCCTGGATGGCGGCAAGCGCGGCCTGCGAACTCATCTTCTCGGCGAGGATGTAGTACCCGGGGAAGAACCGGACGGGTGGATCCTGTGCCAGAAGCAGCGTGTAGAAGGTGTCGAAATTCTTGATGACCCCGGCATCGACGAGCGCCTTCGTGACCTCGGTCCCATTGTCGCCGGCATGCACGATCACAGTCGTCTCGCCGCTGCCCTGCCCGGCATAGTCGGGTGGCGGCAGTTCCCAGCCGAGCACTTTGCGGACCTGCTCCTCGTAGTTCGCCCAGACATACCCGCTCGCTCCTGCGGCCAGTCCGAGGATGACGACGACCGACACCAGCAACGGTATCCACCGCCGCCGCGTGCGGCCGGGTGGTTTTGCTCCCGAGCGACTGCCGCGCCCGCGGGAGCGGCCCCGGCTTGCGGCCTCGGAGGCCTCGCGCAACTCGCGCCGTGACTGCACTGCAGGCCTGCTCGCGGAGTCGTCCGCGGGAGGCCGCGCACCGGCCGGCCGCTGGGCGCCGTCACGAGGAGCAGAGGAGAAGATCTCGTCCCAGCTCGGTTCATCAGCCACGGTCACAGTCCTTCGTCCGGGTCCAGAAGCTCACCGGGCGGATTCCCGCTGGAAAGCTCGAAGTCGAGGGCATGCTGCAGAATTATAGTGGCCGCTACCTGATCGATCACTGGCCGGGACTGGCGTGCGGAGCGGCCGCTCGTGTGCAGTACGCGCTGTGCGGAGACCGTGGAGAGCCGTTCGTCGACCAGACGCACCGGCAGCCCCGTTGCGCCGGCGAGCTGCGCGGCGAACGCGATCGCGTCCTGGGTCGATGCGGTGCGCTCTCCCGAAAGCGACAGCGGAAGTCCGACGATCAGTTCCATGGCCTCGACCTCGGCGGCGATCCTGACGATCTCCGGCACGGAGCCGTCGTCGCGGGGAACGGTGGCCACCGGGGTGGACAGCATGCCGTGGTGATCGCTCCTGGCGACGCCGATGCGTGCCTTGCCGACGTCGATGCCGAGCCGAACGCCCCCTCGCATCAGAGCGGCCGCATCAAACGGGAAGGCCGGCGTTGATCGCCTCGAGCGCCGCGGGAATGGCCGCGAGGTCGGTTCCGCCGCCCTGTGCGAGTTCGTCCTTGCCGCCGCCTCCCCCGCCCAGGATCGCCGCGGCAGTCTTCGCGAGGGCTCCCGCCTTCACCCCTCTGGATCGTGCGGCGTCGTTCGTCGCGACGATCACGGCAGGTTTCCCGCCGACGTTGCCTGCGAGTGCCACGACGGCGGCTTCGAGCCCGAGGCGGCTGCGGACGGTCGTGACGAGGCTTCGCAGGTCGTCCGCAGAGCCGACCGATCCCACATCCCCGATGACCTTCACGAGGCCGGCGGTCCGCACCGCGGAGTCGATGAGAGCGGGGATTCTCTCCCCGAGAGAGGCGGACTCGAACTGCGCGATCTTCTTCTCCGCGGCCTTGAGGCTCGACAGGAGTTCTGCGATCCGCTCCGGCAACTGCTCCCGCGGTGTCTTCAGGCTCGCGCTCAGCTGGGAGACGATGGCACGCTCTGTCGCGAGATCGCGGAACGCCTCGAGTCCGACGAGCGACTCGATGCGCCGGTTCGCCGAGCCGACGGAGGATTCGCTCACGAGGTTGATCATGCCGATTTCCGCGCTGCGGGTCACGTGCGTTCCCGCACAGAGTTCACGCGACCACGGCCCGCCGATGTCGACGACGCGAACGGTCTCGCCGTACTTCTCGCCGAACAGGGCCATCGCACCGAGCGCGCGAGCCTGGGAGAGGGGCATGACTCGGGTCTCGACCTCGAGGTTGTCGCGGATCGCGTTATTGGAGAGCTCCTCGATCTCGCTCCGCGTCGCTGCGGACAGCGCCTGGTTCCAGTTGAAATCCAGCCGCATGTAGCCGGCCTTGTTGTAGGAGCCCGCCTGGTGGGCCTGCGGGCCGAGCACCTGGCGCAGGGCGGCGTGGATGACGTGGGTCGCCGAGTGCGCCTGGGTCGCCCCGCGACGCCAGTGGGGATCGACGACGCTCGTTGCGGAGGAGCCCACGCCGACCTCGCCGCTCGTGACCTCCACCTTGTGGCTGATGAGCCCCTTCACCGGGCGCTGCACGTCGAGCACCTCGAGTTCGAAGCCTGGCCCGACGATCCGCCCGGCGTCCGCCTCCTGGCCTCCGGACTCCGGGTACAGGGCGGTCTCGGCCAGGATGACATCGGCGATATCGCCGGCGAATGCTCGCTTCACGGACTCGCCGTTCACCACGAGCCCGAGGATCGTGCTGTCGGTGTTCAGGAACTCGTAGCCGGTGAACACCGTCTCGCCGAGCGCGCGGAAGTCGCTGTACACGGAAAGGTCGGCGAGAAGCGTCTTCTTGGCGCGAGCATCCGCTTTGGCCCGGTTGCGCTGCTCGGCCATCAAGGTGTCGAATGCGGCGCGGTCGACCGTGAGCCCGGCCTCCTCGGCCATCTCGAGTGTGAGGTCGATCGGGAAGCCGAAGGTGTCGTGCAGCTGGAACGCGACGGAACCGGTGAGCTCCTTCTCTCCCCGCTTGCGGACCTTCTCCACGGCGACGTCAAGGATGCTGGTGCCGCTCGCGAGGGTCTTCAGGAAGGTCTCCTCCTCGCCGTAGGCGAGGCGGCCGATCCGGTCGTAGTTCGAGTCGACTTCCGGGTAGGCGGCCTTCATCGCGTCGCGCGAGGCCGGGAACAGCTCGGTGAACGTCGGGGCGTCGACGCCAAGAAGCCGCATCGCCCGCACGCTCCTGCGCAGCAGCCGGCGCAGGATGTAGCCGCGGCCCTCGTTCGACGGGGTGACGCCGTCGGCCATGAGCATGAGCGAGGAGCGCACGTGATCGGCGACGACGCGCATCCTCACGTCGTCGTCGTGGTCGGCGCCGTAGCGCCTGCCGGACAGCTCCGCAGCACGATCGAGAACCGGTCGAACCTGGTCGATCTCATACAGGTTCTCGACGCCCTGTTTGATGAACGCGACGCGCTCGAGGCCCATTCCGGTGTCGATGTTCTTCTTCGGCAGCTCGCCGAGGATGTCGAAGTCGTCCTTGCCCCTGCCCTCACCGCGCAGATACTGCATGAACACGAGATTCCAGATCTCGAGGTACCGGGGGTCGTCGGTCGCCGGGCCGCCGTCGATCCCATAGCGCGGCCCCCGGTCGAAGAAGATCTCCGAACACGGTCCAGCCGGCCCTGGCAGGCCGGTCGACCAGTAGTTGGTGTCCATGCCGAGGCGCTGGATGCGCTCATCCGGAAGCCCTGCCGTCTTCTTCCAGAAGCGGTAGGCGTCGTCGTCGTCCTGGTAGATCGTGACCCAGAGGTCCTTCTCGGCGAAGCCGTAGCCCCCGTCGGCCTCGGGCGTCGTCAGGAGCTCCCAGGCGTACTCGATCGCCTGCTCCTTGAAGTAGTCGCCGAACGAGAAGTTCCCGTTCATCTGGAAGAACGTGCCGTGCCGGGTCGTCTTGCCGACCTCCTCGATGTCGAGGGTTCTGATGCACTTCTGCACGCTCGTGGCGCGCGGGTACGGCGCGGGCACGAGCCCGGTGAGATAGGGGATGAACGGGACCATTCCCGCAACGGTGAACAGCAGCGTCGGGTCCTCGCTCACGAGTGAGGCGGAGGGCACGACGGTGTGACCGCGATCGGCGAAGAAGTCGAGCCAGCGCCTGCGGATATCAGCGGTCTGCATGGTGTCCCTGGGTGGCTATTTGCGCTTGGTGAGATCGGCGATGGCGTCCTCCGCCTCGGCGACGGCGGCTCGCAACTCGGCCTCACGGGCCTTGTAGCCGTCGACGACGGCGCTGCCGAACTCGCGGGCCTTGTTGTCGACATCCTCGAAGAACCGACGGCCTTCCGGCGTCTTGTTGACCTGGTGCGCCACGACGAAGCCGACGCCGACACCGACGATCAGCCACAGTATCTTGTTCATTCGCTCTACTCCCTGCTGAATCTGATGTGAGTGGAATCGATGGGCTGGTGACCCGGGAATCCAGCTTACTTCGTGCTCGCCGCCGGCCTCGCCGTCGAAAAAGGGCGGGCCACCCGAAGATGGCCCGCCCCAGGACGATGGTGGAACGACTATCGGGCCGCGTAGTACTCGACGACGAGCTGGACTTCGCAGGTCACGGGGACCTCTGCGCGCTTCGGGCGGCGCACCAGGCGCGCCTGCAGCTTGTCGAGCTCGACCTCGAGATAGGCGGGAACCTTCGGGAGCACCTCGGCGTGGCCACCGGCCGCGGCGACCTGGAACGGATCCATGAGCTCGCTCTTCGGGTGGACGTGCACGAGCTGGCCGGGCTTCACGCGGAATGACGGGCGGTCGACGCGCTTGCCGTCGACCATGATGTGGCGGTGGACGATCTGCTGGCGGGCCTGCGCCGTCGTGCGTGCGAAGCCGGCGCGGACCACGATCGCGTCGAGGCGCATCTCGAGGAGCTCGACCAGGTTCTCACCGGTCAGACCCTGGGTGCGGCGCGCTTCCTGGAACACGATCTTGAGCTGGGCCTCACGGATGCCGTACTGGGCGCGCAGACGCTGCTTCTCGCGCAGACGCACGGCGTAGTCGCTGTCGGTCTTGCGGCGGGTGCGGCCGTGCTCACCGGGGGCGTACGGACGCTTCTCGAGGTACTTGGCCGCCTTCGGGGTGAGCGGGATGCCGAGCGCCCTGGAGAGGCGGGTCTTGCTGCGAGTACGTGACTTGGTAGACACGGTTTCCTTTCGGTACTGGTGGGATTCACGGTGTAACAGGCACACACTGCGTGACAAGCGCAGGCGTCCTGAAGAATAACGAAGAGGGATGCGCCTTGAGGAACCCCGGCTAAAGGATGTTCCGTTCAGAATCCGGTTCCGCTGCAGCCGTGCGCGAAAACCCTCTGTAGGCGGGGTTAACGATAACAGATCACGGGGTGCCGCGGATGATCCTGCGCAGCTTCTCCAGTCGCGCCGAGACATCCCGCTCGTTCCCGTGGTCAGTCGGCTCGTAGTAGCGGGTGCCTGCCAGCTCATCCGGCGCGTACTGCTGCTCGAGCACGCCGAGCTCGGTGTCGTGCGGGTAGCGGTAGCCCTTGCCGTGCCCGAGCTTCTTGGCGCCGGAGTAGTGGGCGTCGCGCAGGTGCGGCGGAACTCGCCCGATTCTGCCCGCCCGCACATCGGCGATGGCCGCATCGATAGCGAGGTAGGAGGCGTTCGACTTCGGCGCCAGGGCGAGGTAGACGACGGCCTCGGCCAGCGGGATCCGCCCCTCCGGCATCCCGATGAGCTGCACGGCCTCGGCGGCCGCAGTGGCGATCAGGAGTCCCTGCGGGTCGGCCATGCCGATGTCCTCTGCGGCGAGGACGATGATGCGACGCGCGATGAAGCGCGGATCCTCCCCCGCCTCGATCATCCTCGCGAGGTAGTGCAGGGAGGCGTCGACATCGGATCCGCGCACCGACTTGATGAACGCGCTGATGACGTCGTAGTGCTCGTCGCCCTGCCGGTCGTAGCGCAGGAGTGCGCGGTCTACCGCTGCGGCGACGCCGTCCGCCGTGATGCGAGGTTTCGCCCCATCGGCAAGGCCGTCCGAGGCCGCTGCGGAGGCCGCTGCGGCCTCGAGCGCCGTGAGGGCGCGCCGTGCGTCGCCAGAGGCGAGGCGCACGATCGCGGCCTTCGCATCCGGTTCCAGCTCGACCTTGCCGTTGAGGCCGCGCGGGTCGATCAGCGCGCGCTCGACGACCGCCCCGAGGTCCTCGTCGGAGAGCACCTCGAGGGTGAGCAGCAGCGATCGTGACAGCAGCGGCGAGATCACCGAGAATGACGGGTTCTCCGTCGTGGCGGCGACGAGGATGACCCAGCCGTTCTCGACCCCCGGGAGCAGCGCGTCCTGCTGGGCCTTCGTGAAGCGGTGGATCTCGTCGAGGAACAGCACGGTCGACACCCCGTAGAGATCGCGCGACGACAGCGCCTGCTGCATGACCTCCCGGACGTCCTTGACGCCCGCCGTGACCGCGGAAAGCTCGACGAACTTGCGCCCTGAGCTCTGCGCGATCGCCTTCGCGATCGTCGTCTTGCCCGTTCCCGGCGGCCCCCACAGGATGACCGAGGTCGCTCCCTGCTCCCCCGACTTGTCCGAGGCGAGCGTCATGAGCGGAGAACCGGGCGTGAGGAGGTGCTTCTGTCCTTCGAGTTCGTCGAGCGTTCGCGGGCGCATCCGGACGGCGAGCGGGGTCGCGCCGGTGCGCAAACCGGGCTGGGCATCCATAGTGGCCATGGTAGTTGCCGCCACCGGCAGGCAACGCCGGCCCCACAGGGCCGGTAATGTACTTCTGGGCCGGCTCCTCACTCGGATGCCGCACCCTGGCGCATTCGGAGGAACACGTGGCACGGAGCAAGAACGCTGAGCGCGAGGCACGAGAAGCCCGTGAGAGGCTGCGGCGTTTCACTGCCCGCCAGAGCCTGCACGAGACGCAGGTCCGCCGCCGTCGCCGTGACAACTGGGTCGCCATCGTCGGAGTTCTCGTCGTCGCGATACTGGCGACCGTGACGCAGGTCGTGTACTTCACCGCGGGCCCGGGTATGCCGGTTCCCGAGCCGGCCGCGAGCACGTCCCCAACGCCGGCCGCAGGACAGAACGTCGGCGACATCCCCGATCCTTCCCTCGCGGAGAATCGCACCTGGACCGGAACGCTGACGCTCAACGCCGTCGCGCTCGGCATCGAGCTCGACGGCACTGCCGCGCCGCAGGCGGTCGCCGCGTTCGTGCAGGAGGTCAAGGACGGCTACTTCACCGGCAAGTCCTGCCATCGCATGACCACCGGTGCCACCAAGCTCATCCAGTGCGGCTCGCTCGATGGAACCGGTGCAGGCGACCCCGGCTACATGTTCGGCCCGATCGAGAACGCGCCGGCCGACAACCGGTACCCGGCCGGCACGATCGCGATGGCCAGGGCCGGATCCGACGCCTACAGTCAGGGACACCAGTTCTTCATCATGTACGCAGACGGAACCATTCCGGCGGACTCCGCCGGCGGTTACACCGTCCTCGGGAAGGTCACGAGCGGGCTTGACGACTTCGTGTCGAAGATCGCCGACGGCGGCATCACGCCGGGGCCGACCGATCCGAGCGACGGCGCCCCCGTCATCCCGACGACCATCACGGGCGTCACGATCCAGTGAGCAGCGCGCCCCGGTTCTGACTGCTCCCCGTACTGTGCAATAGGCTGGTGGACGGTCAGGCACCCGACTGGCGAGGGCAGGGCGACACAGCAAGGTGAGACAGTTGGCGGATAATCAGGCACCGTGGGGCCGCGTAGACGAGACGGGTACCGTCTTCGTCCGCACCGGCGACGGCGAGCGGGCGGTCGGGCAGTACCCCGATGGCACTCCTGAAGAGGCGCTCGCCTACTTCGAGCGCAAGTTCGTCGAGCTCGCCGGCCAGGTCACCCTGCTCGAACAGCGGGTGAAACGGGGCACCGCGGCAAGCGATGTCGCCAAGACCGTCGGGAATCTCCGCGAAAGCATCGCCGGCGCCAACGCGGTGGGAGACCTCGCGTCGCTGGTGACCAGACTGGATGCGCTGCACGGAGCCGTCGACGAGCTCACCGAGAAGCAGTCGGCTGAGGCGAAGGCCCTGCTGGACACCGCGATCGCCGAGCGGACCGCTCTCGTTGTGGAGGTCGAGGCACTGGCCGCGCAGGACTTCGCCAAGGCGCAGTGGAAGCAGGTGAGCGCGAGCCTCGATTCCCTGTTCGAGCGCTGGCAGAAGCACCAGCAGGATGGCCCGCGGTTGCCGAAGGGCGAGAGCAACGAGCTCTGGAAACGGTTCAGGGCCGCCCGCACGACTATCGAGACCCAGCGGAAGGCGTTCTTCGCCGAGCTCGACACGGTGCACAAGGATGCACGCGCCCGTAAGCAGGAGCTCGTCGAGAAAGCGGAGGCGCTCGCACCGAAGGGCGTCGACGGTATCGGCGTCTACCGCACCCTTCTCGACGACTGGAAGCGTGCCGGCCGCGCAGGGAAGAAGTCGGACGACGCCCTGTGGGCCAGGTTCAAGGCCGCCGGTGACGCGCTGTACGCAGCGAAGGCGGAGATCGACGCCCGCGACGACGTCGAGTTCGCGGAGAATCTCCAGAAGAAGCTGGCCCTGCTCGAAGAGGCGGAGCCGCTCGTGACCGCGACAGATCGCGACCAGGCGCGGCAGACCCTGGCGTCGATCCAGCGCCGGTGGGACGAGATCGGCAAGGTCCCGCGCGACAAGGTCAAGTCGGTCGAGGACCGCATGCGCAAGGTCGAGGCGGCCGTACGCAAGCTCGACGAGGAGCACTGGCAGAGGAACAACCCGGAACGCAAGGCACGGTCGGAGGGTCTCGTGAGCCAGCTCCAGTCGGCGATCGCGAAGCTCGAGCAGGAACTGGCCGAGGCGAAAGCCGGCGGCGACGCGAAGAAGGTCGCGGATGCCCAGGAGGCTCTCGAGGCGCGCAAGGCGTGGCTGGGCGCCATCG
Source organism: Terrimesophilobacter sp. (assembly GCA_036565765.1). Taxonomy (GTDB): domain Bacteria; phylum Actinomycetota; class Actinomycetes; order Actinomycetales; family Microbacteriaceae; genus Terrimesophilobacter. The sequence goes on from DATCXP010000086.1 coordinate 10,607, forward strand.
GCTGAACGCCTCTCCACAGGCGCGCGTAGTCCACAACTGAGCAGGGTCTGAGCGAGGCGGCACCCGCTGTGGCCGCACAATGGGCCCATGACGCAGCGCCTGCATCCGGTCCTCTCCCCCGCCGACCTGCCCGAGGCCGAATTGCGCGCGGCACTGCTGGACGGTGAGGTGTTCGCCGTCGGGGAATGTTTCAGTCCGGTTGACGAGGTAGTCGGTCCGGTGCACCGCGCCCGCTCGCTGGCCGCACTACTGCCTCCTCGGCTCATAGCTGAGCAGCACAGTGCGGCGTGGGTGCTCGGGGCGAGTTCCTCTCCACCGTCGCGGCCGGAGCTCTGCACCGACAGCGACGCGCGCACGAGGCCGGCCTCGCTCGCCATGCTGGCCGTTCGCGAAGTGGTGATCGACTCCTCCGAGTTCTCCTGGCTGGGCGGGATCCGGGTCACCACTCCCCTGCGCACGGCGATCGATCTCGCCCGGTTCAGCATCGCATTCGGGGCGGAAGAGCGTGAGATCGTCGCGAGGCTCGCCGAATCGGGGAGGTTCCGGCTGAGCGATGTCACCGAGGCCATCGAGCGCCGAAGGAATCTGCCGCGGAAGCGGCTCGCCCTGACGAGGCTGCACTCGGTGTTCGCCGGCCCACCCTGTTCTGGCCGGCTACCCGGCTGAGACCCGGTACACGTCATACACCTGGTCGATGCGGCGCACAGCGTTCAGCACGCGATCCAAGTGCGTGGTGTCCCCGGTCTCGAACAGGAAGCGGCTCAGTGCGAGCCGGTCGCTCGAGGTCGTTACCGTCGCGGACAGGATGTTCACGTGGTGCTCCGAGAGCACCCTCGTGACGTCGGAGAGCAGCCCGGCCCGGTCGAGCGCCTCGACCTGGATCTGCACGAGGAACACGCTCTTGGTCGTCGGCGCCCACTCCACCTCGATCATTCGCTCCGG
>DATCXP010000097.1:0-5108 GCA_036565765.1 Terrimesophilobacter sp.
TGCCAGCGCCGGCGGCCGTCTCGGCCGCCGGTCCGGAGTACTTCGTGCCATCCGACCCGATGGACGAGCTCCAGTGCGACAGCTGCCAGTAGGCGCATCCGCTCCCTGAGGAGGCCGAAGGCCGTCTCGAAGGGGCTCAAGAGTGACGAAAGAAGGAAAGCGCAATGTCAGGGATTCTCGGTACGGGCGTGCAGGAAGGCCTGCTGCTCAAGCCGGTCAAGTACCAGTGGGCCATGGACCTCTACGACCAGGCGGTCGCGAACACCTGGTTCCCGAACGAGATCCAGCTCGACCAGGACATCGCCGACTTCAAACGGATGACGGATGAGGAACGCCACGCGATCACGTTCCTCATGAGCTACTTCAACCCGAACGAACTGCTCGTGAACAAGGCGCTCGCGTTCGGCGTCTACCCCTACATCAATGCGGCGGAGTGCCACCTCTACCTCGCGAAGCAGATGTGGGAGGAGGCCAACCACTGCATGAGTTTCGAGTACGTGCTGGAGACCTTCCCGATCGACCGCGAAGCAGCCTACGGCTCCCATGTCACCGTGCCCTCGATGGCGCGCAAGGAGGAGTTCCAGGTCACGTTCATCAAGCGCATGACCGAGGAGACCCTCGACATCACGACCGTCGAGGGCAAGCAGGACTTCGTGCGCAACCTCGTCGCCTACAACATCATCCTCGAGGGGATCTGGTTCTACTCCGGGTTCATGGTCGCGCTGAGCTTCCGGCAGCGGAACCTGCTGCGCAACTTCGGCTCGCTCATGGACTGGGTCATCCGGGACGAGAGCCTGCACCTGAAGTTCGGTATCAACCTCATCCTCACGGTGCTCGAGGAGAACCCAGAGTTGCAGACTCCGGAGTTCGCCGCCGAGATCAAGCAGATGATCCTGGATGCCGTAGAGATGGAGGAGGAGTACAACCGGGACCTGCTGCCCTCCGGCATCCTCGGCCTGAACGCCACCTACATCAACCAGTACGTGAAGTATCTGGCCGACCGCCGCCTCGAGGAGCTCGGCTTCGACCCGGAGTACAAGGTCTCGAACCCCGCGAAGTGGATGGCGACGGCCAACGACACCTACGAGCTCGTGAACTTCTTCGAGTCGACGAACACCTCCTACGAGGCGAATGCGAAGGCCGTGTCGAAAAAGAGCGAGTAGTGCAACGATTCGCCACAGACCCACCTTTTCGTCACCCAACCGACATTCAGCCGACGGTTTCTTGTTTCGCCTCTGGAGTAGGCTGCGAATACCGGCGTGACAATGAGGTGGCGTCTGCCCTGCTCTAACCACCTCCTTCACTCGGCCGTGTTACCCACCAGGAGAACAGAGAAGGAAATGACAATGCGCACCAGATTCACGTTGCCGGCGATCATCGCCGCTGCGGCACTTTTGCTCACGGGTTGTGTGGACAACAGCACCACGCCGCCGACCAGCGGCGACAAGCCCGCTGTCGGAATCGACGCGGCCGCGGTCGCTCTCCTGCCGGCGGACATCAAGGCATCCGGCAAGCTCGTGATCGGCATCGACCCGACCTATGCGCCCAACGAGTACAAGGATGATGCGGGCAACCCGATCGGCTGGGACGTCGACCTCGGAAACGCGATGGCGGCCAAGCTCGGCCTGAAGCCCGACTACCAGATCTCGAGCTTCGACAAGATCATCCCGAGCATCAAGGGCGGCACCTACGATATCGGGCTCTCCTCCTTCACCGACAACGAGGAGCGCGAGCTCAGCGTCGACTTCGTCAACTACTACGCCGCCGGCATCCAGTGGGCGCAGCAGATCGGCAAGACCGTCGACCAGGCGAACGCCTGCGGCCTGACCGTCGCGGTACAGGCGACGACCTACGAGGAGACCGACGAACTGCCGGCCAAGTCGAAGGAGTGCACGGATGCCGGGAAGGCGGCCATCAACATCCTGAAGTTCGAGAAGCAGGACGAGGCCAGCAACGCCCTCGCCCTCGGCCGCGCGGACGCCATGACGGCCGACTCGCCGATCACGCAGTACGCCGTGTCGCAGCTCAAGGACAAGATCGAGCTCGCCGGTGACGCGTTCGACGTCGCCCCGTACGGCATCGCGGTCAAGAAGGACTCGCAGCTCGTCAAGGCCATCCAGGCCGCCCTGCAGTCCATGCTCGATGACGGAAGCTACAAGACGATCCTCGACAAGTGGGGCGTCTACAGCGGCGCCGTCGACAAGATCACGATCAACGCGGCGACCGCAAAATAGTTCCATGAGTTCGTCAGACTCAAGCCGTTCGGCGACACGGACTCCCGTGTCGCCGAACGGCGAGGGGCGCCCCGCCCCCATCAAGGCCATCCGCCTCAAGCATCCGTGGCGCATCGCGATCGCCATCGTCCTCGTCACCCTGCTCGCCCTGTTCGTGATCGACGCTTCCCAGCGCGAGGCGTACGGCTGGGACAACTTCGCGAAGTACCTCTTCGACAAGCGCATCTCGCAGGCCGCCGGTTACACCCTGCTGCTCACGATCTACTCGATGGTCATCGCGATCATCCTCGGCATCGTGCTCTCGGTCATGCGGCTCTCCGACAACCCCGTCGTGAAGGGCGTCTCCTGGCTCTATCTGTGGGTGTTCCGCGGCACGCCGGTCTATGTCCAGCTCGCGTTCTGGGGACTCATCGCGACCATCTACTCCACGATCGACATCGGCATCCCGTTCACCGCGCCGTGGATCTCGTTCGAGACCAAGAACGTCATCGACGTGTTCTGGCTCGCCGTGATCGGACTCTCCCTCAACGAGGCCGCCTACATGGCGGAGATCGTGCGCGCCGGCATCCTCTCGGTCGACAAGGGGCAGGATGAGGCGGCGACCGCCCTCGGGATGTCCTGGCTGCAGACCATGCGACGCATCGTCATCCCGCAGGCCATGCGCATCATCATCCCGCCGACCGGCAACGAGGTCATCTCGATGCTCAAGACCACCTCGCTCGTTGCCGCGGTCCCGTTCAGCTTCGATTTGTACGGGCGATCGCGCGACATCTCCTCCGTCATCTTCGACCCGATCCCGCTGCTGCTGGTGGCCTCGGCGTGGTATCTGTTGTTCACCTCGATCCTCATGGTCGGGCAGTACTTCCTGGAGAAGCGGTTCTCGCGCGGTATCGGGCAGGCGAGGCCCAATAAGAAAGGCGGCATCGACACCGGCGCCGTGCCCTTGGCCACCGGAGCGATCACCACCGCCGTTCCCAGCGCTGGAACCCACGACCCGGAGCACACGACATGACCGACGTCCCTATGGTCCAGGCCGACCGCGTGTCGAAGAGCTTCGGGTCCAATGAGGTGCTCAAGAGCATCTCGCTCACCGTCACGCGCGGCGAGGTCATGTGCCTCGTCGGCCCGAGCGGCTCGGGCAAGTCCACGTTCCTGCGCTGCATCAACCACCTCGAGCGCGTCGACGCCGGTCGGCTCATGGTCGACGGCGTGCTCGTCGGCTACGAGGAGCGCGGCGACAAGCTGTACGAACTCAAGCCGAAGGTGGCGGCGAGGCAACGCCGGGACATCGGCATGGTGTTCCAGCGGTTCAACCTGTTCCCGCACATGACGGCGCTGGAGAACGTGATCGAGGCGCCGATCCGGGTCAAGGGCATCAAGAAGGAAGCGGCGGTCTCGCGCGCCAAGGAGCTCCTCGCGAGGGTCGGTCTCGGCAACAAGGCGGATGCCTACCCTGCCCACCTCTCCGGCGGCCAGCAGCAGCGGGTCGCGATCGCCCGCGCACTCGCCATGGACCCCAAGCTCATGCTGTTCGACGAGCCGACATCCGCGCTCGACCCCGAGCTCGTCGGTGAAGTGCTGGACGTCATGAAGAAGCTCGCGGAGTCGGGCATGACGATGATCGTCGTGACGCACGAGATGGGGTTCGCGCGCGAAGTCGCTGACTCCCTCGTCTTCATGGATGGCGGGGTCGTCGTCGAGTCCGGCGACCCGCACGAGGTCCTCGGAAACCCGCAGCATCAGCGCACCAAGGCGTTCCTGTCGAAGGTGCTGTAGCTCACACTGTCTCGGGTCGAGCCTGTGCAGTTTCTCGGGTCGAGCCTGGGCTCCCCTGAGGCTCTCGAAGGGTCGAGACCGGATTTCGGCAGGCTCAATCCGAGAGGGTGCTTTGAGACCGGCGGCGAAGACTCCTTGATACTGTGAAGAGCCAGGACAGGAGTCGGATGGCCGGGGCGCGCAGTGCGGGAGTGGACGGTGTCGCCGCGACCGTCGTGCTGCTGCGCGACGGCGATGCGGGACCCGAGGTGCTGCTGCTGGAGCGGCCTCGACACCGCGGGTCGTTCGCGGGCGCATGGGTGTTTCCTGGCGGCGCCGTCGACCCAGGGGACACCGAGCCCCGGGACACGGAGGAGGAGCACGCCGCGCGCCGCGCGGCGGTGCGCGAGACCCGGGAGGAGACCGGGCTCGAGGTCGCTGCGGACGGGCTCGTCGCCGTGTCGGTCTGGTCGCCGCCCGCCTCGGCACCGAAGCGGATGCGGACCTGGTTCTACTACTCCATCGCCCCCGCCGGTGATCCGGTGCTCGCGGCCGACGAGGCGATCGGGTTCCGCTGGATCCGGCCTGGCGAGGCCCTCACTGCGCACGCTGCCGGCGAGTTGAGTCTCGTACCGCCGACCTGGGTGACGCTCCACGGGCTGGCGAGCGCCTCATCCGTCGCTGAGGCGCTGAGCCGGGCGCGCTCCGGAGAGGTGCAACATTACGTGACCCGGCTCGTGGCAGCCGGGAACGTGGTGCTGTGGGAGGGCGACATCGCCCACGCAGATGAGACGCTGCTCGAGAGTGACGGGCCGCGCCACCGGCTGGAGATCAGCTCCCTGCCGTGGCTGTACCGACGGAGCTGAGCAGCTTCGTCACGCGCTGCAGGCTGACCGGTTCGGCGGTGCCCAGGTGCTGCGCGAACAGGCTCAAGCGCAGCTCCTCGAGCAGCCAGCGGGCGTGAACGAGCGCGGAAGGCGCATCCGCCCGCGACGGCAACGTGCCGCCGGCCGCCAGGTAGCGCTCGGTCGCGGTCTGCACCTCCGTCATCCAGACCCGGTCGCGACCGAGATTCTCGGCGAGCTTGCCGACGCGGTGGGTGATGCCGGCGAGGTAGAC
>DATCXP010000110.1:0-6130 GCA_036565765.1 Terrimesophilobacter sp.
GGGGCATCTACAACCCGCTCAGTGAAGATGCGGCGACCGAGTCCCGCGCCTCCGCTCAAGGAGGCGTGACGACCGGAATCACCTACATGCGCACCGGCCAGTACTACCTCAACGAGGGCGGCCCCTACGAGACGTTCCTGCCCAAGGTGCTCGCTGCCGCGGAGGGCAGAAGCCACATCGACTACGGCTTCCACATCGCCCCGATGATGAAGGAGCACATCGACGAGCTTCCGCTCATCGCGAAGAAGTTCGGCATCACGTCGTTCAAGATCTTCATGTTCTACGGCGGTTTCGGCCTGCACGGCGCCTCGTCGAGCCAGCGCGAGTTCCTGATGATCCCCGATGGCGAGTCCTACGACATCGCCCACTTCGAGTTCGTCATGCGCGGCGTGCAGCGTCTGCGCGAGGAGCTGCCCGAGTACGCCGACGAGATCTCGCTCTCCCTGCACTGCGAGACTGCGGAGATCATGCGCGCCTACACGGCGATGGTCCAGAATGAGGGCAAGCTCACCGGTCTCGAGGCGTACAGCGCCGCGCGTCCGCCCCACTCTGAGGGTCTTGCGATCTCGATCGCCTCCTACCTCGCGCACGAGACGAACCTGCCCACCATCAACCTCCTGCACCTCACGAGCGCGAAGGCGCTCGAAGCGGCGATGACGATGGCGAGCGCGTTCCCGCACATCAACTTCCGCCGCGAGGTCACCTTGGGGCATCTGCTTGCCGACTACAACACCGCGGCGAACCTCGGCGGAAAGGTCAACCCGCCGCTGCGCTCCCCCGAAGACGTCGAGGCGCTCTGGGAGCACCTCCTCGCGGGCAACATCGACTGGGTCGTGAGCGACCACGCGTGCTGCAAGGATGAGCAGAAATTCGACCCGAACGACCGGGACGACATCTTCGGCGTCAAGTCGGGCTTCGGCGGTGCAGAGTACCTGCTGCCGGGACTCGTCGGTGCGGGACTCAAGCGCGGCCTGAGCCTGCAGCGCATCGCGCAGCTCGCATCCTGGAATCCCGCCCAGCGCTACGGCTTCACGAGCAAGGGAGACATCGCCGTCGGCTTCGACGCCGACATCGCGCTCGTCGACCCCACCCGCAGCCAGGTCATTCGCCCCGAGGACTCGGAGTCGACACAGGAGTACACGCCGTTCGACGGCTTCACGCTCGACGCCGTCGTCACCGACACCTTCGTACGCGGAAACCACGTGCTCGAGAACGGAGCCGTCGTAGGTGACCCCGTGGGACGCTACGTTCCGCGTGGCCCCCGCGTGTGATCGAATACTGCCTCGTTGGAGCGGAGGTCGTCCTTGGCGACGACCTCCGCTCCATTCGTGACGCGGACGTTCACGTCCGCGACGGAAAGATCATCGCCGTGGGCAAGGGCGCAGCACCCGAGGGAGTTCCTGCCATCGACCTCGACGGCAGGCTCGTCCTCCCTGGGTTCATCAACGCGCACACCCACATCGCCGACGCCGCTGTCAAAGAGGTCGCGTTCAATTCGCCGTCGGGCACCAACATATTCTTCCCGCCGAACGGTCTACGCTTCACCGCAATGGCCGCTGTCGGAAGGGAAAGGCGCATCGCCGCCATCCGTTCCGCTGCCCGGCAGATGATCGCCTCGGGTGTCGTCGCGTTCGCCGACTTCACCGCAGGAGGTGTCGAGGGTGTTCGGGAGTTGCGGGAGGCCCTGGACGGTCTCCCCATCCGCGGGATCAGCTTCGGTGGCTTCGCCGGGGTTCCGCAAGGGGTCGAGGAGCTCGAAGCGAACGAGGGAGGGCTGAACCCCCGCGTCGTCGCCCAGGTGATCGAGACCCTGCAGGCTGCGGATGGGTTCGCCCCGGTTCGAGCGAGCGACCTCACCGATCAAGCGATGACCGAACTGCGCGCTCTCGCCTTCAGCCACGGTAAGCCGCTCGCCACCCACGCCGCCGCTACGCCGTCGTACCGAGAAGTCTCGGTGCGGCGCACCGGCACGTCCGACGTTTCAAGAGTCGCCGAGCACCTCAAACCCGACTTCCTGGTCCACCTCACCGCGGCGACCGATGATGAGCTGCGCGTCGTTGCAGAGCACAACATCCCCATCGTGATGTGTCCGCGCGCCAACGTGAGTCTCGGCGCCGGGGTACCCCCTTACTTCTCTGCCCGCATGCTCGGGGCCACCATCGCACTCGGCACCGACAACCTCATGCTCGGCAGTCCCGACATCCTCGCCGAGGTGAACTTCCTTGCCCTTCTGCTTCGATCGAACTCCCAAAGCCCGGCTGTCGTCGACGAGCGCGCCCTGCTCCACGCCGCAACGCTCGGCGGAGCGCGAGCCATCGGAATCGACAGTACTCTCGGCTCGATCGCGCCCGGAAAATCGGCCAGCCTCGTGGTCATCGACCTGCGGAGCGACAACCTGGGGTACTCCACCAACCCGATCGCGAGCCTCATACAGCGCGCAACAGTTGCCGACATCGAAGCCGTGATCATCGACGGCGAAGTCGTGCACGGAACACTGTGAGCACCGGCCTCGGCGGCTGCTCGTGCTCTGGCTAGCCGCGTCGCGCGCGAGAGAGTATGTCGCGAGCCGACTTGACCACGGCGGCGTCGATCATTCGACCCTCGTCGTCGGCGAAGACTCCTGACCCGTCGCGCTCGGCCCGTTTGAACGCGTCGACCAGTTCCGTCGCCCTCGCAACAGCGTCATCCGACGGCGTGAACACCTCGTTGATGATCGCCAATTGCGCGGGATGCACCGCCGTGCGACCGCGAAACCCCAACCTCAGCAGCTGCTCGGTGGAGGTACGGAGAGCCTCGAGGTCGCGGAAGTCCGTCGACGTCGGCGCCAGGGGTGCCGCAATTCCCGCAGCCGAACTCGCAACCACAAGTCCAAGCATGAGACTGCGAAACTCGGGACCCTCGGGGTCGACACTGAGTCCCAACTCGCCGGCAAGATCGGCGCGTCCGATCGCAAGTCTTGAGACTCGAGGCAATGCGGCGAGCTCGGGCGCCGCGAGCAGCCCGCGCGCGGTCTCGATGAGCGGCACAATCGCGAACGAGCCGGCAGCCAGGCCGAGCGCAGTTTCGCGAGCGCCGAGCAGCTCGCCGACCGCCGTGACCGATTCCACCTCCGCCTTCGGCACCATGACCGCCTCGACCGGAGCGACGACGGCCTCGAGGTCGAGCTGCGGCTCCTCCACCGTGAGGCGCACCCACACCGTCACAGGAGCCGCCGGGTTCTCGGCGAGCCACCCGGCCGCAACCTGCCGGGCCAGCGGCTTGTGGTCACGTGTGACGGCATCCTCGAAATCGATAATGATGCCGTCAGCACCACGACCAAGCACCTTCGCCAGGTGATCGGGCCGGTCGGCGGGTACGTAGAGATGGCTTCGGGGGATCATTGTTGGTTTCGTTCGCAGCCGCTCCATTACTCGATCCTAGGTCCTGGGTTCGGACGGGTTACGCCCCGTGGGAGCCAACCGCGACCCGCCGCAATCTAAGCTGGAAGGCTCATGATTCCCGCCACCATCACCTACCCTCCCGAGCTGCCGGTCAGCCAGCGCCGGGACGACATCGCGGCGAGCATCCGCGACAACCAAGTGATCATCGTTGCGGGCGAAACCGGATCGGGCAAGACCACCCAGCTGCCGAAAATCCTGCTGGAACTCGGCTACCAGAGCATCGGGCACACCCAGCCCCGGCGCATCGCCGCCCGCACCATCGCCGAACGCATTGCAGAAGAGCTCGGCGAAGAGGTCGGCGGACTGGTCGGCTACCAGGTGCGCTTCACCGACCGAGTCGGCAAGGGCACCCGCATCAAGCTGATGACGGACGGCATCCTGCTGAACGAGATCCACCGCGACCGGACGCTCCGCAAGTACGACGCGATCATCATCGACGAGGCGCACGAGCGCAGCCTCACCATCGACTTCCTGCTCGGCTACCTCAAACAACTGCTCCCCCAGCGCCCGGAGCTCAAGCTGATCATCACCTCGGCCACCATCGACCCGGAGAGCTTCGCCGCGCACTTCGCGGATGCCGAGGGCACGCCTGCACCCATCGTCGAGGTCAGCGGACGCACCTACCCGGTCGAGATCCGGTACCGGCCATTGTCCCCGGATGACGCCTCCGACGACCCCGACGAGGAGGACCTGCCCACGCGCACACCCGCCGGCGCGGGAAACGCTGGCGAGGAGCCGATCGACCTGTTCGACGCCATCAACGCCGCCATCGACGAACTCGCCCGAGAAAGCGACGGCGACGTTCTGGTGTTCCTCAGCGGTGAGGCCGAGATCCGCGACGCGGAGGACGCCATTCGGGCGAAGGACCGCCCCGCCACCGAGGTGCTCCCCCTCTACGGCCGCCTGAGCACCGCCGACCAGCACAAGGTGTTCCGCCCGTCCACCACGGCAGGCACCCGGCGGCGCATCGTGCTCGCCACGAACGTGGCAGAGACCAGCCTCACCGTCCCCGGCATCAAGTACGTTGTCGATGCCGGCACCGCCAGGATCAGCCGCTACAGCGCCCGCGCGAAGATCCAGCGACTGCCGATCGAGGCCGTCTCACAGGCATCCGCCAACCAGCGTTCCGGGCGCAGCGGGCGCACCAGCGACGGCATCGCCATCCGGCTGTACTCCGAGGACGACTACATGCGTCGTCCGGAATACACGGAGCCGGAGATCCTGCGAACCAACCTTGCCGCTGTCATCCTGCAGATGATCTCGCTCGGGCTGGGCGATATCGCGAACTTCCCGTTCCTGCAGCCGCCGGACTCCCGCGGAATCAAGGACGGCCTGGACCTTTTGCGCGAGTTGACCGCGATCTCAGGGCCGGCCGCGGAGCCGGCGATCACGAAGATCGGCAAGCAGCTGTCCCAGTTGCCACTCGACCCCCGCCTGGCACGCATGGTAGTCGAGTCGGGCAAGTACGGCACGACGCGAGAGGTGATGGCCATCGTCGCGGGCTTGAGCATCCAGGACCCACGGGAACGTCCCCTTGAGAAGCGCCCGCAAGCCGACACCGCGCACGCCCGCTTCACGGACCCGACCAGCGACTTCCTCACCCTGCTGAACCTGTGGAACTACCTCAAGGAGAAGGAACGGGAGCTCTCCGGCAACCAGTTCCGCCGGCTGTGCAAGACGGAGTACCTCAACTTCATGAGGGTGCGCGAGTGGGCGGATGTCTATGGGCAGCTGAAGCGGACCGCCAAGCAGCTGGGCCTCACCGTCGGCGATCCGAGCGTCAACCCGACCGGTATCCACCGCTCCCTACTGGCCGGCCTGCTCAGCCAGCTGGGCATCAAGGACACGACGACCGACAAGAAGCAGAAAGCCAAGCAGGGCGACTACATCGGCGCACGCCAGATCAGGTTCAGCATCTTCCCCGGCTCCGCGCTGGCCAAGAAGCAGCCGGTGGAGGTGATGACTGCCGAGCTTGTGGAGACCAGCCGGCTGTTCGCCCGCATGAACGCGGCCATCGACTTGTCCTGGGCGGAACCGATCGCCGGCGACCTGGTCAAGCGCAGCTATGGCGAACCGCACTGGGAGAAGAAGCAGGGTGCCGCGGTCGCCTATGAGCGGGTGACCCTTTACGGCGTCCCGATCGTCGACCGGCGGCGGGTTCAGTTCGCCCGGATCGACCCCGAGCAGGCGCGGGAACTGTTCATCCGGCATGCGCTGGTCGCCGGTGAGTGGGACATCGACCGGCTCGACCAGCGGGCAACCGCTTTCGACCGGGCCAACCGCAAGCTCCGCGCGGAGCTCGCCCAAGTGGAGGAACGCACCAGGCGGCGCGACATCCTGCTCGACGACGAAGCCGTCTTCGAGTTCTACGACCGCCGCACACCCGCCGAGGTATGCACGCAGCGCGACTTCGAGAAGTGGTGGAAGTCGGCACGCGCCGAGCAGCCGGAGCTGCTGACGATGACGGCCGATGATCTCCTGGACGAGGAGTCGACCGCCCCGGTGGTCGAACTGGTCGAATCGTCCTATCCGAAGGCCTGGCAGCAGGACGACCAGCGACTGAAGCTGAGCTACCGCTTCGAACCGGGAACCGAGGAAGACGGGGTGACTGTGCACGTGCCCATCGCGCTGCTGGCACGCCTGTCGCCGCGGGGGTTCGACTGGCAGGTTGCCGGGCTACGCCTCGACCT
>DATCXP010000011.1:0-2402 GCA_036565765.1 Terrimesophilobacter sp.
GGGGGGGGGGAGCCGCAGATCGCTCGTGACGAGCGGCAGGTCGAGCGCTTCTGCCAGGGCGACATAGCTCGCGTCGTAAGGCGAGAAGTTGTGGCGCAGTGACCAGATCCGATGGCGCAGCAGTTCGATGCTGTGGCGCTCGAGGTCGAACTGCGTGAAGAAGTCGAGCTTGTCCGTCGCGTCGCTCGCTCCGAGTTGGCCGAGTAGGACATGCCGCCGGAGAGTCGCAAGAAACTCGTAGTCAAGGAGTTGTGGCGCATGCAGGGTGCGATCGGACAGCAACCGATCGAAGTCGCTGCCGACATCCATCACCAGATGGTCGAATAGCGCGGAACAGTCGATGACAGCGGCCGCACTCAATGCGACTCACGATCGCGCCGGATGCCCTCGACCATTTCTTCCCGGGGGATGTCGAACGTCTTCATGCGGGCATCCCGCACGATCTCCGCATTGCTGCGGTAGCGCACGAGCTTCGTGAGCTCCTGCGCGACGTAGTCGGAGAGGGACATCCGTTCCTGCGCCGCACGCTCCTTGAGGCGCGCGTGCACCTCATCCGGGAGATTTCGCACCTGCAACATCTTCGGCATACTGCCACGGTACATGCGCTGCACATGTGGAGCAAGACACGGTTGTGGATAACCAGGATGCTTTTGCGGCGGTGAAGGAGACGATGTCCGCCCAGGCCCTAGCCTGAGAGGGTGTCGACGCCCGCAGTGAAGCCCCGCCTGTCCCGCGAGGTGATCGTTCTCGGCCTCATCGCGTTCTTCGTCATGGTCGGCTTCGGCGTCGTGATCCCGGTCCTGCCCGTGTTCGTGCGCAGCTTCCACGTCGGCTTCACCGAGATCGGCGCTGTCGTGTCCGCGTTCGCGCTCATGCGTCTCGTCGCGAGCCCGTTCTGCGGCAAGCTCATCGACATCAGCGGCGAGCGCACCATCCTCGCCATCGGGATCGGCATCGTCGCGGTGTCGAGCGCAATGGTCGGATTCGCCCAGAGCTACCTCGAGGTCCTGCTGCTGCGCGGAGCCGGCGGCATCGGCTCCGCCATGTTCTCGATCTCGGCGATGACGCTCCTGCTCGGCACGACCGCGCCATCGATGCGCGGCCGCGCGGTCGGCTTCTACCAGGGTGGATTCCTCATCGGCGGGATGGCGGGCCCGGCCCTCGGCGGGCTGCTCGCCGTGATCTCGCTGCGGGCGCCGTTCTTCTTCTACGCGGGGACGCTCGTCGTCGCCGGCGCGGTAGGCCTGGTGTTCCTGCGTCCGGTGTCGCAGCAGCAGAAGGCCGCCGCAACCGGGGCACCCGAGGCGATCCCGTTCCGGGTCGTCATCCGGGACCGCCGGTTCCGGGCCGCCTGCCTCGCCAACTTCGCCTCAGGATGGGCCAGCCTCGGGGTCCGCAGCGCGCTCATCCCGGTGCTCGTCGTCGAGGTCCTGCACCGCGAAGAGCTCTGGACCGGCATCGCATTCGCGATCGCCGCGATCGCCCAGACCCTCGCGCTCGGGCCGGCCGGCAAATTCGTCGATACGGTCGGGCGCAAGCCCGCCATCGTCGGCGCCTACGCCGTCGGGGCCGCCGCCATGATCGCGATCCCCTTCTCTGGCGACATCTGGGTTCTCACGGCGCTGCTGTGCGCCTACGGCGTCGCCGCAGCATTCATGGGCACAGCGCCGGCGGCATCCGTCGGCGATGCGGCCGGCGCGAAGAGCGGCCAGCCGGTCGCGATCTTCTCCGCCTTCTCCGACCTCGGCGCGATCGTCGGGCCGCTCGTAGCCGGCGCGCTGCTGGATGCCGTCTCCTACCCCGTGGCGTTCGGCTCCGCGGTCGTGCTCATGCTCGCGGCATCCGTGTACGCGCTACGGATGCCGCGAGAGCATGGCGGGGCCACCGCGGAGGCCCGGCCGGTGGAAGGATGAGTTCATGACCATGATCGTGATCCCCGGCTCCGAGATCACCGCGTACCGTTCGGATCCGCCCGGCGAGGCGAGGGGTGCGCTCATTCTCATTCACGAGATCTGGGGACTCGTCGACCACATCAGGAACGTCGCCGATCGTTTCGCGGCGGAGGGCTACCTGGTCATCGCACCGGACATCCTGAGCGGTGCGGGCGTGTCGCCGCAGGTCGGCCAGGAGCTGCACGACCTCGCCATGAGCACCGACGAGAAGAAGCGCACCGAGGCGCAGCCGCTCATGCGCGAGAAGCTGGCGGCGTCGAGAGAGCCGGCGTACGGCGCCCGGGCGGTCGGCCAGCTGAAGAGCGTCGCCGATTACCTCCAGGGACAGCCGGGCATCGAAGGACGGATCGGAGTCGTCGGGTTCTGCTTCGGCGGAAGCTACAGTTTCGCCCTCGCCGCAGCCGAGCCGCGCATCCGGGCCGCGGTACCGTTCTACGGCTCACCGCCGGC
>DATCXP010000143.1:0-5430 GCA_036565765.1 Terrimesophilobacter sp.
TTTCACGTCACGTTCGACCGTGGCGAGCCGGCTCGCTGAGTTCTATGCGGAGGATTTCGGGTTCGAAACACCGGCGATCGTCCGAAACTGTCCACCCTTCGTCGACCAGAACCCGAGCCCAGTCGACCCGAAGAACATCAAGCTTGTGTTCCACGGCATGGCCAGCTGGGCGCGAGGCTTGAGGGACATCTGCGACGCTCTCCGGATGCTCGATGAGCGGTTCTCTGTGACCTTCATGCTCACGCCCAACCGCAACGTCATTGCCGAGGTGGAGGAGTACGCTCGGGATCTCGGCGATCGTGTCCGCTTTGTTCCTCCTGTCCCGATGAGAGACGTCAGTTCCACCCTGAACGAATACGATCTGGAAATCATGTTCTACCAGCCAGAGTCGCGCAATCTCGAATTCTCCTTGCCCAACAAGTTCTTCGAGGCGATTCAAGGCCGTTTGGGTCTCGTCATCGGAAAGAGCCCGATGATGTCGGAGATCGTCAGCGAGTTCGAGAACGGTGTCATTGTCGACGGCTGGTCTACCAAGGACCTCGCCGACACACTCTCCAGCCTGACAAGCGAGCGCATTACCGCTCTCAAGTCGGCGTCGCACCGCGCGGCAGTTGCCATCAACGCCGAGACCGAGCGTTCGGCATTCCTGGAGTCAATTGGCGCGTCGGCGTAGATCAACCACATCCCGGGCCCCTGATAAGTTCTCTCCCGTGACCAGAACCCCGAGAGCACTCATCGCCTCCCGGGTTTTCGAGCCTGAGGGAAGTGCCGCGGCCTACCGCCTTGGTGCGCTCGCCCGCTCTCTCGAGCGCGCGGGATACCGCGTGACTGTGCTCACCACTCGATCCTCCGTCGACGCCTCCAGCACAAGCCGGGTCCGCCGGTGGCCGGTCCTGCGCGACAAGTCCGGCGCGGTGCGCGGGTACCTGCAGTATGCAAGCTTCGACATTCCACTTTTCTTCCGACTCCTCTTCAGCCCCCGTGCCGATGTGGTTATCGCCGAACCGCCGCCGACAACTGGAGTGGTCACCCGCGTTGCCTGCTGGTTGCGCAGGACTCCGTATGTGTACTTCTCTGCGGACGTGACGTCGGCGGCCGTGTCGGGGATGGGTGCGCCCCGCTTCGTCGTTTCCATGGTCAGGATGCTGGAGCGTTGGACACTCCGTGGAGCGTCCGCCGTCCTCGCCATTTCTCCTGGGGTGAGGCGCGAGGTCGTTGCGCTGGGTGCAGATCCCACCCGTGTGACGGTGGTGGGGACCGGAATCGACACCGAAAGGTTCTCCCGCTCGGGCGCGACGAGGGCAGTCGACTACCCGTACTTCGTCTACGCAGGCACAATGTCGGAGTTTCAAGGAGCAGAAGTATTCGTCGATGCATTCATGCTCATCTGCGATCGCTACCCGACTGCAGAGCTCTTCTTGTTCGGCTCAGGCGTCGAAGTCGATGCGCTCAAAGTGCGTTCCCAGACGCTCTCTCATCGAATCCATTTTCCCGGGACGGTGACTGCCGACGAGATTGCCAAGTGGATGCGGGGCGCAACCGCGAGCCTGGCTTCCATCAGACCAGACCGCGGCTATGACTTCGCGCTTCCGACGAAAACCCTCGCAAGCATCAGCTGCGGAGTGCCGGTCATCTACTCCGGCGTCGGCCCGTTCGGCGAGATGATCACCCAGAATTCTCTGGGATGGTCGACCAGCTGGGACGCCGACGCGGTCGCCGCAGCAATGGCGGAGGCCCTCGATCGGGGCAAGACCGCTCCGAGTCCACGCCTCAGTGAATGGGTGGAACGCAACTTCTCCCTTACGGCGGTCGCGGACCGCGCTGTCCTCGCCATCCGATCGGCAGTACCCGGTCCGACGACCGCAACGGAGAGCGGTCAAAGCCACCCGGATCAGACCTCACGCTGATGTTGTGGCGCACACTGTCTTTCACCGTCGTCACGGTGGCAGATTCGCCGAGCAGACTCCCCCGCTAAACTCTCAACAGTGTCTGAATCCACGCCGAACGCCAACGACGCGCCACACCTCCTCTATGTCGCGTGGGGTTACCCGCCTTCGCGTGGAGCGGGCATGTACCGCGCGCTCGCCACGGCGAACGCATTCGCCAGAGAGGGCTGGGCGGTCACCGTGCTGACGGCGACGCGCGACACCTTCGAGCGCCTGACCGGCAGCGACCCGGAGTCGGAGAAATCGATCGACCCTCGGATCGACATCGTCCGGGTGCCCTTCGACCTTGAGCGCGGAGAGACCGACCTCAGTCGGTGGTCACGCTGGCGCTTGTTCTCCCCCCTCCTCTGGAACTTCCTCAGGTGGATTCGTGCACGTGCGATCTTCCCCGAGAACAGCTACGCGAGCTGGCTCTCCCCCCTCGTGGCCGCCGCAGACGGCATCCATCAGCGCAAGGCCGTGTCCCTTGTCATCGGGTCGGCCAACCCCAACGTCGACTTCATGCCGGGCGATCACCTCTACCGCAAGTATGGGGTTCCGTACGTCATGGATCACCGCGACGCCTGGCATCTGGATGTCTATACCGGAAAACGCCTCGCATCGCCGTACAGCCGTTCCGGTCGGCTCGAGCGCCGTCTCATCTCGCACGCGACGGAGGCCTGGTTCGTCAACAAGCCCATCCGCGATTGGCACGCAGCGCAATACCCGGCACGAGCAGCCGACTACCACGTGGTCGCCAACGGCTTCGATCCGAACTTCCTCGACGCCACACGTACCAGGACACCCGATGCCGGGAAGGGTCTGGTCTTCGGCTATCTCGGAACCATCTACGGCCCGATTCCGCTGAGGGAGACGCTCGAGGGCTGGCGACTCGCCAGGAGCCGCTCACCGCTCATGCACAACGCCTCACTCGTGTTCCGAGGGAGGCTTGGTCACTTCGCCGAACCGGATGCCGCTGCTGCCGCGCTGCTGGAGGAATACAAGGACGACGGTGTCAGCTATGGCGGGCCGATCAGCAAGACCGGGGTCACAGACCTCTATCGCAGCTTCGATGCGCTGCTGCTCATCATCAGCCGCAGCGCATACGTCACGAGTGGCAAGGTCTTCGAGTACGCCGCGACCGGCCTGCCGATTGCTTCACTGCATCACCCGGAGACTGCGGCGACCGGCGTCCTCGAGGGTCATCCGGCATGGTTCCCGGTGCGAGACCTGTCCCCCGAGGAGGTTTCCCGCGTGCTCATCGCGACCGGGGAGCGTGCCGCATCGATGACTGCAGACGACTTCCGGGAAGCGCAGTCGTGGGCGCAGCATCTTGCCAGGGACGAACAACTGGCGCCACGGATAGCCGCGTTGCGCGCCACGATCCAGAAGGATCCCCGATGATGACAACAACATCTGTAGTGCTGCTGTTCGGCTCGGACGTGGATGCCGGGCATGTGTCGACACTGGCAAGCGAACGCTCACGCCTCCAGTCGATCATCGAGGAGACCCCAGGAGCCGTCGAGGTGGATCTCGTGTCGTTCGGGCTCGACAGAACGTTCCCCGGCATCAGGACGCACGTCAACCTCAAGGGGCGCAGCCTCGGTCCGCTTGACGCCGTGCTCCGCGCGATGGGCGTCTTCGCACTTCGACGCAAGTGTGCGACCTTCCCACTTGGCAGGCTTCTCAACTCGATGGGACCTGTCGACCCAGGCAGGGTCTTCTGGCGCGCCGTTCGCAGGGACAAGACGGCACTGGATGTCATCCGTCGAGCCGACATCGCGATCGCCGCGGACCTCCCCGCCGCGAAGACCGCCTGGATCGCGCTCCACAGAAACCTCGTCGGGCAGGCTTACTACGATCCCCGCTCTGCTGCGTTCGGCGAAGCGTTCTCTCTGCCAGTCGATTCCTAGCGGATCCGCGGTGAGGTCTATGCCGCCGGCCGGGAATCGCTCACGATAACACCGACTCCAGGACCCGTGCGGACATCCGTCCGTCATGCACCTGGGAGACGAAGTCGGCACCGTCCCTCGCCACAGCCCGGAACCGCGCCGGATCCGCGAGGATGCCGCGGATGACCGCCTCGAGGTCGCCCGCCGTCGACTCCACGATCGGAAGGCTGCGGCCGGTCGCTTCCAGCACGTGCGCCCTCGCGTGCTCGCTCACGTGCCCGATGACAACGCGACCGGCGGCCATCGCCTCGCAGGAGGCGACACCGTAATCGCCGAGCCGGACCTGGTCGAGCACGATGTCGGCCTCACGATAGATCGACGGCATCCGGGCGAACGGAACACGCTCGACCTTCAGGTAGCTGATGACCCCGTCATCATCGAGTCTTCGCAGGATCGGGTCGATGAGCTCGGAGCCCTTCACCGAGCCGCTGCTCGGAGCGTGTGCGACGACCGGCCGTTGCCGGCTCAGCGGGATCGTATCGGTGCGCCAGGTACCGGAGTCGACGACGACAGGAAGCCAGCGTGCGGAGGGGACATCCAGGAGAAGGTCGGGCGTCGAAACGAAGACCGGGCAGGCGAGGTCGTCGAGAAGCTCGCGATTGCGGCGGGCGGTGCGCTCCAGGACGCCCGAAACCGCCGCGAGGGAGTCGAGAAACGGGGAGTCATGGTTCAGGGCGATGTGCCGACTGGGAAGGCGGATGTCGCTGCCGTGACACAGCATCACAACGCGAAGCCCACGCTTCTGCAACCACCTCGCCTGCGACGCCACCGACTCGTCGAGGATGGCCCCGAACGGCTGCTTCTCGGCCTCGATCATCACGTGCGTGAAACCATCGGCGACCGCGTTGCGCTGCATTCTTTGCCACCGGGTCGACGCCGCATAGAACCCGAGGGGGACGACATTGTCTGCCGGGTGACCGAAATCGGACCGCATCCTGACGACCATGTTCACGGCGCCCGCGCCCGCGACGTGAGAGTCGACGGCCCTCGCCCAATGCCACCCCTGGCCCGCGTAGTTCACCGGAGCGATGAAGAGCCGCACCCGCCCATCCGGAGCGATCGGCGGTGGTGGCATCTCGGCCGGCGCGAAACCGAATTCGCCCGGCAGGAGTCGACCACGGACCCCCTCAGGGATGAGCCGGAGTATCCGGCCTGCGATCCACTTCACGGCTCGGGTGATCACGCGACGCCCCTGAGATCGAGAACGAGGCGGAACGTGCGGCCGATGAGCCATCGGATGACGCTCACGAGCTCAGGAGTGTGTCAGCGACCCGCCCGGCTGCCCGGCCGTCGCCATAGGGCTGTGCCGATGTCGCGGGCGGTGTCGCACGATGCACGACGCTCGGCAGTCGGTCCAGGTCGTCATCGACGAGAACATTCCAGCCCAGCTCGACGGTCTCGACCCACTCGGTCTCCGGCCGAATCGTGGTGCACGGCACCCGGAGCAGGAACGCCTCCTTCTGGAGCCCACCCGAATCCGTGATCACTCCCGCGCTTCCCAGCACCGCGCCGACGAGCTGCGGATAGGCCAGCGGCTGGAGCGGTCGGAGCGA
>DATCXP010000145.1:0-20332 GCA_036565765.1 Terrimesophilobacter sp.
CCGCTCCCTGAGGAGCAGCCGAGGGACGAGACTGCGTCTCGAAGGGAGCCTTGTCCGGGGTGCTCCCTTCGAGACGGCCCTGGCGGGCCTCCCCTTCGGGAGCCTCAGGGCGGCGCTCTGGAAGCGGCTCCTCATTGACCGGCGCCGATGCGTACCCGAACGACACCCCCTCGAAGCTGATCGCGTCGTCGGTTGCGATGGCGGCGACGGGGGTGAGTGCGGCATCCGCCTCGCCCTCGGCGGGCAGGTCGATGATCTCCTGGATGCGTCCGAGCGCGCCGAGCGCCGCGTTGACGGAGGTGATCGCGCCGAATGCCTGCCCGAGCGGCAGGATCATCAGGAACAGGAACAGGATGAACGCCACGAGGGAGGCGACCGTGATCGCCCCACTGGCCACGCGGAAGCCGCCGACGCCGAGCACGACGAGGAACGACACCTGCATCGCGATCCCCGCGACCGGGACGACGAGGGCGGAGATCTTCGCGACCTTGATGCCCATCTTCCATGCGCCGACGGCATCCTGCTCGACAGCCGCGATCTCGCGATCTGTCGCGTTCGACGCCCGGACGGTCCGCACGGCGCTGATCGCACGCTCGACGGATGCCGCGAGGTCGCCGACCCGGCTCTGCGCCCGCTGGCTCGCCACGCGGATGCGCGCGGAGAGCAGTGTGACCGTCACGACCGAGACGGCGATCACGAGCACCGTCAACCCGAGCAGCAGCGGATCGATCACGAGCATGGCGATGAGTGCTCCGACGAAGGTGAGTGTGCCGCCGATCGCCTCGACGAGGCCCTGGGTGAGCACGGCGCGCAGGAGTGTGGTGTCGGATCCAACCCGAGACACCAGGTCACCTGTCCTCCTGGTGTCGAACTCGCTGATCGGCAGGCGCAGCATCCTGCCGACGAGGCGCTTGCGGCTGGAGAGCACGACCCCTTCTCCGGTGCGCTGCAGCAGGTAGTGCTGGTAGCCGGTGATCAGGCCGCTGATGACGACGAGGCCAACGAGCAGCCAGACGAGCGAACCGAGGGCTCTGCCCTTCTCGACGATCGTGATGACCTGACTCACGAGGAGTGGCTGGGCGAGGCTCGCTGCGGCGCCGAGGATGCTGAGCACCGTGACGAGGCCCAGGACCTTCTTGTGCTCGAACAGGTACGGCAACAGCTGGCTGAAGCGGGCGCGGGGGCCCTCCTCTCCGACCTTTCCGCGCAGCATCGTGCCGCGACGATTCCGGGCGCTGCGGTTCTGGGTTGTCGTGCTCATGGTTCTCTTCCCGTCGGTGGCGCGCGTCGTGCCGATGACTCCAGCGGCGCCCCCTCCATTCTCGCCGCTCGCGGTGCGGCCAGAGCCCGCGTAGGAATGCGGTGTCGGCGGCACAGGCTATCCTTGACTCTCGTGCCAAAGCCTGCGAACTCTGCGCCAGTCATCACGGCGAACAACCTGATCAAGAAGTACAAGGACTTCGCCGCCGTCGACGGGATCTCGTTCGAGATCGCGCCGGGGGAGTCGTTCGGATTCCTCGGTCCGAACGGTGCGGGGAAGTCGACGACCATGCGCATGGTCGGGGCGGTGTCGACGCGTACCGGCGGAGACCTGAGCGTGCTCGGCCTCGACCCGAACCAGTACGGCCCAGAGGTGCGCTCGCAGCTCGGCGTCGTGCCGCAGTCCGACAACCTCGACCAGGAACTTCGCGTGCGCGACAACCTCATCGTGTACGGCCGCTACTTCGGCATGAGCGCGAAGCTTGCCGGACAGAAGGCGGATGCCCTGCTCGACTTCGCGCAGCTCTCCGATCGCTCCAAGGCGAAGGTCGACGACCTCTCCGGCGGCATGAAGCGCCGGCTCACGATCGCGCGGGCCCTCATCAACGACCCGCGCATCCTGCTGCTCGACGAGCCGACGACGGGCCTCGACCCTCAGGCGCGGCACATCCTGTGGGATCGCCTGTTCCGTCTCAAGGAGCAGGGGACTACGCTCGTCCTCACCACTCACTACATGGATGAGGCGGAGCAGTTGTGCGACCGGCTCGTCGTCGTCGACAAGGGGAAGATCATGGCGGAGGGGACGCCGGCGTCCCTGATCAGGCAGTACTCGAGCCGCGAGGTTCTCGAGCTCCGGTTCGGCTCCGACCGCAACGCGGCGGTCGCCGAACAGGTCGAGGGTGTCGGCGACCGTGTCGAGGTGCTGCCGGACCGTATCCTCATCTACAGCGCGAACGGCGACGCGGAGCTCGCCCACATCATGGGGCAGGGTCTCGACCCGATCACCTCGCTCGTGCGCCGGTCCAGCCTCGAGGATGTGTTCCTGAGGCTTACGGGAAGGAGCCTCATCGAATGAGCGGTTTCATGTTGTCGGGTGTACCGACGGCCGAGACGGCCGTCGGCGCTGGGGTCGCGGCGAAGGCACGAAAGTGCCTTCGCTCTGAGCTCCACCGCGCCGGACGGAGCCTCATCGAATGAACGACCGTTCCCGGGTCGAGCCTGTCGAGACCATGAATGCCATGACCGGTGGCACCAAGCCCCGCCGCTACGGTTCCTGGTACGTCGCGGAGCATCGCGTCCGCGCCATGCGCGCCTACCTGCAGACCGTCATCTTCACGAGCTTCGGAAACCCGCTGGTCTATCTGTTCGCACTCGGGGTCGGGCTCGCGAGTCTCGTGCCCACCGGGGTCGGCCAGGTCAGCTACCTCGTGTTCGTCGCGCCGGCGCTGCTCGCGACTGCGGCGGTCACCGTTGCCGCGGAGGAGTCGACCTACCCGATGATGATGGGGTTCAAGTGGAACCCGATCTTCTTCGCGATGAACGCCGCACCGATCTCGGGCAACCAGATCGCGAACGGGATGTTCATCGGGATGCTCGCCCGCATCGTCCCGACCTGCACGATCTACTTCATCGTCATGCTGTTCTTCGGGGCGGTGCCGTGGCCGATCGGCTTCCTCAGCATCCTGACCGCGACGCTGACCGGCCTCGCGATCGGTACGGTCATCGCCTCGTACACCTCCCGCATCGAGGAGGACAAGGGCCAGATGGCGATGATCATGCGTTTCGGGATCACCCCCATGTTCCTGTTCTCCGGAACGTTCTTCCCGCTCACCCAACTGCCGGTGTATCTGCAGTGGATCGGCTGGGTCTCTCCGCTCTGGCATGGCGCAGAGCTCGGCCGGGTGCTCTCCTACGGGTACCCGGAGCCGATCTGGCTCACGGCCGGCCATGTCGGATATCTCGTCATCCTCGCTCTGATCGGCTGGAAGGTCACCCAGGGCGTCGTGTCGAGGAGGCTCAACAAATGACCTCGACACCCACCTTCGCGCCGACACGGCCGGACACCCGCAAGTACGGATCCCTTGTCGGCTCGCTCTACGCGGGCAATTCCCGCAGCGTGATGAGCCGCGGCCTGCTCGCGACGAAGAGCACCAACTACTGGGTCGTTCTGAGCGGCTTCTTCGAGCCGGTCTTCTATCTCCTCTCCATGGGAATCGGGCTCGGAGCTCTCGTCGGGACGGTCGCCACGAGCACCGGGCAGGAGGTTCCGTACGCGGCCTACATCGCGCCGGCGCTGCTCGCCGTCTCGGCGATGAACGGCGCGGTGTACGACTCCACCTGGAATGTGTTCTTCAAGATGAACTACTCCAAGCTCTACGAGGGGATGCTCGCCACGAGCCTCGGCCCGCTGGATGTCGCGTTCGGCGAGATCTCGCTTGCGCTGCTGCGCGGCGCCGTGTACGCGGCGGGCTTCATGATCGTCATGCAGGCGATGGGGCTGAACCTGTCCTGGACGGCGATCCTCGCGCTTCCGGCCGTCATGCTGATCGCGTTCGGATTCGCAAGCCTCGGGATGGCGATCACGAGCTACATGAAGACGTTCCAGCAGATGGACTGGATCGCGTTCATCATGCTGCCGATGTTCATGTTCTCGGCGACGTTCTTCCCGATCTCGGTCTACTCCGAGCCGATCCAGCTCATGATCCAGGCGCTTCCGCTCTGGCACGGTGTCGAACTCGTGCGCGGTCTCACGACCGGGGTGCTCGGGGTCGACATGCTCTGGCACGTGCTCTACTACGTGGTCATGATCGTCGTTGGCATGATCTTCACGACCCTGCGGTTGAGGAAGCTCTTCCTGGACTAGTGCCAGAACTTTAGTCGCCAGATCACTAGCGCTAGACCACTAGTGCCAGAGCACCGCGATCGCGATGTTCGCGAGCGTGAGCGCTCCGACGAGCCACACCACCCAGGAGGCGAGCGGCTGCTTCTTGCGGTAGACGAACACGAGCACGGTGATCACGATCACGACCGCGAGCTTGACGGCGATCTTCGTGTTGTTGACGTCGCCGCCACTCATCTCCAGGAGGCCGACCAGCAGAATCCCGGTCACGAGCTGGGTGAGCGCCCCGTGGATCATGGCCGCGACGATGCGCCCCTTGCCGGCGATCGTGTCCTTCACCTGAACCAGGACACCGCCCAGGAGGGCAGCAAGGCCGACGAAGTGGAGAATGAGCACGATGCCGATGAGGATGTCCATAGCCTCATCCTCCCAGAGTGGGACAAGAGCGGCGAATCAGCTCGTGAAGAAAACCTCGATCACCCAGAGCGCGGCGAGCGCGATCGCTCCGAGGGTGGACACGACGAGAAGGATCCTGGGGAAGTTGAACGTCACAACTCCACTCTAGCGACCGGTCGGCGTTGTGCGGATCTCGGTGAGATAGGTCTGATACCCGGCGGCGTCGAGTGTGTTCGCCACGGTCTGGATCCGGCCGGGCTCCGCGATCGCGATCATGGCGCCCCCGCCCCCGCCACCGGTGAGCTTCGCACCGAGAGCGCCGGATCTCCTGGCCAGGTCGATGATGGTCTCCAGCGCCGGGCTGGACACCTGCAGCGCATTGAGCAGACCGTGGTTGAGGTTCATGACATCGCCGAGCTCTGCGAGATCGCCGCGGCGCAGGGCGTCCACTCCGGTCATGACGAGCTCGTCGATCTCCGAGAAGACCGCCTCGTAGTGGCGCGGGTTCTTCTGCCAACTGGCGTGGACCCTCCCGACGGTGTCGGCGGTGAGCGAGCGCACGCCGGTGAGGCCGACGACGACCGGAACCGGGACGGGGATGGCGAGGTCCTCGGTCTCGCTCCCGGCATCCGTTCTGCGGAACAGGATCGTGCTGCCGAATGTCGCGACGGTGTTGTCGATTCCGGATGGCGTGCCATGGACGAGCTGCTCGCACTCGAATGCGAGATCGGAGATCTGCTGCTCGCTCAGGCGCAGCCCGAAGCTGTGGGCGAGTGCGCGGATCACCGAAACGGCGAGGGCTGCGGAGGCACCCAGCCCGCTTGCACGGGGCAGCTCGGGGAAGACCTCGACCCGCACCGGGGTGCCCGCGACACCGAGGCGGCGTGCGATGAGGTCGGCGACCTTGTGGGCCAGCGCCGCGCCGGAAGGGTTGTGCGCGGCGGGGTCGGAGTCCCAGCCGGAGATCACGAGTTCCGTCTTCGCGGCGGGCCTCGTGACCTCAGCGCGGATCGCGAGGCTGAGTGGCGCCGCGATCGCGTGGCGGCCGTAGACGACGGAGTGCTCCCCGAGCAGGATGATCTTCCCGTATCCGACGTTCTCCGCCGGGTTCACGGTCGCAGCGAGGACCGGGGCGATGTCGATGGTTCCGGTCGGTGTTGCCCCGCCGTTCAGGGTTTCGATGATCTTCTGCGCCTTCCACACCTTGATGTCGCCGCTCGCGACGAGCTTGTCGACGACTTCCTCGAACTGTTCCTCACTCACGCCGGCGGCCACGGCGACGCTGCGCGCATGGAGGCGCATGTGACCGGGCTGGATGCCTTCCGTCGACAGCGCCTTGAGCGCAGCGAGGTTCTGGGCGAGGCCGACGGCGGCCATGATCTCGGCCAGCTCGCGCGCAGCAGGGGCGCCGAGGATGTCGTGGGCGATCCGCACGACGGGATTCGACTGCATCTGACCGCCGACCGTCCCGACCTTGAGCGGAAGCTCGATCTCGCCGACCAGGTTGCCGGAACCATCCTCCGACCACCGGGTGAGCGGCCGGTATCGGCCGGTCGACGCCGCGAAGGCGTGCGCCGCGGCCTCGATCGCCCTCCAGTCGTTGCCGGTGGCGATCGCGACGGCGTCGATGCCGTTCATGATGCCCTTGTTGTGCGTTGTGGCCCGGTACACGTCGAGCTCGGCGAACTCCCCGGCGAGGACGATGCCGTCCCGCACCTGCTCCCCGGTGAAGTGCTCCGTCGCGAGTTTCTCGCTCGGGATGACGACCCGGGAGCGGACCATCGCGCGATCGCTGAGGTTCGAGAGGATGCGGAGGAACACGCGTCCGCCGCTCAGCTCCTCCACGAGCGGGGCGACCGCCTCGCACATCGTGTTGACGAGATTCGCCCCCATGGCATCCCGGCTGTCGACGACGAGGTGCACGACGAGAAGCTCGCCGTGCTCGGCTGTCGTGCCCCGAAGGTGGACCTCGACATCCAGCGCGCCGCCCCCGCGCGCCACCATGTTCGGGTGCGCGCTGTTCGCCAGGTCGAGAATGCGCTGCTTGCTCTCCAGGATCGTGCGCCGGGCCGCGAGCGGGTCGGCGACATCCAGAACCTGTACCTGGCCGATGATGAGCGGGGTGTCCGCCGTGCTCGAGAATCCGCCGGAGCGGCGGACCAGCCGAGCCGCCGAGCTGACAGCCGCGATGATGGACGGCTCCTCGACGACCATGGGAACAAGATGGTCGCGGCCGTTCACGGTCAGGTTCAGGCCGAGGCCCATCGGCATCGAGAACACCCCGATGACGTTCTCGGTGAGGCGATCGGCCTTCAGGGTGTTGAGGATGTAGGAGCCCGTGCTGAGCGCGTCGTAGTCATCCTTGCTGATGGCCCCACGATCGCGGAGTTCGCGCAGGCGCTCCTCGACACTGAGCTGGTAGAACCTGGGGATGCGGGAGCGGGTCATCGGGGTGCCTCCACTCGGGGTGCCTCTACTCTGGCGCCTGCTGCGGGATTGCCCTTGGCCGGAGCTTCCTCCGCCCGTACGCCCTCCGCACAGAATGCGAAGGGGAGGAGTTCTGCGCCCGCCGCGCTGAGCGCTCGCCGGAGTTCGTCGGCCGGCGCGCCGGTCCCGGTGAACGCGAGCCCGAGGTCTCCGCCACCTGCCCCGCTGCTCTTGAAGACCCCGCCCGACGCAGCCGCGATCTCGCGCAACTCCCGGTGCCGTTCTGTGACGATGCCGGCCTGGGCGTGAGTGTCGAGTGCCCCGAGCGCGAGGAAGTAGTCGGAGCAGAGCGCGAGGAAGTCGGCAGCGGATCCCAGTGCGGCACGGGCCCGATCCGCCAGGTCGGCGAGTCGACGGATGTCGGAGCGATAGCCCCGCTCGTCGCGGTCCCGGTAGGCGTTGACCCTGGCGACCAGCTCCATCGTGCTGCTGCCATCACCGGTGACGACGGCCATCGCCGCGAGCCCTTCCGGCCAGCCGAGTTGAGTGGGGGTTTCCCGAGTCGTGTAGCTGATGAGCCCACCGTACACACTCGCGGCAACGTCACCGCCGCTTCCTGTCCCGCCCTGGGCCAGGCGGTGCGCGGTGTCCGCAAGAGCGAACAGGGCGGATCGGTCGAGCTGTGGGCCGGTGGGAGCGGTGGTGAGAGCGGCGGTGAGGGCGACGGCGACCGCGGCGCTCGACCCGAGGCCGAGCTTCCTGCCGTTGCGGGAGAATGCGCTGCTGTCGATCACGACGTCCCGCGGCTCCGAGGTCAGCCGTCCCGCGGCGAGGAGGGTTCCCCGCACGGCGTCGAAGACCCGCAGGGCTCTCCGCGCATGCTCCTCCATGGTCCCCGGCAGTTCGCCGTCGGGGCCGAGTTCCTGGGGTGTGAGGTCGAGGCCCGGCGTCGCCACTCGCCAGCATCCGCCTGCTGCGGTGGACACGCTGACCTGCACCCGTGCGTCGACCGCGCTGAGCAGCGCCGGCGCGCCCTCGAGCACGGCGTACTCTCCGAGCAGGAACAGCTTGCCTGGCGCGGAGACGCGCAGTACTGGCATCTGCCGAGGGGTCATGATGCGGCCGCCAGGTGGGCACCGGGGCCGAGTGCGCTGATCCTCGTCTCCCGAACACCGGCCAGGCTCGCGAGCGCCGCCGCGACTGCTGCCGCATCCTTCGGCAGGCACAGGGCCTTCAGCTGCGGTCCAGCATCGATCGTGAAATACACCGGCGTCCCCTCGGCGCGCAACTCGCGTACCGCATGGATGGCGGAGACCGTTGCAGCATTCCAGTAGATGAGCGCAGGGCGGGTGGTGAGCATGAGCGCGTGAAGTTTGAGGCAACTGTGCTCGGCCAGCTCTCCGAGGGCGGGGAAGTCCCGTTCGGCGATCGCCGCGCGCAGGCGCGCGAGCTCCGGCTCGGCAGACTCGACCCAGGCGTCGTAGAACGGCGAACTCGCCGAGGTCGCCTGCATGCCCTGCGTCGACGAGACGGCCTTCTGGCCGTGATCGGTGATGGCGACGACGATGCTCAAAGGCCAGTCCTCACCGGCGAGGATCTGCTCGGCATAGGCGTCGCTGCCATCGGCGCTCGCTCCGGCATGCAGCTCGACGTAGCCTCCGAACAGGGAGCGCGCCGCGGATGCCGAGCCCCGGCGGGCGAGGATCGACAACTCGCGCGGGTCGGCGTCCACCCCCGCGGCGGCGCACGCCGCGACGACGAGCGCCGCGAACCCGGAGGCGGACGAGGCGAGACCCGCACCGGTCGGGAAGTCATTGACCGAGTCCACCCGGGCGGCGCTTGCGATTCCTGCCCGCTCGCGCACGAGGTCGAGAACGAGGCCGGCCCGCCCCGGGGGCTGACGAACCCCATCCAGCCACAATTCGTCGGCCTCGAGGTCCGGATCGAATGCGACGGTCGTGTCGGTGTGCAGAGCATCGAGCGTGATCGAGATCGAACCGACGGCCGGGATGTTGAGGGCCGCATCGCGCTTCCCCCAGTACTTGGCGAGGGCGATATTGCTGTAGGCGCGAGCGGTAGCAGCATGCTCACCGCCGATGGGGATGTCCACAGAGGTGCTCCGATCGCGTTACCGATATTTTAGCCTCACGGCTGGTTGCTAAAATTGAGACCACCCGGCCTCAGATGGTCGAGCCTCTAGAGAAGGAACAGCGTGCTCCCTGGAATTAGCGGTCTGTCGCTGTACCTGCCTCCCTATCGCGTGCAGCTGCAGGACTGGTGCGCCTGGAACGATCAGTCCTGGGAGAAGACCCGCAGCGTCGTCGGCCGCAGCTTCCGGATGCGCGGGCCCGCCCAGAGCGTGTACACGCTCGCCGCGAACGCCGTTCTGCGCCTCATCGAGGACTATGACATCGATCCGCAACGCGTCGGCATGCTCGCCCTCGGCACCGAGTCGAGCAGCGACAACTCCGCCGGGGCGATCATCGTCAAGGGCATGATCAACGACGCCCTCGACGCCAAGGGAATGCCTCCGCTCGCGCGCGACTGCGAGGTTCCGGAGTTCAAGCACGCCTGCCTCGCCGGGGTTTACGGGCTCAAGGCCGCGCTCCGCTATCTCTCGGCGGATGGCGCAGGTCGCCAGGCGATCGTCGTCGCCTCCGACATCGCCGAGTACGCGCTCGGGAGCACAGGGGAGCCGACGCAGGGCGCCGGTGCGGTCGCGATGCTCGTGGACGGGGAGGCGAGACTCCTCGAGGTGGACCTCGCCGCGGGGGGCAGCGACTCCGACTACCGCACCGTCGACTTCCGCAAGCCGTTCGCGCGCTTCCGCCAGCCGCCTCGCGACGATGGGCAGATGCAGGACCTCCCGGTCTTCAACGGCCGCTACTCGACGAGCTGCTACATCGACGCGACCCACCACGCGATGGCGGACATGCTGCGGAAGCGCTCCGGGCGTGGCCTCGACTACTTCGGCGATGTCGACCGGGTGTTCATGCACCGCCCTTACAATCAGATGCCGACGACCGGATGGGTCATGGCGTACCTGTTCGCGCTCGCGGCGGACGACGGGGACGGCCGGACTCAGCTTCGGGAGCATTGCGCAGCGGCGGGCATCGATGCAGAAGCCCTGCTGGCCGAACTCGACACCGCCTCGCCGTTCGATGAGGTCATCCTGAGTGGGGAGCACAGCGGCGACGTCTTCCCGCTGTCCCGCAAACTGCGTCAGTACCTGCGCGGAACCGAGCTGTGGCAGAAGCTCGTCGTCGACAAGCTGAGCCTCGGCGCCGAGGCCATGCGCGACCTCGGCAATCTGTATTCGGCCGCGCTTCCGGCCTGGCTCGCCTCAGGACTCCGGCAGGCGAAGGATGACGGGCTCGACATCGCGGGGCAGGACTGGCTGGCCCTGGGCTACGGCAGTGGCGATGCAGCAGAGGCCCTGCCGATGCGCGTCGTCGAGGGCTGGGAGGATGCGGCGTCCCGCATCAACTTCACCGAGGCGCTCGGCACCCCGATCGACCTCACGGAGGCCCAGTACCTGGCGCTTCACGAGGGGCACTCGAGCGACCTCGTGCCCGTGCCGGCGGGCGGCGAGTTCATCGTCGAGCGCATCGGCGCGACCGATGGCCCGGACTTCCATGACCTCGGGGTCGAGTACTACCGCTACATCCCCGCGCGCTGACCGCGCTCAACCGCTACGTCGCCGCGCTAACCGCACCTCGACCGCTCCCTGAGGTGCGCGCGCCGCATAGTATGAAGGTCATTTCTGACCTTCATGCGGCGCTGGCGGCACCCGAGGGCCAGAAATGGCCCTCGCCCCGTGTGCCGCGCGCTCCTCAGGGCGCGCCGTCAGCCCCGGAGGCCGCGCAACAGCACGGCAGCCTCCAGCGCGGCGGATGCCGCCTCGGCGCCCTTGTCCTCGTGGGATCCTGGAAGCCCGGCACGGTCGAGCCCCTGCGCCTCATCGTCGAGCGTGAGCACGCCGAAGCCGACCGGCTTGCCGGTGTCGAGCGCAACCCTCGTGAGCCCATCCGTCGCCGCATTCGAGACGAAATCGAAGTGCGGAGTCCCGCCGCGAATGATCACGCCGAGCGCGACCACGGCATCCGCACCGGCCTCGAGCGCAGCCTTGCACACGACCGGAAGCTCGAAGCTGCCCGGCACCCGCACCTCGGTGACCTCGGCGCCGGAAGCATCCAGAACCCGGTGCGCACCGGCCAGCAGGCCCTCGGCGATCACGTCATGCCAGCGCCCTGCGACGATGGTGACCTTCAGGCCGGTTCCGTCGACGGCTTCGGTTTCCGCCCCCGTGGGTGCTCCTGCTCCGCTCATGATGGGTGTCCTTCCAGTTCGATCAGGGCCGTGTTGATCAGGTGCGTGACATCATCGGGCAACTGGTGGCCCATCCGGTCGCGCTTGGTGTCCAGGTACTCGTGGTTGAACTCGCCGATCCCCACCACGAGCGGGACGAGTTCGCTCACGTTCATGCCGTGGGAGGAGAGCTGCCTGGCCTTCTCCGGGTTGTTCGTGAGAAGGCGGACGGACGCGACTCCGAGATGCTCGAGGATCGCGACGGCAGCACCGTAGTCCCTCGAATCGACCGGAAGGCCGAGCGCCAGATTCGCGTCGAAGGTGTCGAGGCCCCCCTCCTGGAGCTTGTAGGCCCTGAGCTTGTTCACGAGCCCGATGCCGCGGCCCTCGTGGCCGCGCAGATAGATGACGACGCCGCCATCGCGCTGGATCAGCTCGAGCGACTGGTGGAGCTGTGGGCCGCACTCGCACTTGAGGGAGCCGAAGACCTCACCCGTGAGGCACTCGGAGTGCACCCGGACGAGCGGGTTCTCGCCGAGATCGCCGGACACGACCGCGACGTGCTCTGCCCCGGTCATCCGGTCGCGGTAAGCCCGGAAGAGGAACGGTCCGTACACGGTCGGCACGGTCGTCTCGACCTCGAAGATCACGCGCGAGGACTCCGGGATGGGCACGACCGGGAGGTCGCTTCCCGTACCCTGCGCATCGAGGTAGGCGATGAGGTCGGCGATCGTGATGACCACGACGCCTTCGCGGGCACCGAGCTCGATCAGGCCGGGCAGGCGCATCATCTCGCCGTCGTCCTCCACGATCTCGGAGATCGCTCCGACCGGGGTCAGGCCGGCGAGCTTCATGAGATCGACCGCGGCCTCGGTATGGCCGTCGCGCTCGCGCACGCCGCCATCCGCCGCCCTCAGCGGCAGGATGTGGCCAGGGCGGTTCAGGCTCTCCGGCGTCGAGGCCGGATCGGCAAGCACCCGCAGGGTGTGCGCGCGGTCCGAGGCGCTGATCCCCGTGCTGTACCGGTCGGCGGCGTCGACGGAAACGGTGTAGTTCGTGCCGCGGGCGTCCTGGTTGTCGAGCACCATGACCGGCAGCTCGAGTCGGTCGGCGAGCTCGTTCGTCATCGGCGCGCAGATGAAGCCTGAGGAGTGCCGCACCATCCAGGCGATCCACTCCTGACTCGCCAGCTGCGCCGAGATGATGACGTCGCCCTCGTTCTCGCGGCCCTCGTCGTCCGCGACGATGACGGGCTTGCCGGCGCGGAGCTCGGAGAGCGCGGTGGGGATGTCGGCGAGGCTCATGGCTCGCTCCTTTCGTGGTTACCGCTCGCTGAGGGATCGCGCAGCGATCGTCTCGAAGGGGGCATTACGGGGTTCGCGGGGGAAGCGACATCGGGGTCGTGCCCAAAGATGCCCGCCGAACCCGCGACCCCGATGTCGCTTCCCCCGCGACTAGTCATCGGGGACGCATCGGAACCGCTCCCTGAGGCGGAGCGCAGCGACGGTCTCGAAGGGAGCCCCGCGTCGACCTGGAGCATCCGCTGCACGTGCCGCGCCAGGATGTCGGTCTCCACGTTCACCGCGTCCCCCGCCTTCTTCTGCCCGAGCGTCGTAGCTTCGAGCGTCTCGGGAATGAGCGACACCTCGAACCAGTCAGGACCGACGTCGCTCACGGTGAGCGAGACCCCGTCGAGTGCGATCGAGCCCTTGCGGGCGACGAGGCCCGCAAGCTCGGCCGCGAGACTGAGCCGCACAACCCGCCAGGCGCTCCCCTCGGTGATCGTAAGAACCTCGGAGGTGCCGTCGATGTGGCCCTGCACGATGTGCCCGCCGAGGCGGTCGCCGACCTTCGCCGCCCGCTCGAGGTTGACGTGGTCGCCGGCCTTCTGACTCTTCAGCGTGCTCATCCGGATCGTCTCGGCCATGACATCCGCCGTGAACCAGTCCGGTCCCTGGTCGACCACCGTGAGGCACACACCGCTTACCGAGATCGAATCGCCGTGACCGGCGTCCGAGACGGCGAGCGGACCGCGGACGGTGATCCTCGCGGCGTCGGCCGACGGTTGCCAGTCGAGCACCTCGCCAAGCTCCTCGATGATTCCGGTGAACATGGTTACCGTCCTTCTTCTTCTTCGTCGATCGCATCCGTCATCGGTATCGCGGGCCGTGCCACGATCAGAACGTCGTCCCCGAGCCGCTCCACGCTGGCGATGCGCAGTTGTCGCGCATCCTGCAGAGTCGAGATCCCGATGTCGCCGAGCGCCATCCGCTCCCCGCCGATCAGCATCGGCGCCAGGTAGATCAGGTACTCGTCAACGAGCCCGGCCGCGACGAACGCGCTCGCGAGCGTCGGGCCGCCCTCCACGAACAGGTGCCGGATGCCGCGGGCGAACAGCCCGCGCAGCACGGTGTCGAGGTCGCGGCTTCCCGTCGCGATGACCGGAACCGGGTGCTCGAGAATCCTCGCACCGGCCCGGATCGTGCGCTCGCCGATCACGACCGGGATCGGCTGATCGGGGAGCAGCTCGCCGGCACTGTCGCGCGCGGTCAGACTCGGGTCGTCGGCCAGGACGGTTCCGGTCCCCACGGCGATCGCGTCGGCTGCGGCGCGTTGCTCGTGGACGTGCCGGCGGGCCACGACGCCCGTGATCCACTGGCTCGTGCCATCCGCCGCCGCCGCGCGGCCGTCAAGGCTCGATGCCCACTTCACGGTCACGTGCGGGCGGCCGAGCCGCATCGCGGTCAGCCAGACGCGCATGCTCTCCGCCGCGGTCGCTTCGAGTACGCCGCCAACGACCTCGACGCCGGCCTCGCGGAGTCGCTCCGCCCCGCCCTGCGCGGCCGGGTTCGGGTCGGACACGGCGTAGAACACTCGCGCGATCCCCGCCTCGATGAGCGCCTCGCTGCACGGGCCGGTGTGGCCGTGGTGGTTGCAGGGTTCCAGCGTGACGACGGCCGTCGCACCGCGCGCCTGCCCGACCGGGAGCTTCGACAGGGCGTCGACCTCGGCGTGGGCGGTGCCGAGGCCGCGGTGCCAGCCCTCGGCGACGACCTCACCGGCGGGAGAGAGGATGACGCATCCGACCTGAGGGTTCACGCCCTTCGCCGGGCCGCGTGCGGCGAGCGAGAGCGCGTGGCGCATCGCCCGCTCGGCCCCATCATGCGGCGCTGCCTGCTCCGGCGCGTCCTGCTCGGTCATCCGGTTCCTCAAGTCTCTTCGAGACGAGCCCCGGGATTCGTCGGCGCACCGACGACGCAGCCACCGTTCGATGGCTGCCTGTGCTTCCTTCCATCCGGACTGAGAGGTCCTGCGACCTCATAACCGTCGGTGCCGGAATTCCACCGGCTCAACCGTTTCCGACTGGGTCGGTCGCGGGTCGCGGACTGTCACCGCCGGTTCGGATTCTCACCGACCCCGGAGCACATCTTTCACTAACGAGTGTAACAACGCGCTCGCGGCCCGGTTATTCCCGGCCGGTGTGAACGAAAACGACGGAGAATCGTCCGGAACGGCCGCCGTGCGGCGCTTTCCGCCTCGATCCGGCCGGATCTCCGTCGTTTTCGTTCAGGCGGGGTGGGGCCCCAGCAGCGGTGGCAGCTCCGCGAGAGTTCGGATGACGGCGACGCCGGATGCCGCTGCTGCGGCGAGGTCTTCGGCTGTTGCGGAGCCGCCACGGTCCAGCCACACGCCGGTGAGCCCCGCGTTCGCGGCGCCGATCGCATCCGTGTACAGCCGGTCGCCGACGTAGGCCGCCGAAGCGGGTGCCACCCCGAACACCGAGCAGGCATGTTCGAAGATGCGCGCATCCGGCTTTGCGAAGGCGAGCTCGCCGGACGCGATCACCCGATCGATGTAGCCGTCGAGCCCCACAGCGGAGACCTTGCGGGCCTGTTGCTCGAGTTCGCCGTTGGTCACAACGCCGAATCGCACGCCGGGGATTGCCCGCTGCAGCGCGTCAAGGCACGGCAGAGCGTCGTCGTGCACGATCCACGCCCTCTCGTACTCGAGGGAGTAGTCGCTGTACCAGCTCTCGGCGGCCTCGTCGTCGAGTTCGATTCCGTACGGTGCGACGAAGTCTCGCGCTCGAGCCCGGCGCTGTCCGAGGAAGTCGAGCTCTCCGCCGAGGTAGCGGTGGTAGTGCTTCTCCTCGAGCGCGTGCCAGCGCGCCAGCTCGGCCGCCTCGTCCGCTTCGGCGATCGTTCCGCCGAGCGCCGCGCGGTGTGCGCTCACCGCGCGGCCGACGGCCTGGACATGGGCGAAGAGCGTGTCGTCCAGGTCGAACAGCACGACCGAAAACGACGGAGAACCGCCGGATGCCTCGTCGTTTCGTGCCGGATTGGGGTTCATCCGACCGGATCTCCGTCGAATTCGTTCGCGCCGGGGGCGGGCCAGCCGGGCTTCTGCGTGCGGTCGTCGGTGGCGTGCAGCACCGCCTGCCAGGAGGCGGGACGTGAGCCGTCGCGGCGGACCACTATCGCGGGTTCGACACCCGTGTAACGGAAGCCGGCCTTGCGCGCGACGGCGAGCGACGCGGCGTTCCCGACGACCGCCTCCCACCGGATGGCGGAGAGGCCCGCGAATCCGCTCTCGAACACCCAATCTGCGACAGCGGATACCGCGAGAGGCATATAGCCCCGACCCCGGTGGGGCGCGCCAAGCCAGAAGCCGACCATCGCGCGGGAGGCGCGCACGCCGATCACGCCCAGGAAGGTGCCGTCGGGGTCGCGCAACGCCCAGGTCACCTCGCTGCCCGACTCCCACCCGCGAGGCACGTAATCGTGGACGAAGAACTCCGCGTCTCTCCGTGCGTACGGCGACGGCAGGGTCAGAAAGCGCTCGAATACCGGGTCCTGGCAATACTCGGTGATCGTCGCGACGTCGGCCGTCGTTGGCTGATCCAGCGTGAGAGTCCCGGCCGAGAGGATGAATGGTTCCACGGTCACCTCCTCGGCAACAGGCCGATCCGGTCGTAGACCGTGGCGAGCGTCGCGTCGGCGATCTCCGCGGCACGGTCGGCGTTGCCGGCAAGCACCCGGTCGAGCTCAGCCGGGTCATCGAGCAGCTCGAGCGTGCGCGCCCGGATCGGTTCGAACACCTCGACGACCACGTCGGCGAGGTCCTTCTTCAGGTCGCCGTAACCCCGTCCCTCGTACTCCTGCTCCAGCCCGGCGATCGTGCGCCCGGCGAGCACCGAGTAGATCGTGAGCAGGTTCGCGATGCCCGGCTTGTCGCCGCGATCGAAGCGCACCTCCCTGCCGTCATCCGTCACGGCCGAGCGGATCTTCTTCGCCGTCACGGATGGTTCGTCGAGGAGCCAGACCACCCCGGACTCCGACGATGTCGACTTGCTCATCTTCGAGGTGGGGTCCTGCAGGTCGTAGATGCGTCCCGTCTCCGGCAGGATGACGGCCTCGGGGATCACGAACGTGTCGCCATATCGTGAATTGAACCGCCCGGCGATGTCCCGCGTGAGCTCGACGTGCTGGCGCTGGTCGTCGCCGACCGGGACCACAGAGGTCTCATAGAGCAGAATGTCCGCCGCCATGAGAACCGGGTACGCGAACAGCCCGACGGTCGTCGCCTCGGCGCCCTGCTTGGCCGACTTGTCCTTGAACTGGGTCATCCGGCTGGCCTCGCCGAAGCCCGTGATGGTGTTGAGCACCCAGGCGAGTTCCGGATGCGCGGCGACGTGCGACTGCACGAACAGGGTCGAGGCGGTCGGATCGATCCCTGCCGCAATGTACTGGGCGGCGGTGCGACGGGTGCTTGCGCGCAGCAGTTCGGGATCCTGCGCGACCGTGATCGCGTGCAGGTCGACGATGCAGAACACGGCGTCGTAGCTGCTCTGCAATTCTCTCCACTGCAGCAGCGCTCCGATGTAGTTGCCGATCTGCAGGCTGTTCGCGGACGGTTGCATGCCGGAGAACAGGCGGGGTTTGTGGGTCATGGGGTTCCTAGCGGGATGGAAGCGGAGTCGGATGCGGGGCTGTCACAGTGCGTAGTCGACGACGACGGGCGCGTGATCCGACCACCGCTCGGCGTAAGACGCCGCCCTGTCCACCGCGTAGTCCACGACCGTCGCCGCGAGGGCGGGGCTCGCCATGTGGTAGTCGAGGCGCCATCCGGTGTCGGTGTCGAAGGCCTGGCCGCGCTGCGACCACCAGGTGTACGGCCCCTCGACTTCGCCGGCCCACTTGCGGCCGACGTCGATCCAGCCCATCCCGGCGCCCGCGTTGTAGTCGGGGTCGTCCTCGGCGCCGAAGAATCTGTCGAAGTGGGCGCGCTCCTCCGGAAGGAATCCGGCTCGCTTCAGGTTGCCTCGCCAGTTCTTGATGTCGAGCTTGCGGTGCCCGACGTTGAGGTCTCCGACGATGAGAACGAGCTCGCTGTGCTCCCTGAGCTCGGGCAGGCGCTTGGTCATGGCATCGAGGAACTTGTACTTCTCCACCTGCTTCGGGGTGTCGGCCTCTCCGGAGTTCACGTAGGTGCTCACGACGGTCAGGATCCTGCCGTTCACCTCATAGTCGGCCTCGAGCCAGCGCCCTGCGCTGTCGAAGTCGGTGTCGCCGAGCTCCACGCGATGGATCGTCGCGCCGTGCCCATGAGCACCGGAGCGACTGGCGAGGGCGACCCCGGCTCGGCCCTTGGCGGTTGCCGCGTCGTGCAGGACGTCCCAGTCC
Organism: Terrimesophilobacter sp.; assembly: GCA_036565765.1. Classification (GTDB taxonomy): domain Bacteria; phylum Actinomycetota; class Actinomycetes; order Actinomycetales; family Microbacteriaceae; genus Terrimesophilobacter. Next base: position 17,914 of record DATCXP010000145.1, read on the forward strand.
GGCCCGAGAAGGCCCGTGACGTCGTCGGTGGACGCCCGAACCTCCTGGATCGCGAGGATGTCGACGCTCCTGGAGTCGAGCCAGGCGGCCATCCCATTGCGGTAGGCGGCGCGGATGCCGTTGACGTTGATCGTGGCGATGCGGAGCGGCTGCGACATGCTGCCAGTTTAGCGAGCGGCGCCGACGGGGTTGCCCGTGCCGGCAACCCTCCTGTCGGCGGCGAGTCCGTCATCCGCCATGCCGACGGCGATCCAGCTCGCCGAGAGCAGGATGACCTGGCACACCAGGTTGAACCAGATGAGGAGTCCGACGATGACGGCGAACGACGCCAGCAGGGGGTTGTGGCTCGCGCCGCCGAGGAGCGCCCCGCCGAGCAGTTTGAGGACGCCGAGTCCGATCGCCCCGATCAGAGCGCCGGCGAGCAGGCGGCGCAGAGGGATCTGCAGGTCGGAGAGGATCCGGTACAGCGTCGCGAGAACCGCCGTGTCGAGCAGGAACATGAGCAGAAGGCCGATCCCTCCGCCCAGAAGGGTGGCGATCGGGGAGTGTTCGTCGATGCCCAGCCGGCTCAGCGTGAAGCCGAGCGCTCGCGTGCTGAGCACGAGCAGGGCGGATGACACGAGCAGCGCCACGCCGAATCCGAACGCGAGGCCGAGGTCTTTGAGCTTCAGGAGCAGGAAGTTCCCCGTGGCGGCAGGCAGGGAGAACAGCGCGCGGATCGCATCGCGGCAGGAGGAGAGCCAGCCGAGCCCGGTGAGCAGGAGCCCGACCGCGGCGATGGCCCCGGTCCAGCTGAGCGCCTGGATCTCGAGGAGGTCCCGCGGATCGATCGCCCCGGTTGTCGTCGCCGAGGACAACAGGCCGGGCACGGCGCGGGAGACCAGGCCGAAGAATGCGTCGCTCAGTGCCGGATGTTGACGCAGGACGAGCCCGAACGTTGCGAACCCGACCCAGACGCCTGCGAACACGGCGAAGATCGAATGGTAGGAGAGGCCGGCGGCGAGCAGGAATCCGCGAGAGTCCGAGAAATGGAGGAGGACCCGGACGGGCTTGAGCGTCTTCGCCCACGCGATGAACTTCTTCATCCATGCCATGCAGCAAGCCTAATCTGGCGTATTTTCGGCTCGAATTGGACGGGAAATCGGCGTCCCCAATATTGGGGACCATTTGGGGTACACATGTGAAGTGAAATACTGGCATACTGGTACCGCGCAACCCGAATAGCGCGAGATGGTAGCCCCCGCCCAGCTGCACCCCGATACCCGCTTACCCGCGCGTACGACCGCGGCCGGCGGGGGCACCATCTCAACTTCCACTAGCAGCAACGGCGAATTAGAGCAATACTTGAGCCAGGTCGGAGCCATCCGGTGGATGGGCTCTGACGCTCCAAACGGGGGTTCGGATGGCACAGCAGAGCAGCCAGGGGGCGACGACGTCAGACGAGTCGCTCGTTCTGCTGGCGCGTGCCGGCGACCGGGCGGCCTTCGCCGAGCTGTGGGAACGCCACGCGCGCTCGGGGCTTCGGGTTGCCCGGCAGTTCACCTCGAGCCTCGACGCCGACGACCTGGTTTCGGAGGCCTATACCCGCATCTACCAGGCGATCCTGGACGGCGGCGGCCCGAATGGTGCGTTCCGTCCGTACCTGTACACGACCATCAGGAACCTCGCGAGCCGCTGGGGCGGGAACAGCCGGGACGTGCAGGTCGAGGACATCGACGCGTTCGAGGACGAGCGGCTCCCGGAGGATCCTTCCGCGGCCGCCCTGGACCGCTCGCTCACCGTGCGTGCGTTCCGCAGTCTGCCGGAGCGGTGGCAGGCCGTCCTCTGGTACACCGAGGTCGAGGGGATGGACCCGCACGAGGTCGCCCCGGTTCTCGGGATCACAGCCAACGGCGTTGCCGCGCTGTCCTATCGTGCCCGTGAGGGACTGCGGAAGGCCTGGTTGCAGGCCCACATCTTCGACGCCGGAGCGACGGACGACTGCCGCTGGACCATCCAGCGACTGGGCGAGAATGCGAGGCACTCGCTCACCGATCGGGAGCAGGCGCGCATCGACCGGCACCTGCTCGGCTGCACGAAGTGCGGGATCATCTCCGAGGAGGTCGAGGATGTCGGCTCCCGCCTCGCCCTCGTCATGCTTCCGCTTCTCCTCGGTGGGACGGTGGGCGGAACGCTTCTCGCATCATTGAGCGCACCGGCCGGTGCTGCCGCGGCTCAGTTGGCGATTCCCACGATGCCGCCCGCTTTCGACGCCCTCGCCGTGGCGGGGGCCGGCGCCCCATCCGTGGCTCTGGGCCTCGGAGCCAGCTCGACGCTTGCCGCTCCGGTTCTCGTGGGAGCGCTCGCCCTCGCGCTGGTCGTCGGGGGTGGGGTCACGACGACCCTGCAGCCGTCGGCTCCCGCCTCGCCCTCGTCATGC
>DATCXP010000150.1:0-18055 GCA_036565765.1 Terrimesophilobacter sp.
GGGGCAGCCACTCCGCCTCCAGCTCCGGGGACGCGGCGAGCGCCGGAACCGCCGAATGCGTCATCGAAATGGGACAGGCGTGCCCCGGCTCGACCTGCGCGAACAGCATGAACATGGCGGCGCGGGCGACATTCGCTCCCGGTTTCGGATCCGCCCAGGCGCTCGTGTGCGCACCGTGGGCGACGGCTGAAGCGATGATCCGGTGATAGGACTCGTCGTACTCGACCTCGTCGATGCGATTGCCCCACCTGTCGTGCGTGTGAAGCGTCGGCTCATGCCGGTTCGCGAGCTCCGCATCGCTCTGGAACGCGGCACTGCCGACGAGCTGGCCCGCCTCGTGCAGCTCACCGAGCGCCCACTCGGCGTCATAGTGCGCGACGGCCTCGACGAGGGCCCGGTTGAGCCCGAACTCGTCAACGCCGACCCGCGGCGGCGGCTGGTTGGCGACGACGTCTGTCACGCTGCTAGGCGGGATTCTTCGGCACTACCGTGAGCACGCGCTGGATGAAGATGCTGAATTCGTTCATGTAGTTCGCGAGGAAGTCCCGGGTGCCGTCGTTGGTGACCTCGCCGTCGTCGGTCACGAGCCCCGGCGTCATCTGGATGTACGCCTCCGGCGCTCCCATCTGAGGAGAGTTGCAGAAGCTCATGACGCTGCGCAGGTTCTGCTGGGCCACCGCGGTGCCGATCGCACCGGTCGACGCGCCGATGACGGCGGAGGGTTTACCGGTGAACGAGTTGGTCCCGTACGGGCGGCTGGCCCAGTCGATCGCGTTCTTGAGGGCACCGGGGATCGAGCGGTTGTACTCCGGAGTCACGAACAGCACGGCATCCTTCGCCGCGATAGCCGCCTTGAATTCACGTGCGACCGGTGGATAGTCGGCGTCGAGGTCGCGGTTGTACAGCGGAAGCTCCCCGATCCGGATCTCCGTGAACTCCAGTTCGGGCGGAGCGAGGGCGACGAGCGCCTTCGACAGCCGCCGATTGATCGACTCGGAGGAGAGACTTCCGACAAAGTAGCCGACCGAATACGGCGGCTCATGTTCGATGATGGTGTCCACGACCCTCCCCTGTCCTGACCCGTTGCTCATAGATTAGACCGCGATGATCTTCCCTGGCGCGGTCACCAGCCTCCTCTCAGAAATCTCGGGAGAAACACTCACGCGAACTCACCGGTGGGCAGGAAGAGCACCGCCCATTCACCGAATTCCGGCAGTGAGAAGCTCACGCCGGCCTGCCCCGCGGAGAGCGAGTTCTCCTGCCGGCCGGCGGCGATGCCGGCCGGCGTCAGTTCGATCAGGTCGGGGGAGTCCACCGTCGCGAAGTAGAGCCTCGCATCCTTTCCGACCATCGCCAGACTCACGGTGATTCCGCGTTGCCGGACGGGATCGCCCTTTCCGGCGTCCCAGACGGTTTCCGTCTGGCCGACCAGGTTGACCAGATGGATGACGAGCCCGAGCGGGGTGCGCACGACGCGTGTCCAGATCGTCCCAGAAATCGCCTTCGTCGAGAACTCGGCGCCGTTCGACCCCGCACTCTCGAACACGACGTCCTCGTTGATGCCGCCGGTGAATGATTCGGTGACGTCCTGCGTGGCTGGGTCGAACAGCAGATCGCCGTAGCGGACTCCGAAGTCATACCAGCGCGCGAAGAAGTCGAGGCTCTCCGCCCGCAAGCGGTGGTTCCTCGGATAGTAGGGGTCGGTGAGCACATTGCCGGACTCCCCGAGCAGCAGGTGGCTCGCGCCATGGGAGAACGCCGTCGCCATGACAAGCCCGGCGGCGTTGTTCGCGCGCGACTCGTCCTTGTCGTAGCAGCTGAGGTACGCGGAGAGGATCGGAGGATGCTCAGGCCGGGCCGCACGGGCATTCACTGCGAGCGTGGCGAGATCTTGGAGTGTGGAGTGCGGCTCCCACACTTCGATGTAGGTGGCGTCCTGTGGCGAGGTCGCCGTCGCCCAGGTGGGGAAATCGTTCACGTTATTGAACATGAACAGCGCGGCGGGCAGGCGCTCCCTGACCGCCGCCAGCAGGGTCACAAAGGACTCTGCAAGGTCGATGTGCGCACCGTCGGAACGGATGGCGAACTTCGGCCAGCCGTACTGGTCCAGGTGGAAGCCCCGCAGCTCGCTCCTCGCAATCACCTCCTCGAGCCGGCCCAGGTAGTGCTCGAGCCAGCGTGGCTCCGCGGGGTCGACGAGTACCAGAAAGTCCTCGCCGAGGCGGTACGGTTCTCCGTCCGCGCGCAGCAGCAGCGAGTTCGGCCACTCCGCGACCTCACTGCTGCCGATCGCATAGACGGCCGAGTAGCCGAGCGGTACGGTACCGGCGTCTTCGAGTGCGCGCGCCATCCGGTTCACGACCTGCAGGTCGCGCTCCTGACCCAGCGGGTCGACGTAGTGATCCTCCGGCGGCATGAGCTGGGAGTGCCGGTAGCCCCAGTCGTAGAACTGCGCGAGGTTCAGGTGCAGACGGCGGAAGTTCCGGGTGACCGCCTCGATGTCCGCATCGTCGCTGAGCGTCACCACGAATCCGTAGCGGGGACGTTCGAACGGGCTCTCCAGAACGTCGAAGGCCGTCCGGTGCTCCCCGAGCCGGACTCCGTACCCGCCCCGGTCGAAACCACCGAGGTGCACCCTGGTCGCCCCGTTGGCGACCGGCACCGTTCGGACGACCTCATGCAGTTTCGTGACGACGATCACGCCGTCAACCGCGGCGGGCACGGAGAGTTCGAGGATGACCTCGGAGCCGGGCGCGTAGTGGGAGTGCCCCGGGATCAGTTCCACGTCATTGCCTTCGCCCCTGATTCCATGAGAATGAATTTGGCATGCGACCACAGCAGAGGGTTCGCAACCGGTCCCCACCGCTCAAGCCAGGGCCCGACGAACGCGGCGTCCTGCGGCTCGTGGAGGATCTGCTCCGCGAGCGCGCCACCGGTCGAGGCGTTGTCGAGCACCCAGTTCCGTGCCGAGGCATGCCCGTGCTCGTTGCCGCTCAGCCGATCGTGCCAGCCGAGCCAGGCCGTGAGCAGCAGCCAGGGATTTCCGCCGAAGTAGGTGTCGCCCCGATAGCGCCGGATGCCGCCGGTCGGCGAGGCGAGATCGGTCCTGATCTTCTCGACGGTCGCCAGCACGACCGGGTGCCCAGGGTCGAGGAGGGAGAACGGTGTCGCGAGGGATACCAGGCTCGCGTCGACGCGCGCGTCGTCCGGGCCCTTGCCGAGCACACCATCCTTGACGCAGTTCTCAAGGGTGTAGTCGAGGATTCCGGCCGCGACGCGGTCGAGTTCCGACCGGCCGAGCAGCCGGCTCGCAGCCTTCAACCCGGCCGCTACCGCTGCGAGGGTGGAGGTATGCTGCCGCTCTCCGGACTCCTCCCAATAATCGAAGCAGGGGAGCATCCACGCTGCGACCAGGTAGTCCGTGACCAACCCCACCGCCGGCAGCAGCCGCGCGGGGAGGTCGGCGCCGTAATGCGAATGCAGGGCGAACAGCCAGGTGCCGTAACCGTCGAGCTGGAAATTTGGCCAGGACTCGCCATCGACGTGCTCCGTCTCGCCGTCGAGCGTGTATCGCGTCGGCATCATCTCCTGTCCGTCCGGGACCTCGTCGCGCTCGAGCCGGTGCACGAGGGATCGGATGCGGTCCGCCTGCTTCTCCACAACGCGCGCCACCCAATCGTGGAACGCGGCCGCAGAGTCCGGGCGGCCGGCGGCATCCATCGCGAGGGCGCAGTACGCGCCATCGCGCAACCAGGCGAAGTGGTACTGCGGAAAGTTGGGGCTCGCGATATAGGCTCCGGACTCCGCCTGGCCATCGGTGATCACCCGCAGGCTCTGATCGACGATGTCCTGCGGCGAAAGCATTGTGGTCATTTCTATCCTTTGACGGCCCCGGCCGTGAGGCCCTGAACGAAGTACCGCTGGAAAACGAGGAAGACGACGATCACCGGTATCACCGCGATGAGGGAGGCAGCGAATACCAGACCCCATTGGGTGGCGTTCTGGCCTTGGAACAGCTGAATCGCGACCGGCAGGGTGAGGTGCTCCGGTGTATTGATGATCGTGAGCGCCCAGGCGAACTCGTCCCAGCAGGAGAGGAAGGTGAAGATCGTGGCGGTCGCGAGCGCCGGCTTCGCGAGTGGGAGAGCGAGCCTCCAGTAGCGGACCCACGCGTTAGCTCCGTCGACCTGCATCGCCTGGTCGAGCTCCCAGGGGATCGATTCGAAGAAGCCACGCAGCAGGAACGTGTTGAGGGCGAGCGTTCCAGCCGTATAGAACACGATCAGGCCGAGAAGCGAGTCGAGCAGGTGCAGCTGCTTGGCAAGGATGAACTGCGGGATGATGAGCATCATCGCCGGCACGATCAGCCCGATCAGCAGCACTCGGAAGATCAGCTCCCGGCCGGGGAAGCTGAAGCGCGCGAACGCGTAGGCCATCATCGAGCTCACGAGGACGGATGCCGCGGTGGCGATGACCGAGACGATGATCGAGTTCAGGAAGTACAGTCCGAAGTTCTGGGTGGTCAGCGCCTGCACGTAGTTGTCGGTCGTCGCCGGATCGGGAATGAACTGCGGCGGAAAAGTGAGGACGTAGGCCTGCGCCTTGAAGCTCGTCGACACCATATAGATGAACGGCGTGATCATCACGAGCGCGCCGACCACGAGCGCGACATAGCGGAAGGTGGTCGAGACACTGCGCGTGGACGCATGGCCGCGGGACGAGAGGCGGCGCGTCATGCCAGGTTCTCCCCGCTACGGTCCCGGAACAGCCTGAGTTGGATGACGGCGACTACGAAAACGATAAGGGTCAGGATGACGGAAAGGGCCGATCCGTAACCGAAGTCGAGGAAGGAGAAGGCCTGCTGGTACATGTAGGTGAGCACGACATCCGTCTGTCCGGCCGGGCCGCCGCCGGTCATGAGCAGAACGGAGGTGAACACGTTGAAACCGCCGATCACGAGCATGACGACGACGAAGAGCATGGCCGGCCAGATCGCGGGCAGGGTCACTGCGAGGAATCGCTGCCAACGGTTCGCCCCGTCGACTGTCGCCGCTTCCTCGAGTTCCTGGGGGACCCCCTGGAGCCCCGCGAGGAAGATCATCATCGCCCAGCCGATCCCCTTCCAGACGCCTAGGGCGCAGATGGCGGCCAGAGCGGTCCACCGGCCAGCGAGCCACGATGTGTCGCCGCTCGTGAGGTGCAGGAAGTCCCCGAGCGTGAAGTTGATGAGACCGCTGTCGGCGAAGAGATATTTGAAAAGCAGTGACACGACGACCCAACTCGTGACCACCGGAAGGTAGAAGAGAACCCGGAACAGCGGCTGGGTAGGACTTTTCTTCTTGAGAAGGAGAGCGACCGCGAGACCAAGGACGATTTGCGGTGGCACCGTGAACAACATGTAGATCCCGCTGTTGCTCAGGCTGAGCCAGAAGTGCTCATCCTGGAAGGCACGGATGTAGTTGCCGAGCCCGAGGAACTCGCTCGTCGCGCTGCCGATGATCTTCCAGTCGAAAAAACTCATCTGCACGGCTTGCACGATCGGGTAGACGATCATGACGGAGAACAGAATCGCGCCAGGGGCGACGAAGAGGTAGGGGGTGAGGCCGGTTCGCATCCCGCGGCCGGTGGGCCGCCGGCGGGCGGGCGAGGGTCGTGCAGCGGAGCTCTCCGCTGCACGACCGGTCACGGTCTTCTCGGTCGTGATGGTGGTCAAGACCGCTATTTTCCTGCCAGCAGTTGATCGATCTGCGCGGCAGCCTTGCTGAGCGCGTCCTTTACCGAGACTGTGCCCTCGAATGCGGGAGTGAGCTCGGTGGAGAGGATCGCGTCCACCTTCGAGGCCTGTGGGATGGCCACGCGCGACTTCGCGGTCGTCAACTGCTTGGCGAACGTGGAGTAGTAGTCGGCGATGCCGGCCTGCTGGTCGGCGAACGCGGGGATGACCGTCATCTGCCCAGTCTTGACCATCTCGATCTGGAACTGCTCGCTCTGGGTGAACCGTATGAACTTGATGGCAGCATCCTGATGCTTCGACGTCGCCGTCAGAACGATGTCCTCGCCGCCGACGACGCTGATCGAGCCGCCGGGACCCGCGGGCACCGGAGCGTAGATGGGCTTGAAGTCGGGGTACTGTCCGCTCCACACGCCTTGCATCCACGGTCCGTCGAGAATCGTCGCGTAGTTGCCACCGGGCAGTCCGTCCGACGTTCCGGTCGCACCCGCGTTCCCCGTGATGAGGTTCGGAATGAGTCCCTCGCTGTAGAGGTCGACGAGCATCTGCACGGCGGCGACGCTTTTCGCGCTGTCGAGGTAGCCCGTCGACTTCGTGAGCTTCTCATCGGTGATCGCGCCTCCGCCGGACCAGATCCAGGGTGAGATGTTCCACGCGCCGAGCCCACCGTCCGCGAAGATCGAGATGCCGGTGCCTTTGAGCTTCGCGGCCATCGCCTTGAGGTCGTCGAAGGTTGCCGGAGGAGCGGTCACGCCCGCAGCATCCAGTGCCGCCTGGCTGGTGATGAGCACGCGCGTGTTGGTGTCGAGTGGGAGGCCGTAGTACTTGCCCTCGTAGAGGTTGGTCGAGAGCGATCCGGGGTACGTAGCGTCGGCGAGCTTCTGGAAATCGCTCATCGCGTCGGACAGGGGAACGAGCACGCCGAGGTCGGCGAACTGGGGAACCCATCCGAGATCCGCGCGCACCAGGTCCGGGAGCTCGTCGCCCGCGGCGCTTGTCGTCAGCTTCTGGAGCAGGTCGTCATAGGGAATGTCGACGTACTTGACCTTGATACCCGGGTTCTCCTTCTCGAAGGCGGGGATAAGGGTCTTGTTGAGGGTGTCCTGCTGCGTGGAGTTTCCCCCGTTGCCGTAGGAGCCCCAGAAGGTGATCGTGACCGGGTTGTCGACGGTGCCATCGCCTGCGCCGGTGTCTGCGGAGCAGCCCGTGGCCAGCAGCGCGAGAGACGCTGCGATGGCCACAGCCGATCCGAGTGTGGTGGAACGCTTCATTGCGAATACTCCTGTCGTTATCGAAGCCCCGTCCTCAAGGGAGGTGAGAGCGGAGGAGTGGTGCCTGGAGTTAGTTTTATAGCAAAAGTAATTACGTGTCAAGCGTTAGTATTCCGCGGTAAAACTCTCCTGGTATCTTTGTTGACGGAAATAACTCTGTGTGTCACTCTGGAACACCGCCACCGGAAAGGCCACTCGTGAGAATCGCGACACCACCCTGGACCCCGGAGTCGGGCCCGTCGCAATCCGTCGCGCTCGAGGTCCTCATCAACGGCCCGCTCTCCCGGAGCGAGATCGCCCGGCGCCTCGATCTCTCTCCCGGATCCCTCACCCGCCTCAGCGCTCCGCTCATCGAGGCCGGGCTTCTGGTGGAGGTCGAGGAACGCACCGACGGCCGTGCCGGCCGCCCCTCCCGACCACTCGATGTCGTCGCGGACTCCCGCCACTTCATCGGAATGAAACTGACCGGGACCGGCGTCCTCGGCGTCACGACCGACCTGCGCGCCAACGTCCTGACCACGGCATCCGCAACGCTCTCCTCACGAGAGCCGGCTGACGTAGCCGCGGTGATCACTCAGCTGGCCAGGGAGTTGGCCGAAGGGGCCCCCTCCATCACCGCTCTCGGTGTCGGAATCGGCGGCCTCGTCACCGATCATGCCGTCGTCAGGAGCGCCCCCTTCCTGGAGTGGGAGGATGTGCCGCTCGGAGCCATGCTGGAGGCAAGCACCGGCATTCCCACGGTGATCGAGAACGACGTGGTCGCCTTCACCGAGGCGGAGCACTGGTTCGGAGCCGGGCGCGGGCTCGATCGGTTCGCCGTCCTCACGCTCGGTGCCGGCATCGGGTACGGACTCGTCATCCATGACCGACTCGTCGTCGATGCCGATTCCGGCATCGGGCTGGTCGGGCACTGGCCGATCGACCCGTTCGGGCCGCTGTGCCCTGCAGGACATCGCGGCTGCGCGCGAACCGTCCTCACCCAGTCGGCCATCACCCAGGCCGTCTCCGCCGCGCTGGAGCGGGACATCGGCTACGAGGATGCGCTCGACCTCGCGCTCGCCGGCGAACCCGCCGCCCGGCGTGTCGTCGACGACGCGGGGCATGGGCTCGGCCGAATGCTTGCCGCCGTTGCCAACCTGACGGCCCCGGAAAGGATCATCCTGGGCGGGGAGGGAGTTCGCCTGGTGGAGGTCGCCGCTGAAGCGATCCAGCGCGGAATCGGGGAAGATCGCGACCCGCGAGCCCACGCACTCGACCTCGTGACGACACCGGGCGATGACACCGAGTGGTGCAGAGGGGCCGCCGTCATCGCCATCCAGCGCTACGTGCTCGGTCGGCGCCTCTAGCTCCCCGGCGAGATCGTGCGAAACCCGAGCTCGCTCGCGGACGTGAGAAGCCGCGTGTCGTAAGCACAGACGAGGTCAGCCCCCACGAGCGTCGCCGTCGCGAGGTGGATGGCGTCGAGACTGCGCAGAGTCGACGGGCCGAGGCGGCGGGCGATGTCGGAAACCTGCTCGGTTATGGGACATTCGGCAATACCCGCCACGGCATTCTCGATCAACTGGATGACCTCTGCGGGAGGTTCGTCATCGAGGCGCGATCGAATCGTCCTCGTTACCTCTATCCACGCCAAGGTCGACGAGAACATCGCGGCTCGCTCCGAGGTCCACCGGTCGATGGCCTCGATAAATCCAGCAGATTCCTTCTCCCGAATCGCTCGTTTGATGAGGGCACTGCTGTCGAAGTAGATCCTCACTCAGAACCGGTCTTCTCGATCGAGCAGATCCAGCGAGGTAATGCCATCGGGGAGCGTGATGAGCCGATGTGGTCGCCGGTAGGGAACCTCGGGCGGAATCACCGCTCCACTCGCGATGAGCCGGTCCATCGATCGGGAGCCAGGCGTCATCCCGACACCGAGATAGCGGTCGAGCGCCTCGCGGATCAGCTCCTGCTGCGAGCGGCCGGTGCGCTCCGCCTCGGCGCGCAGCGCGTTCTCGGTCTCCGCACGCAGCCTGAGATTCGTAGCCATGAGCACATGGTACCAACCATGGTACCGATACGGTACCGTCTCGCAGTTCGACTACTCAGCCGCGCAGCTCCTCGAGCACCGCCTTCAGCTGCTCGACTGCGAAGTCGAGGTCCTCGGGAGAGATCACGATCGGCGGCGCGAGGCGGATGGTGGAGCCGTGCGTGTCCTTCGCGAGAACGTCGCGCTCCATGAGCAGCTCGCACACTCTCCGACCCGTCGCGAGCGCCGGGTCGATGTCGATGCCCGCCCACAGGCCGACCCCGCGCACGGCCACGACACCGGAGCCGATGAGCGCTCCGAGTTCCGTGTGCATCCGGTCGCCGAGTTCTCGGGCACGTTTCTGGTATTCACCCGTCTCGAGCAGGTCGATCACGGCGAGCCCGACCGCGGCGGCGAGCGGGTTGCCGCCGAAGGTCGACCCGTGCTCGCCGGGGCGCAGCACGCCGAGGATGTCGCGGTTGCCCACGACGGCGGACAGCGGGACGATCCCGCCGCCGAGCGCCTTGCCGAGCAGGTACAGATCCGGCACCACACCGGCGTTGTCGCACTGGAACGTCGCCCCGGTGCGGCCGAGTCCGCTCTGGATCTCGTCGGCGATGAACAGGACGTTGTTCTTCGTCGTCAGCTCGCGCACCGCGGCAAGGTAACCGTCCGGCGGGACGACGACTCCCGCCTCGCCCTGAATCGGCTCGATCAGCACCGCGACGGTGTTCTCATCGATCGCCGCCTCCATGGCCGCCGCGTCGCCGTAGGGCACCGAGCGGAAGCCGGGGGTGTACGGACCGAAGTCGTTTCGGGCATCCGGATCGCTCGAGAAGCTGATGATCGTCGTTGTACGTCCGTGGAAGTTCCCCTCGGCCACGATGATGTTCGCCTGGCCGGCCGCGACGCCCTTCACGCGGTAGCCCCAGGCACGGGCGACCTTGATGCCGGACTCGACGGCCTCTGCGCCGGTGTTCATCGGGAGGACCATCTCCTTGCCGGCAAGCTTCGCGAGCGCCGTGACGAACGGACCGAGCTGGTCGTTGTGGAACGCGCGGCTCGTGAGGGTGACGCGGTCCAGCTGGGCCTTGGCTGCGGCCAGGAGCGCCGGATGCCCGTGGCCGAAGTTCACGGCCGAGTACGCGGCGAGGCAGTCGAGGTAACGGCGGCCTTCGACATCCGTCACCCAGGCGCCGTCGGCCTGGGCGACCACGACCGGCAGCGGGTGATAGTTGTGTGCGGCGTGCTCTTCTTCTAGCCCGATCGCCGCGGCGCTGGCACTAGCACCCTTGGCGCTGCCGGCTGCGGAGGACTTGTCAAAGGTCTCGGGTGCGGCCGGGCCTCTATCGGCGGAGACCTTCTCGGATGTCGCCACCGCACCAGCAGATGCCCCTGACGCCCCCGCACTCACCGGCGCAGCTCCAGCGTGCAGCATTTCACACCCCCTCCGCCGAGCAACAGCTCAGACAGGTCGACACCGATCGGGTTGTAGCCTCGCGCGCGAAGCTGGCGCTCGAAGTCCTTCGCACGTGAGGCGATCACGACGTTGTAGCCGTCGGAGTAGGAGTTGAGGCCGAGTACCGAGGCGTCCTCCTCGTTCACGATGATCGCATCCGGATACCGCTCACGCAGAACGGCGAGCCCCTGCTCGTTGAACGCGGACGGCAGGTAGGCGATGTTCGCCTTCTCACCGGGCGCGGGGGAAGGGTCGAGCACGGCGATCGCCGTGTCGAGGTGGTAGAAGCTGGGGTTCACGAGCTCGAGGCTGATGACGGGGCGGCCGAAGATCGCGGCGACCTCCTGGTGGCTGCCCGAGGCGCTGCGGAATCCGGTGCCGGCCAGGATGACGTCCCCGACCAGCAGGAAATCGCCCTCGCCCTCGTTGACCTCCTTCGGCACGCGCACGTCGTAGCCGTGCGCCCGGAACCAGTCCATGTAGGCGGGACCCTCTGGCTGGCGTTGCGCATAGGTGAAGTTCGCACCATAGGCGATGTTGTCCAGAACGAAGCCGCCGTTGGCGGAGTAGACCATGTCGGGCAGACCCTCTATCGGGTCGACCAGCTGCACGTCGAACCCGAGATCCAGGTAGGTCTGGTACAGCACCTGCCACTGCGCGACCGCGAGCGAGGTGTCGGTCGGGGTCTCCGGATGCATCCAGGGGTTGATCCGGTAGCTCACGGTGAAGTAGTCGGGGCGGCACATGAGCACGGTCCGCTTCGTGGCGTGACGCTCGGGGGCTTCCGCCTGGTTCTTGGTGAGGGTGTCGCTCATGGTGCCTCTCGTTCGATTCTGGCGGACATCGTCACTCGCACGAGCCCCATCCGCGGGACGCCGGTTTAAGTCTCGCACGGTGGTATCTGATGTTTCCCGCCGGATACCGCAGTAAATCTCCGACCTGCGCGACGGCCGCGCAAGAATTCGCGCCGTGAGGGCTATCCGACGCTTCTGCGCAGTTCCTGCGTGCAGCACTTGATCCCGCCGCCGCCCTTGAGCAGCTCGGACAGATCGACGGGGACCGGGTTGTAGCCGTTCGCGCGAAGCTGACGGATGAAGTCCACCGCGGCATCCGCGACCGGCACGACGGATGATGCGGACAATGGACTCCTTCGTGCACTGTTCCACCCAGTTTCACACGCAGGCATCAGGGGTTTCCGATCGCAAGGCGCACCGATCCTGCGTGGTGACTCGCCGAAGCACAACGATTCACCGTAAAGTGTGCCCATGGACAGCCTCGACTACGGCATCATCGACCTCCTCCGCCAGAATGCCAGAGCCGGGTACGGCGACATCGGCGAGGTGATCGGACTTTCCGCCTCCGCCGTCAAGCGCCGGGTCGACCGGCTCGTGGCCGACAAGGTCATTCGGGGGTTCACGATCCAGGTCGATCCGAACGTCGACGGTCTCGCCACCGAGGCCTATGTCGAGTTGTTCTGCCGCGGCACCGTCTCACCGGAGGATCTGCGCCGCATCCTCTCCGCTGTGCCGGAGGTCGTGGACGCCGGCACGGTGACCGGGAGCGCAGACGCGATCGTGCACATGCGGTCTCGCGACATCGCCAGCCTCGAGGTGGCGCTGGAACGGGTGCGACTCGCACCCAACGTCGACCACACGCGCTCCGCGATCGTGCTGTCGAAGCTCATCCACCGCAGCCACGAGGCTTAGCCGCTTAACCCAAATGAAGGCATTCCCACGATCGGCCGGCTCGGCGCACTGATCGTCCGGGAGCCGGATGCGGGAATGCCTTCATTTGGGAAAGTGCGTCAGGCGGCGATGGCCTCGTCCTCGGCGCGGAGCGGCTGGAGTGCACGTGCCCAAGCGGCGAGCTGGTCGACCTGCTTCTGCAACTCGGCGAGATGGGCCTCGGCCGGCTTCGCGATCGAGAAGTTCTCGAAGTCGGAGAAGAGCGAAAGCATGACGTTCTGGCGAACATCGGCGATCTCAAGCTCGGCAAGCACCTGGCGCAGGTGCTCATTGGCGCGCACACCGCCCATACTGCCGTAGCTCACGATGCCGGCGGCCTTGTTGTGCCACTCGAGGCCCGCATAGGCGATGGCGTTGGTGAGCGCGGCCGGGATGGTGTGGTTGTACTCTCCCGTGACGAAGATGTAGCCGTCGAGCTCGTCGATCTTGGCTGCCCACTTCTTGGTGTGCTCGTGCTGGTACTGCTGCATGGCTGCCGGGTAGGGCTCGTCAAGCACGGGGAGGTTGTAGTCGGCGATGTCGACGAGTTCGAACTCGACGCCGTCGGCCTTGGCGTTGTCCTTGACCCATTCGGCTACGCCATAACTGGCGCGGCCCGGGCGAGTGGTGCCGACGATGATTCCGATCCTGAGGTCCGACACGGATGTCCTTTCGTTGTGGAGCGCGTCACCAGTCTTGGTGACACATCACCATAATTCACCCTTGGTTGACAAGTCAACATCTGGATAGAATGTCTCAGGATGTCCGAAGTTTCCGAGGTCAGCGAAGAAGAGTGGGCCGTCTGGCGGAAGTTCTACGCCATGCGACGGCAACTCGACCGCGCCCTGGAGGACCAGCTGCAACGGGATGCCGGGATCTCCGCCCCCGACTACGAGATCCTGCTCTCCCTGTTCGAGTCGCCTCAGCGCAGGCTGCGCAGCCGCGACCTCTCGGAGCGCATCGGCTGGGAGAAGAGTCGTATTTCGCACCAGGTCACGCGCATGGAATCCCGCGGGCTCGTCGAGCGCAGCGAGTGCGAGGACGATCTGCGCGGCACCTGGATCGGCCTCACGAGCGACGGCCGCCGCGCGGTACTCGGTGCGATGCGCAAGCACACGAGCACCATCCGGGACCTGTTCTTCGACGTGCTGACCGACGACGAGAAGGCCGCGCTGGGGAGCGCATCCGACCGGGTGCTCGAAGCCATCAACCCGCCGGCGTGCAGGCCGCTCTCAGAGGGGTAGCGGCACGGGGAACAACCGTCAGGGCCACTCGCTCGGAGCGGGCGCCTTCGTCGACGGCAGTGCGACATCCGACCCCCACTGCAGGAGCCAGGGCGGAACCGAGATCCCGCCAGGGATGTCACCGATGAGTTCGATCAGTTCAGGCATCGTCACGTGCCCGCCGCCACGCTTCAGGAACCGGCCTCTGAAGTACGCGCGGGCATAGACCTCCCCCGCAACGACGAACCGCTGCTCGAGATACACATTGCGCTCGTCGTAACCCAGGAACCGACTCTCGACGGTGAACCTCTGCCAAGGCTGGAGCGACTTGCGATAGCTGATCGTGGAGCTGGCGACGACCGGATACCAGCCGTGTCGGCGCAGATGCTTCCACAGGCCGCCCCGCCGCAGCAGGTCGAAGCGCCCGATGTCGGAGATCGAGAGGTAACGCCCGTTGTTCATGTGGCCGTAGACGTCGAGGTCGGTCGGCAGAACCCTGAACCTGCTCGTCACGACGTCGAACGGGCTGCTCACCGGTCGCCGGTCTGAGAAGAGGAAATGCAGGATGGTGCGCCACAGCAAGTTCACCCCCGCAGACTATCCGGTCAGGCGGCGCCGTCCGGAGCGGAAGGCGTCCGGCCGGTCACGTCATGACGTCCTGAGCAGAGGGTCGCGTCCCATCGACGGCGTGGCCTCGGAGGATTGACGAAGACAGTTTGTATTGCTACATTGATACAGATGTCGCACAAGAAGTTGTCCGAGGCCGCGATCACGGGAAGATGAGGAACGATGCCATTCGAACTGAGTCTCATGTGGGGCATCCATGCGCTCCTGGCGCTCTTCACTCTCGGCGTACTGTTCGCGCTGTCGCGCTCTCGATACCGGCGCGCACTCGTGTACCGGTTCAGCCACACGATCGAGCTCCCACTCGTCAGCGATGAGATCGCCGCGGCCGCCGAACGGCGGATCCTGCACCGGACCGCGGCGATGATGGCCGGCGGACTACTCGGAATCCTCGCCTCTGCGGTTGTCGTCTACCTCGATCCGGCCAGTGCCTCCGCCCCCACGATCTGGCTCGTGACCCTTCCCCTGACGCTCAGCGGGATGTGCGCCGGCGCGGCGATCGTGGCCCTGCGGGAGTCGCTGTTCCGCCGCCATCCTGATGCCGTGCGCGTCGCCCGAGCGATCACTGTGACCCTCCACGACTACATCAGCCCACGACGGCTCCGGATGCCGTGCGCACTCCTGCTGGTGGCGGCGGGGCTGTGCCTGGCGGGGTCGGTGCTCGGCCTGACCGGCCTCATCGACGGTTCCACCTTCATCCTGAGCGCAGCACTTCCGACGCTGGCCGCCGCGCTGGTCCTCACGATCGCCGGCGCACTGCTGGCGCGCCGGGTGCTCGACCAGCCGCAGCCGGCCCGCAGCGAACTGGAGCTGGCGTGGGATGATGCCTTCCGGGCCGACACACTTCGCGCACTGTGGATGTTCGGATCGATCATCGCCTGGCTGGCCGTTGCCGCCGCGGGGCTCGGTATGCTGCAGGGCCTCGACGCGATCGCCGGCACCACGTGGAGCATGGGACTGGGCTCGCAGCTGTTCACCTGGGGCTTTCTCCTGATTCTCCTCAGCTTCGGCTTCGGAGGGGCGCAGAGCCACTTCCGCTTCGTGCTCTGGCCGAACGTCCCCCTCGAGAGCGCGGAAGCGGCATCCGCCGAGAGGACCGCCGCGCCATGATGCTGACGGTCGACCCGAGATCGGCGATTCCGCCGTTCGAGCAGGTGAGGGTGCAGCTGCTCGCGCTCGTGAGCAATGGCGACCTTGCGCCGGGAACCCGCCTGCCGACGGTCCGCCGCCTGGCCGAGGACCTCGGAATCGCCCCGAATACCGTGGCGCGCACCTACCGGGAACTCGAGGCCGACGGCATCATCGAGACGCGCGGGCGGCACGGCTCGTTCGTGTCGAGTCACGGATCCGTCGCCGAGCGCCAGGCGCAGGAGGCCGCCGCAGTGTACGCCGCCCGCATCCGGCAATTGGGAATCGCCCCGGATGACGGCATCGCCCTCGTCGCGGCCGCACTGCGGGGCCGGGCCGCTGGTGGACCCGCCGCTAGGCTGGCCCCATGAGAAGCCGCAGCGACATCGAGTGCTGGCTCACCGACATGGACGGCGTCCTCGTGCACGAGAACACCCCGCTGCCGGGGGCTGCCGAACTCATCCAGCAGTGGCGCGACCAGGGGAAGCCGTTTCTCGTTCTGACCAACAATTCCATCTACACCCCGCGCGACCTGAGCGCCCGACTCCGGGCGAGTGGGCTCGACGTGCCGGAGGACTCGATCTGGACCTCGGCGCTCGCGACAGCTGCGTTCCTGAAGGATCAGATGCCTGGCGGATCGGCCTTCGTGATCGGCGAGGCCGGCATCACGACCGCACTGCATGAGGCCGGCTTCGTCATGACCGAGACCGCCCCAGACTATGTCGTCGTCGGCGAGACCCGCAGCTACTCGTTCGAGGCCATCACGCGCGCCATCCGGCTCATCAACGGCGGCTCGCGCTTCATCATCACCAACCCGGATGCGACCGGGCCGAGCGCCGAGGGTCCAACACCGGCAACCGGCGCCGTGGCCGCGCTCATCAGCAAGGCCACCGGAAAGGAGCCGTACGTCGTCGGCAAGCCGAACCCGATGATGTTCCGTTCCGCCATGAACAAGATCGGCGCCCACTCGGAGAACACCGGCATGATCGGCGATCGCATGGACACGGATGTCGTGGCCGGCATCGAGGCCGGCCTCCACACGATCCTCGTCCTGACCGGCATCAGCGACCAGGCCGAGATCGAGCGCTACCCGTTCCGGCCGGACGAGATCCTGAACGGCGTGCACGATCTCGTGGAGCCCGGCTGATCGGGATGGAGCTGTAGTAGAGCCTCGGTCGGGATTTTCCATCTCGAGGAATCTGCGCGCGGTAGAATTATCGCGGATGCACAGTGGGTTGAGCCAAACGTTTGCTATTCATGTGAGACAGTATCGGCAGGGGCCGGGGCGGCCCCATGAAGGGCTCCTGGAAGATGGATCTGACAGACCCACCGAACGCCGCGGCGCTGCCGCCGGGCGAGCAGGCCTCACCTGTGACACTGCAGAGCATCGCAGAACGCGCGAACCTCCATATTTCCACGGTCTCCCGTGCGCTGGACCCCAACCCGACTCGCAAAGTGAGCGCTGAGACGGTAGCAATAGTTCGAGCGATCGCAAAGGAGTTGGGCTTCAATCCGAACCCCTGGGCGCGAAGTCTTCGAACGAATCGCACGAGGACTCTCGGACTGGTCATCCCCCGACTTGTCGACAACGTCCTCGCAGTGGTATTCGAGTCCGCCGAGTTCGCGGCTCTGCGATTGGGCTACCAGGCGATAACGGTGAGTACCGGGGACGACCCGGCGCGTACCCGCAACGCCGTCCGACTGTTGCTGGAACGACGAGTGGACGGACTCGTGCTGGCGACGGCGAGGCTGCACGATCCGATCATCGACGACCTGGCCGCCAGAAACGTCAGGTTCGTACTGCTGGGCCGCTCGAATGGTGACCACATTGCGGTTCGTGCGGACGACGAACTCGGTGCCTATCTGGCGACGAGGCACCTTCTTGAGCGGGGACACTCGCGGATCGCACACGTGTCGGGAATTGCCGGCACGTCCACGGCGACGGCACGCCGCGCCGGATACACTCGAGCGCTCCAGACCGCAGGCATAGCGCTCGACGAGAGCATGGTCTTCGACTCAGAGCTCGGTATCGACAGCGGGCTGGCGATCGGCAGGACGCTTCTGGTGCAGGACCCCCGCCCCACCGCGATCTTCGCCGCGAACGATTATGTCGCCATCGGGCTCATGGCGGCTGCGCGCGACCTCGGCCTCCGCGTTCCGGATGACGTGGCCTTCGTCGGCTACAACGACACTCGCATCGGCGAGGCCATGTTCGTGCCGCTCAGCAGCGTTTCCATTCCTCTGCCGACCATGGGCTCCCGGGCCGTGGAGACGTTGATCGATCTCATCGAAGGCAGGCCTGTCGAATCCGAGCTCTACCCTGCACAGCTCAGAATTCGTGCGTCCAGCAGCTTACGCAAGGGCCCATCTCTGATTGGTCACGACGAAGTGTGATCGCAGTCGGTTGAACTCGCCGTCACTGTTGATGCCACGGCGCCGATCGACGCAGCAGCCAGATGATGGCGACCCGTGCCAGGCCCCCAAAGAGTGCAAGCACGAGCACGCCGACGAACGCCGTATTTTGATTGAACGAGCGAGCATTCAGGAGGATGAACGTACCCAGCCCATTGAGTCCCGCGATGAATTCCACCGAGACCGCCGCGATGATCGCGCGACCGACGGCCACATGAAGTCCGGCGACGACGAAGGGCAGACTCGACGGAAGGACGAGATCGATCAGCCGGCGAAAGCCCGAGACGCGGTAGACCTCGACGACATCGTTCAAACTCGACGGCACCGAACTCGCACCATCGGCGGTGCTCACTGCACAGGGCAGGAACGCCGCGACGATGATCAGCGCCAATCGGGCATCTCCGGTGTAGCCGAGCCAGATCGTCGTCGGCGGGACAATAGCGAGGAGCGGCAGCGCATAGAGCCCGTTGATGTA
>DATCXP010000174.1:0-12732 GCA_036565765.1 Terrimesophilobacter sp.
TGACCGGAAGCCTGGCCGTCGCTGTCGCCGTCTCACTCTGCGCCGCGGGCGTCGCCGCCATCGCCGCGGACCCCGGCAAGAGCGATGCTCAGGCCATCATCGAGGCCGGGAAGGCTGCGATCACGCCGAAGCCGGCGCCGCCGGAGGACCCGAGGCCTCAGCCGACCGAGCCTCCCGCCGAGCTGCCTGCCGTGCTCCCGGGCGGCGACCAGATCTCGGCGATCGGCGACTCCGTCATGCTCGCTTCCGCCCCCGAGTTGCAGGCTGCGTTCCCCGGCATCCGGATCGATGCGGTCGTCTCGCGCCAGCTGGCGGAGGCCCCCGCGATCGTGAGGGGGATGGTCCGCAGTGGAACCCTCCGCCCTACCCTCCTGCTCGGGCTCGGAACGAACGGCCCGATCGACCAGAAGGCGCTCGAGGAGGTCCGCGCCATCGTCGGGCCGCAGCACCAGATCGTCGTCGTCAACGTCCAGGCGCCGCGAGGGTGGACTCCAGGGGTGAACGCGAAACTCACGGTGTTCGCGCAGCGGTACCGCAACGTCGAACTGGCGAACTGGCACGACGCGATCGCGCCCTACATCGCCACGCTCGCCCGCGACCAGGTGCATCCTGGACCTACCGGCGGAAGGATCTACGCCGGCGCCGTACGCGACGCGCTGCAGCGGCTCGCAGAGCTGCCCCCGGTTCTCGCCGCCAAAGAGTACGGACTCGCTCCGCATCCGCTGTAGCGGAGCTAGAACTCCTTTACGAGGTTCAGGCTGCGGTTCGCCTCGAGGAAACCCGCCCCGGTGTAGAGGCCGAGTGCTCCGGTAGGACTATCGGAGTCGACGTCGAGGACCGCCTTGTCCAGCCCGGCTGCGGCGACGGCCTCGAGGGTGCGGCTGAGCAGGGCGGGGGCGATCCCGCGCTTGCGGTAGGCACGTGGGACCCCGACGAGTTCGATGTACGCGGAACTGAACCCCTGCGTTGCGAAGTCCTCCTCGTTGACCTCGCTCAGCACGAACCCGGCGATGTCGCCGCTCGGCGCGATCGCCAGGAACGAAAGATCAGGCCGGAACACCGAGCGGGTCACCATGGAGTTCCAGTCCTCTTCCGCCGTCGGCTGGCTGCCCCAGTGGTCGCGGAACGCGTCGTTGCGCGCGAGCCGCACGGCCTCCGCCCTTGAAGCATCGAATGGCACGATCTCGAATCCGTCGAGGTCACGACGGACGATCGGCTCGGAAAGATCCCTCCGCAGCTCGAGATAGAACCGGGCGATCCGGAAGCCGAACCGAGCTGCGAGGCGAACGGTCGAAGCCGCACGCTCGTCGGTCCACACCATCATCCAACCCGGCAGTACGCTGTCGGACCCGGCGAACTGCTGAAGGGCCCGTGCCTCCTGCCAGGCGAGAAGCTGCCGGCCGATCCCCCGGCCGCGGGACTCCGGTCGGACGCCACCCTGGAGGATCGAGCGAACCAGGGTTTCCTGGATCGGACTCAGCACGACCAGTCCGAAGGCCAGGACGCGGCCATCCGGATCCAGCGCGAGGAGGGAATCCACCTCGAGGTCGACATAGGAGCGGCCCAGGTCCTCCTCGAGTTCCTCTCGTGGCGTGACGAAGTGGGGATGGTCGACGGCGTCGATGGCCCTCACGCAGTCGAGGATCAGGTCGAGGTCTGAGCCGGATGCCGGCCGCCAGGTGAGCTCGCTCGTCGCGGTCGGGATCGGTAGGGCTGCCGGTGCGGCGACACGGTCGCGCAGCGGGACGGAGGGATCCATGGCTTAAACAGTAGGGCCCAGCCCAGTGTTGGCCAATCGGACGAATGTGCCCGCCGAGGCACCGCCACTGGTCCGAACGACCACCACTCGCGAGAATGCCCTGTCCGATTCCAGGTGGAACGCGAAAAGGCCCCGTTCGCGAGAACGAGGCCTTTCGTGTTGATCGTTGTTACTTGTCGTCCCCGTCGGCCGCATCGGCGACCTCGGCGTCGGCATCCGCTGCCTCGTCGGCGGCTTCGGCCTCCTCGGCACTCTCGACCTCGGCCTCCTCGGCAGACTCCGCAGCCTCGTCGACCGCGGGCTCTTCGACTACGGCGTCCTCCGCGGCATCCTCGGCAGGAGCCTCCTCGACGACAGCAGCCTTGGGCTTCTTCGTCTCGGTCTTCGCCTTCGGCTTCGCGTTGACCGGCTCGAGCACGAGTTCGATCTGCACCATCGGGGCGTTGTCGCCCTTGCGGAAGCCGAGCTTCGTGATGCGCGTGTAACCGCCGTCGCGATCGGCGACGAGCGGTGCGATCTGCGTGAACAGCTCGTGCACGACAGTCTTGTCGCCGATCACACCGAGCACGCGACGACGGGCGTGCAGGTCACCGCGCTTCGCGAAGGTGATGAGCCGCTCGGCGACGGGGCGCAGGCGCTTGGCCTTCGTCTCCGTGGTCTTGATGCTCTTGTGGGTGAACAGCGCGGCGGCGAGGTTGGCGAGCAGAAGTCGCTCGTGAGCCGGTCCTCCACCGAGACGCGGACCCTTGGTTGGCTTAGGCATTATTCGTTTTCTCCAGAATCAAAATGGTCGTGGCTCTAGCTGTTCTCTTCGTCGTCGTACCCGCTGTAGAAGTGGGCGCCGTCGAATCCGGGAACGGTGTCCTTGAGGGCCAGGCCGAGCTCGACGAGCTTGTCCTTGACCTCGTCAACCGACTTCTGACCGAAGTTGCGGATGTTCATGAGCTGCGTCTCCGACAGGGCGACGAGCTCGCTCACCGAGTTGATGCCCTCGCGCTTGAGGCAGTTGTAGCTGCGCACGGACAGGTCGAGGTCCTCGATCGGCATGCTGAGCTCACTCGACAGAACGGCGTCGACCGGTGCTGGGCCGATCTCGATGCCCTCAGCCGCGGAGTTCAACTCGCGCGCCAGCCCGAACAGCTCGGTGAGCGTGCGGCCGGCGGAGGCGATCGCGTCACGCGGGGTGATCGCGGTCTTCGTCTCGACATCCACGACGAGGCGGTCGAAGTCGGTGCGCTCACCGGCACGCGTCGCCTCGACGCGGTAGGTGACTTTGAGCACCGGGGAGTAGATCGAGTCGATCGGGATCTGACCGGCCTCGCTGAACTCGCTGCGGTTCTGCGTCGCGGAGACGTAGCCGCGGCCACGCTCGATCGTGAGCTCGAGCTCGAAGCGGGCCTTGTCGTTGAGCGTCGCGATGACGAGCTCGGGGTTGTGGATCTCGACACCGGCGGGAGCCGAGATGTCTGCGGCGGTCACCTGGCCGGCGCCCTGCTTGCGCAGGTAGGCGGTGATCGGCTCGTCGTGCTCGCTCGAGACGACCAGGCCCTTGATGTTCAGGATGATCTCGGTGACATCTTCCTTCACGCCGGGAACAGTGCTGAACTCATGCAGGACACCGTCGAGACGGATGCTCGTGACGGCCGCGCCCGGAATGGACGAGAGCAGGGTACGACGAAGGGAGTTGCCGAGCGTGTAACCGAAGCCGGGCTCCAGGGGCTCGATCACGAACCGGGAACGGAACTCGGAGATGTTCTCTTCGGTCAGAGTTGGACGCTGTGCAATGAGCACTGTTGTTTCCTTTCGGCAAAGTGTCCGCTATATGACACTGAGGCGTTTCGACGAGGTGGCTGGCCTGTCGGTCTGTTGAGTTTTAGTGAAACTGGTTCTTCTCGGGTCGAGCTTGGGCCCTCCTGAGCTTGTCGAGGGGTCGAGACCCCCGCTAGCGCTCAGCCACGACGCGACTGGTTTCGAGACGCGCGCCGGAAGGGCGCGCTCCTCAACCCGCCGTGGGGTCAAGCGCCATCGGCGCTAGACCCTACGGCGCTTCGGCGGGCGGCATCCGTTGTGCGCCTGCGGGGTGACATCGTTGATCGAGCCGACCTCGAGGCCGGCGGCCTGAAGGGAACGGATCGCGGTCTCGCGGCCTGAGCCTGGTCCCTTGACGAACACGTCGACCTTCTTCACGCCGTGCTCCTGCGCCTGGCGCGCCGCCGACTCCGCCGACATCTGCGCGGCGTACGGGGTCGACTTGCGCGAACCCTTGAAGCCGACGACTCCTGACGACGACCAGCTGAGCACGGCACCGCTCGGGTCGGTGATGGTGACGATCGTGTTGTTGAACGTCGACTTGATGTGGGCCTGGCCCACTGCGACGTTCTTCTTCTCCTTGCGACGCGGCTTGCGGGCTGCGGCCTTGGGTGCTGCCATGTTTTCTGTCTCCTGTCGAAATCTTGGGGCGGACCGCGCTAGCGGGCCTTCTTCTTACCTGCGACGGTGCGCTTCGGACCCTTGCGGGTGCGGGCGTTCGTCTTGGTGCGCTGACCGTGCACAGGCAGGCCCTTGCGGTGACGGATGCCCTGATAGCTTCCGATTTCGACCTTGCGACGGATGTCGGCCGCCACCTCACGGCGAAGGTCTCCCTCCACCTTGAAGTTGCCTTCGATGTAGTCGCGGAGTGCGATGAGCTGCTCATCGCTGAGATCCTTGACGCGGATCTCCCCACTGATGTCGGTGTCGGCGAGGGTCTTGAGCGCCCTCGTGCGGCCGACTCCGTAGATGTATGTCAAGGCGACTTCCACACGCTTGTCGCGTGGAATGTCGACGCCTGCTAGACGAGCCATTCGGCTTCTCCTGTTAGTGAGTGGAGGTCTGCAGCAGCACCTGTTCCCGGGCCTCCAACCCGAGGTGTCCCCGCCGAAGCGGTTCCGATGCTGCCTTTTTTCTCTCGGATCGAGCTTGTCGAGATCCCGTCACGGTCGCCCGTACGCAGGTCTCGACCAGCTCGACCAGAAAAACCTTTGCTAACCCTGACGTTGCTTGTGACGCGGGTTGTCGCAAATGACCATGACCCGGCCGTTGCGGCGGATCACCTTGCACTTGTCGCAGATCTTCTTGACGCTGGGGTTGACCTTCATAGTTCTTGCCTTCTCGCTGTCCTCGTACCCGCGGGGTGCCGCGGGCCGTTACTTTCCAGCACTCGATTACTTGTATCGGTAGACGATGCGGCCGCGAGTGAGGTCATACGGGCTCAGCTCCACGATCACGCGGTCCTCCGGGAGGATGCGGATGTAGTGCTGGCGCATCTTGCCCGAAATGTGGGCGAGAACGCGGTGGCCGTTGGTCAACTCAACGCGAAACATCGCGTTGGGAAGTGCCTCGACTACTGCGCCCTCGATTTCGATGACACCGTCTTTTTTGGCCATAACTCACTGTCGCTAGAAATACTGCCGATAGAAATACTGATTGCCGGTCGTGCGGTTGGATTGTGGTGAACACGGCACGGTACAGCGCGCCACAAGACACCAAAGAGCAATCTTATGCTAAAACGCCCCCCGGTGCCAAACCCTCATGGGATGGGGACCGGGGTCACGCCGAATGGCGCAAGTCCGGCGACCCCGCCGTCCTCGGCCGTGAGCACCCAGATGCCGTTCGCGTGCACGGCGACGGAGTGCTCCCAGTGGGCCGCGTCGGACCCGTCACTCGTGGCGACCGTCCACTCGTCGTCGCGCACCACCGTCGCGATCCCGCCTGCCGTCACCATCGGCTCGATCGCGACGACGAGTCCTGGCCGCACGCGCGGCCCGCGCTCCCTGACCCGGTAGTTGTAGACGCTCGGCGGTTCGTGCATCGAGCGTCCGATCCCGTGGCCGGCGTAGTCCTCGAGGATGCCGTAGTGGACTGCCGCTTGCCCTGAGCCTGGACCCCCCTGAGCTTGGACTCCCCTGAGCCTGGACTCCCCTGAGCCTGGACTCCCCTGAGCCTGTCGAAGGGTCGAAGGGTCGAAGGGTCGAAGGGTCGAAGGGTGCGCCTCGACATGGTCTTCGATCGCGGCGCCGACCTCGCCGAGGTGGCCGGCCGTCGCGAGCGCGGCGATGCCCGCCCAGAGCGATCCTTCGGTCACCCGCGAGAGCCTCTCCCGCTCCGCGACCGTCTCCGGCCGGGAGGGATCCGGTACGACCATCGTGAAGGCCGAGTCGCCGTTGAAGCCGTCGACCTGTGCGCCGCTGTCGATCGACACGATGTCGCCTGGCTCGATCACGCGCGGCCCGGGGATGCCGTGCACGACCTCGGAGTTCACCGAGGCGCAGATCGTGTTGCGGTATCCCGGAACCAGCATGAAGTTCGGTTCCCCGCCCGCGCCACGGATGACGGCCTCGGCGATCGCATCGAGCTCGCCGGTCGTCACGCCGGGCCTGATGGCGGCGCGCACCGCGGCAAGGGATGCCGCCGTGACGATTCCGGGTCGGACCATCATCCGGAGCTCGTCCGGAGACTTGTAGATCCCTGCTCGCATGCCGGGAAGGAGCTTCAGCCGAATGCCACGTCGGGCGCGGCACCCTCATCCGGTGCGACGACCCCGCGCTGGGCGAGGCCGGCGAGGATGCGCTCGGCGACCTCGGAAACCTCGCCGAGCCCATCGACAGTCACGAGCAGCCCTCGCTCGCCGTAGATCTCGATGAGCGGTGCGGTCTCGCGCCGGAAGACGTCCTGGCGGTGCCGGATCGCATCCTCCGAGTCGTCGACACGACCCTGCTCGATCGCGCGCTTGCGCAGCCGGGCGACGACGACCTCGACGTCGGCGACCAGGCGGATGACCGCGTCGAGGCTCTGGTCCCGCGCGGCCAGGTAGTCGTCGAGATACCGGACCTGATCGGTCGTGCGCGGATAGCCGTCCAGCAGGAAGCCGCCCAGCGCATCCGGTTCCTCGAGTCGCGTCCTGACCAGTTCGTTCGTGAGCGAGTCAGGGACGTAATCGCCGGCGTCGACGATGCTCTTGACCTCGAGGCCGAGCGGCGTCTCGTTCTTGATGTTGAACCGGAAGATGTCGCCGGTCGCGATCGCGGGGATGTCGAACAGGCTGGACAGCCGGGCGGCCTGGGTCCCCTTGCCTGCGCCGGGCGGCCCGATGATGAGGAGTCGGGTCATCGCAGCAGGCCCTCGTAGTGGCGCTGCTGAAGTTGTGCGTCGATTTGCTTCACCGTTTCCAGCCCGACGCCGACGATGATCAGGATGCTCGCGCCGCCGAACGGGAAGTTCTGGTTGGCCCCGAACAATGACAATGCCCACAACGGAATGAGCGCGACGATACCGAGGTACAGCGATCCAGGCAGCGTGATCCTCGAGAGCACATAGTCGAGGTACTCCGCCGTCGGGCGTCCGGCACGGATACCGGGGATGAAGCCGCCGTACTTCTTCATGTTGTCGGCGACCTCCTCCGGGTTGAAGGTGATCGCGACGTAGAAGTAGGTGAAGCCGACGTTCAGCAGGAAGTAGACGATCATGTACAGCGCGCTGTCGCCGGAGCGCAGGTTGTCGGTGATCCACTGCACCCAGAACGCCGGGGCCTCGCCGGCTGCCGGCTGGTTGAACTGCGCGATGAGGGCGGGCAGGTACAGCAGGCTCGACGCGAAGATGACCGGGATGACGCCCGCCATGTTCACCTTGATCGGGATGTAAGTGTTGTTCCCGCCGTAGGTGCGGCGCCCGACCATCCGCTTGGCGTATTGCACGGGCACTCTTCGCTGCGATTGCTCGACGTAGACGACGAGGGTCATGATCACCAGGCCGAGCACGAGCACGAACAGGAAGACCTCGAAGCTCTTCGCGACCGAGATGCCCCACAGGGCGCTCGGGAACGTCGCGGCGATCGAGATGAAGATCAGGAGGGACATTCCGTTGCCGATGCCGCGCTCGGTGATGAGCTCGCCCATCCACATGATCAGTCCGGTTCCTGCCGTCATCGTGAGGACCATGAGCAGGATGGCGTACCAGGCGTCATTGCTGAGCAGCTGGCTGCATTCCGGCGTACCCGTCGAGCTCGGGAACAGCGCACCGCTGCGCGCGACGGTCACGAGTGTCGTCGACTGCAGGACGGCGAGGCCGATCGTGAGGTAACGCGTGTACTGGGTGAGCTTGCCCTGACCGGCCTGGCCCTCCTTGTAGAGGGTGTCGAAGTGCGGGATCACGACGCGCAGCAGCTGCACGATGATCGACGCCGTGATGTAGGGCATGATCCCGAGGGCGAAGATCGACAGCTGCAGCAGCGCTCCACCGCTGAACAGGTTGACGAGGTCGTAGAGGCCGGTCGTGCTCGCATTGCTGGCAAGGCAGAGCTGGACGTTCACATAGTCGATGAACGGGGTCGGGATGAACGACCCGAGCCGGAACAACGCGACGACGCCGAGCGTGAAGCCGATCTTCCTGCGAAGATCGGGCGTGCGGAAGATCCGCGCGATTGCGCCGAACACGAGGCCTCCTGAGTTTACGGGTGATACCGGCTGGTGGCCCGAAGGCCACCAGGACGGCTATATCTCAACAGTGGAGCGGGCGGATGGCGAACCATCCGACTCGCTCACTTGACGGAGCCGCCCGCGGCGACGATCTTTTGCTCAGCAGAACCAGAGACCTTGTCGACCGCAACATTCAGCTTAACGTCAATGTCACCCGACCCGAGAACCTTGACCTTCTCGTTCTTGCGCACTGCGCCCTTGGCCACGAGGTCGCCGATCGTGACATCGCCGCCCTTCGGGTACAGCTCCGCGAGCCTCTCGAGGTTCACGACCTGGTACTCGACACGGAACGGGTTCTTGAACCCGCGCAGTTTCGGGGTGCGCATGACACTGTTCAGGTTTCCACCCTCGAGGCCGACGCGCACCTGGTAGCGGGCCTTCGTGCCCTTGGTGCCACGACCGGCGGTCTTGCCCTTGGAGGCCTCACCGCGGCCGACGCGAGTCTTGGCGGTCTTCGCACCGGGGGCCGGACGCAGGTGGTGCATCTTGAGCACCTGGGGGCGGACGACCTCTTCCGCCTTCGGCTTCGGCTTCGACTTGGCGGCGGGAGCCTTGGCCTTGGCGGGAGCCTCGGTCTTGGTCTCGGTCTTGGCGGATGCCGCCTCGGCCTTGACCGCCGGCTTATCAGCCTTCGGCGCGGCCTTCGCCGCGGGAGCCTTCGCCGCCGCGGTCTTCGCCGCAGCAGGCTTGGTCGCCGCCTTGGCAGGAGCCTTCGCCGCCGGAGCCTTTGCCGCAGCGGTCTTCGGCGCAGCGGTCTTCGGCGCAGCAGTCTTCGCCGCGGCCGCCTTGGGCGCAGCGGCCTTGGCAGCAGCGGGCTTCGACTCCGCGGCCTTCTTAGCGGCGGGAGCCTTCTTCTCGGTCTCGTCAGCCATTAGTCAATCTCCTCGACTTTCACCAGGTGGGCGACGGTACGGACATACCCACGGTTCTGCGGGTTGTCCTCCCTCACCACGACGGACCCGATGCGCCTGAGCCCGAGGCTCCGCAGGGTGTCGCGCTGGTTCTGCTTCTCACTGATTTTGGACTTGATCTGGGTCACCTTGAGGCGAGCCATCAGGCACCTGCCTTCTCTGCAACGCTGGCCTTGGCCGACTCGGCCTGGATCCGCAGGATCTGGGCAGGGACGACGTGGTCGATAGACAGCCCACGACGGGCGGCGACGGCGCTCGGCTCTTCGAGCTGGTGCAGTGCCGCAACGGTCGCGTGGACGATGTTGATCGTGTTCGACGAGCCGAGCGACTTGCTCAGGACGTCATGGATGCCGGCGCACTCCAGTACCGCGCGCACCGGGCCACCGGCGATGACACCGGTACCGGCAGCGGCAGGACGCAGCAGCACGACACCGGCAGCGGCCTCACCCTGAACCGGGTGCGGGATGCTCTTGCCGACGCGGGGGACGCGGAAGAAGTTCTTCTTCGCCTCCTCGACGCCCTTCGAGATCGCCGTCGGGACCTCGCGCGCCTTGCCGTAGCCGACGCCGACGAGTCCGTTTCCGTCACCGACGACCACCAGGGCGGTGAAGCTGAAGCGACGACCACCCTTGACGACCTTCGAGACGCGGTTGATCGTGACGACCCGCTCGAGGAACTGGCTCTTGTCGGAGTCGCGGCTTCCACGCTGCTGGTTCGGGTTGCGCTCGCGGCCACCACGACGGGCCTCGCGGGGCTCGTTCGCGGCATCCGCCACAGCAACGGTCTCCACTGCCGCGGATGGGGCTTCCGCGGCCTGAACGGCCGGGACGGCCTCGGTCGCTTCTGCAGTCACAGGCTGCTCCTTGTCATTAGTACTTTCGGTGCTCACAGGTTCAGACCACCCTCTCGAGCTCCTTCGGCGATGGCCGCGACGCGTCCCGCGTAACGGCTACCACCCCGATCGAATACGACGGCGTCGATGCCGGCCTTCTTGGCACGCTCGGCGACGAGTTCGCCGACCTTGCGAGCCTTGGCCGTCTTGTCTGCGGCCAGGCCGCGCAACTCCGACTCCATGGTCGACGCCGACGCGAGGGTGAGCCCCTTGCTGTCGTCGACGACCTGCACGAAGACGTGGCGGGCCGAACGGGTGACGACGAGACGAGGACGCGCCTCGGTGCCGACGACCTTCTTGCGAAGGCGTGTGTGCCTGCGGTCCTTAGCGGCCGACTTGCTCTTGCCTCTTGTTCCGAGCGCCATGGTTACTTACCAGCCTTTCCGGCCTTGCGGCGGACAACCTCGCCGGCGTACCGGACGCCCTTGCCCTTGTAGGGCTCTGGCTTGCGAAGCTTACGAATGTTGGCCGCGACCTCACCGACCTGCTGCTTGTCGATGCCGTGCACCGCGAGCTTGGTGTTCCCCTCGACGGTGAACGTGATGCCCAGGGGCGGATCGACCGTGATGGAGTGCGAGAAACCGAGGGCGAACTCGAGCGAGTCCCCCTTCGCGGCGACGCGATAACCGGTACCGACGATCTCGAGGCCCTTGGAGTAGCCCTCGGTCACGCCGATGATCTGGTTGTGGATGAGGGTGCGGGTGAGGCCGTGGAGCGAACGCGACTCGCGCTCGTCATCCGGCCGGGTGACCAGAACCTGGCCATCCTCGAGCTTGACCTCGATCGGGTTCGCGACGGTGAGGCTCAGCTCACCCTTCGGACCCTTGACGGTGACGGCGGAACCGTCGACCTTGACGTCGACGCCCGAAGGGATGTCGATGGGAAGTCTTCCGATACGTGACATCGTCGGTTACCACACGTAGGCGAGGACTTCCCCACCCACGCCCTTCTCTGACGCCTGACGGTCCGTGAGCAGACCGGAGGAAGTGGACAGGATGGCGACGCCGAGGCCTCCGAGAACGCGGGGGATCTCGGTGGACTTCGCGTAGACGCGCAAACCGGGCTTGGACACGCGCTTGATGCCGGCGATGGAACGCTCGCGGTTCGGACCGTACTTGAGGTCGATCGTGAGCGTCGAGCCGACGCGTGCCGCCTCGACCTTCCAGTCCGTGATGTAGCCCTCGGACTTGAGGATCTCGGAGATGTTGGTCTTGAGCTTGCTGCTCGGCATCGACACGGTCTCGTGGTACGCCGAGTTCGCGTTGCGCAGTCTGGTCAGCAGGTCTGCGACCGGATCTGTCATTGTCATGTGTTGGTTCCTCTATCTCGTCTGGTTTCGGTCATCCGTTACACGGAAGCCGACCTGGTCGATCGGTGCTGCGTTTACTGGGAAGGGGTGTTCTCTGCGGTGCGGAACGGGAAGCCGAGCGCCTTGAGCAGCGCGCGACCCTCGTCGTCGTTCCTGGCCGTCGTGACGACGGTGATGTCGAAACCACGAACCCGGTCGATCTTGTCCTGATCGATCTCGTGGAACATCGACTGCTCGTTGAGACCGAAGGTGTAGTTGCCGTGACCGTCGAACTGCTTGTCGGACAGGCCGCGGAAGTCACGGATGCGGGGAAGCGCGAGCGAGAGCAGGCGGTCCAGGAACTCCCAGGCCCGGTCGCCGCGGAGGGTGACGTGGGCGCCGATCGGCTGGCCCTCGCGCAGCTTGAACTGCGCGATCGACTTGCGGGCCGAGGTGACCTGCGGCTTCTGGCCGGTGATCGCGGTGAGGTCCTTGACCGCACCGTCGATGATCTTGCCATCGCGGGCAGCCTCACCGACGCCGGTGTTGACGACGATCTTCACGAGGCCGGGCACCTGGTGCACGTTCGTGAAGCCGAAGTCCTTCTTCAGCTGCGCCGAGATCTCGGTCTGGTACTTCTGCTTCAGGCGCGGCTGGATCTTGCCAGCCGGCGCAGCAGTGGCGGTGTCAGTCATTACAGGTCCTCACCTGAGCTCTTCGCGAAACGCACGCGGACGTTCTTGCCCTCTGCGTTCTTCTCGACACGGAACCCGACGCGGGTCGGCTTCTTCGTCTTGGGGTCGACCAACGCGACGTTGGAGACATGGATGGGGGACTCGAAGGTCTCGAGGCCGCCGGTCTTCGTTCCGCGCTGGGTCTGGCCGACCCGGGAGTGCTTCGTGACGAAGTTGATGCCCTCGACGATCACCCGGTTCTTCTCGACCAGAACCTCGATCACCTTCCCCTGCTTGCCGCGGTCTCCGCCGCGCGCCTGGGACGGGCCGCTGATGACCTGGACGAGGTCGCCCTTCTTGATTTTCGCCATGCTAAATGACCTCCGGTGCCAGCGAGATGATCTTCATGAACTTCTTGTCGCGAAGCTCACGGCCGACCGGCCCGAAGATGCGGGTGCCCCTGGGGTCACCATCAGCCTTCAGAAGCACGGCGGCGTTCTCATCGAACTTGATGTAGGAGCCGTCCGGACGACGGGTCTCCTTCTTGGTGCGAACGATGACCGCCTTGACGATCTCGCCCTTCTTCACGTTTCCGCCCGGGATCGCATCCTTCACGGTCGCGACGATCACGTCGCCGAGGCCGGCGTAACGCCGACCGGAACCACCGAGCACGCGAATCGTGAGCAGTTCCTTCGC
>DATCXP010000178.1:0-2889 GCA_036565765.1 Terrimesophilobacter sp.
GGGTGAGCTGTGGTGTGATGAAGCGGCCCGCGACCGGGTCTTCCGTCATCCGATCGGCGACGGCCTCGAGCGCCTCGTAAATGCGGAAGTGCTGGGCGACGAGCGAAACGTAGTCCTCGCGCGTTCCCCTCCCGCTCAGAAGATCGGACATGAAGCTCGCGCCCTCGCTGTCATCGTGACCCGACCAGCTGCGCTCGCGCAGGGCATGGGAGAAGGGGATGACGGTCACGGCGACTCTCTTCCAGAACGAGTAAGGGTTGCCTAACCTTACCCCAGCCAGTAGTTCTTCGCGAGACCGCAGTTTCCGCGTCAAGACCGCCGGGTTAGCGCGGAAACTGCGGTCTCGGGAAGAAGATTGGGGTGGCGAGAGTGCGGTGGGTGTCAGTGGGGGCGTGGAGCGATCCCGAGCCGCGCGCACGCCGTGTCGTAGAGCACGACGATCTCGCGCCGGATCTCCGGGCGCTCGCTGATGGTCGTCGACCACGGCACGGTCAGGTCCTCGGCGCGATCGCCGACGGTGTAGGACCAGTGCCCCGCGGTCTCGTCCAGCCCGGTCATGGTCGCCGCTGCGGCATCCGAATGCCCGAACGCGCGTGCGATGAGCAGGTTGTCGTCCGGATGGTCGTCGTTCATGTGGGCGAGAACGGCGTCGACGACGGACGCTCCGAAGATTGGCATGAAATCTACGGTGGCCGGTAGTCCGGATGCGCGACCATGAGCTATGGCGATCACACCCGACACCAAAGACTGGACCTGGGTGCTCAGCCGCCCCTGCCCGGAGTGCGGCTTCGATGCGAGCACGCTCTCCGAGCGGGACGTTTCCGCCCTCCTCCGCGCGAACGCCGCGGAGTGGCCCGCTGTGCTCGAGCGCGCCGATGTGCGCGTCCGACCGGACGCGCAGACCTGGTCACCTCTCGAGTACGCGGCACATGTGAGGGATGTGTTCGGGCTGTTTCTCGTCCGGCTGGACCTCATGCTCACCCAGGACAACCCGCGCTATCCGAACTGGGACCAGGACGAGACCGCGATCAGGGAACGGTACAACGAGCAGGATCCCGCGGTCGTCGCGACAGAACTGGTTTCCGCCGGGCGGGCGCTCGCCGACGCGTTCGACGCCGTACCGGAAAGCGCCTGGGGCCGCCCCGGTCGACGTGGCGACGGCGCACAGTTCACGGTCGCGACGTTCGCGCGCTACCTCATCCACGACCCGACGCACCACCTGTGGGACGTGCGGAGGTAGTCAGGATCCCGGTGTGCTCCGCGCAGTCACAGCCAGCGAGGTGCCGCCGGAGCCGGGTTGCCACTCGCCGTCAGCACGCCAGAGTCACCTCGCCCGGTCGCCCAGCGGGACAGGTTCACGGCGGAGCCGCGCAGCACGATGGCCTGCGGGTCGTCCAGATCCCCGATGGCGCGGGGCGCCGGCCGGTCCTCGGGTGCGAGAACGAAGTTGGGGATGCCCTCTGCCGCTTGCCGTCCGCGCCAGTTGGAGAGGACATCCGCCAGCAGGTGGTCGATGATTTCGGCGGGAAAGTCGTCGTAGCTTCCGCCGCTGTCGAGGTCGACCGCGTGCAGCCAGACCTCCCGCGTGCGCATCCACACCGTGGTTGATGCCGGAACGGCTCGCCCCTGTGCCGTGCGGATCTCGGCGTGCCATGCCGTATCGGACAGGCCGCGCCACTCGCGGTCGAGGTTCTCTGCCGTCTCCTCGACCAGCCGGCGGAGTGCCGAGGGGCTGAGCGTCGCGGCACCGCGCTCGATCTCGTCGTTCCGCTCCTGCGGCGACGCGTACATCGGATGCTCGATACCGGTCGCGGCCCACTCTGTGAGGTGGGTCAGTGCGCGCGCGTTGTAGCCGACGTGGGCGATCACGTGGCGCCGGTCCCAACCGGGGAGCAGTGACGGGGCCTCGAACTCGTCGTCGCTCAGCTGGTTCAGCTTGCCCAGGAAATACGCGGTGCCGCGTTGCACGAGCAGCAGTCCCGCCCGGATGGCCGGGTCGGTGGTTCTGTCGTTGTGCTGGGGGATCGCGTCGCCGATCGTCTCGATGGGCGCCTTGACCGCAGTGCCTTTGACAGCCGTGTTGCGCTGCGCGCCGAGCCCCTCGATCGAGGTCTCCAGGACTGATCCTTCGCCCAGGTAGCGCGGAGGCTTCCTGGCGTGACCGACCCCTCCTGGCGTTCCGGTCGCGATCACATCGCCGGGATTCAGCGTGACGACCTGCGAGAAGTAGGAGATGAGCGCCGCGGGGGTGAACACGAGGTCGCCGGTCGAGGCCTCCTGCACGGTTTCCGAGTCGACGACCGTCCTCATGGTTGGACCTGGCGTCCACTCGTCCGTCGTCACGAGGTACGGCCCGAACGGCGTCGTGTTCTCGAACGTCTTGCCCTGCAGCCACTGCAGCGTGCGGTACTGGAAGTCGCGCACCGATACGTCGTTCAGCACCGCGTAGCCGGCGATCGCGATCTCGGCATCCGCCTCACTGAGGTTCCTGGCCGGAGCGCCGATGACGACCGCAAGCTCGCCCTCCCAGTCGACGGCATCCGACACGCTGGGGAGTTCGATGTCGTCGAAGGGGCCGATGAGGGCCTCGGGGTACTTCGCGAAGAACGTCGGCACCCCTGGAAGCTCGCGCCCCATCTCGAGGATGTGGTTGCGGTAATTGAGTCCCGCGCAGACGATCTTGCCCGGTGCCGGGATGACCGGCGCCCACCGCCTCGGCTCGATCGCGGCGAGCGGATGGGCGGTGCCGTTCGCGGCGGCGGCGACCGAGCGCCAGTCGGCCCGCTTCAGTAAGGCCCCGACATCCGGGACCCCGCTGATCTCGACCGCGGTGTCGGCCGTCACGAGAACGGCGGCGGTGTCATCGCCGATGCGGAGGGTGGCCAGCTT
>DATCXP010000100.1:0-11509 GCA_036565765.1 Terrimesophilobacter sp.
CGCGCGCTGCGGCGTCCTGAACCGCGCCCACGACCAGAGGGTGCGCGTGCCCGAGCAGCGCAGGGCCCCAGGATGCGACCAGGTCGACGTACTCGCGGCCTTCGACATCCGTGAGGTACGGGCCGGAGCCGCTCACGAAGAACCGTGGGATGCCGCCGACCGAGCCGAACGCGCGAACCGGGGAGTTCACCCCCCCGGGGATCGCGTGCTGCGCCCGCTCGAACTGTTGCTGGTTGGTGGTCGTCATTCGATCGCCTCCGCTGCTTCGATGGCCCAATAGCTGAGAACGGCGTCGGCGCCGGCACGGCGGATGCCGATCAGGCTCTCCATGATCGCGCGCTCCCGATCGATCCAGCCGTTCGCCGCCGCGGCCTCGATCATCGCGTACTCGCCGCTCACCTGATACGCCCACACCGGAATGGGACTTTCCGCGGCGACGTCGGCGAGCACGTCGAGGTAGCCCATGGCCGGTTTGACCATGATGATGTCGGCGCCCTCCGCGATGTCGAGCGAAGCCTCGTACCATCCTTCGCGCCGGTTGGCCGGATCCTGCTGGTAGGTGCGGCGGTCCCCGACGAGCGAGGAGTCGACCGCCTCCCGGAACGGGCCGTAGAACGCCGAGGCGTACTTCGCCGAATATCCGAGTATTGCCGTCTCCGAATATGCCGAGGAGTCGAGCGCCTCCCGCACGGCGGCGACCTGGCCGTCCATCATCCCGGACAGTCCCAGCAGCGCGGAGCCTGCGACGGCCTGTGCGACGGCCATCGCCTGGTAGCGCTCGAGGCTCGCGTCGTTGTCGACGCGGCCGTCCGCGTCGAGCACACCGCAGTGGCCGTGGTCGGTGAACTCGTCCAGGCAGAGGTCGGTCTGCACGACGAGCGCCGAGCCGACCTCCGATACGGCAATCCTCGTCGCGGCGTTGAGGATGCCGTTCTCGTCGGTGGCGCCGGAGCCGATCGCATCCTTGTGCTCCGGAATGCCGAACAGCATCACACCGCCGATGCCGGCCGCGGCCGCCTCGCCCAGTGCCGCCCGGAACGAGTCCAGGCTGTGCTGCACGACGCCGGGCATCGACCGGATCGGCACCGGCTCGCCGATGCCCTCTCTCACGAACATGGGCAGGATGAGCTCCGCGCGGTTCAGCCGCGTCTCGGCGACGAGACGCCGCATCGCAGGGGTGGCCCGCAGCCGGCGTGGCCTTCTGTCGGGTCCTGTCATTGTCGTACCTCCGCAGAATGGGTGATGGAAAGGATCAGGGATTCGATGGATTGCTGCTCTGCGACCGCGCCGACCTCGAGGCCGACCGCTTCCGCCTCGGCAGCCGTCCGAGCACCGATGCAGGCGATCATGGTGGTTCGGGGGATGGGGGCCAGCTGCGCGGCGACCTCACGTGCAACGCTGCCCGAGGTCACGAGGATGGCCCGGATGCCGCCGGATTCGACGTCATCCACGACATCCGGCGCGACGCGTGCGCCGATCGTCCGGTAGGCCGTCACCGTCTCGACCAGATTCCCCTTCGCGCGCAGCCCCTCTGCCAGCGCCGGCGCCGCGATCGCGGACTGCGGCAGGAGGATCCGCGCCCCCGCGGCCCCGGGCCACTCGGAAATCAGGGCGAGCGCCGAGAAGTCGGTGCTCGGCACGAAGTCGACCCGGAGCCCGGCTTCGGTGAGTGCGGCCGCCGTCGCGGAGCCGACCGCGGCGACCCTCGTCGTCGCGGGAACCGCCACCGCTCCCAACACACCGGCCGTCGTCGCGCTCGTCACGGCGAGCCAGTCGAAGTCTCCCGCCGCGAGACGGGCGAGACTCCCCGCGAGACCTTCAGGGTCATCCGTCGGGGCGAATTGTATGAGCGGGGCGATGACCGGTACTGCGCCGTGCTCGACCAGGCGGGCGGCAACGGCGCGGCCCCACTCGCCACCGCGCGGTACGAGCACGCGCCATCCGGCAATGGCACTGGTCATGGAGTGTTACCCTCCGAGCGGGGCGAGTTCCGCCGCCCCCGCCGCGAGCAACTCGTCGGCGATACGCCGCGCGAGCTCGTCGGCGGGCGCCGGGGCGTCCGCAGGATAGAGCGCGTGGGAACTCGTGAGCATGCCGCTGCCATCGAGGCTGTAGACCCGCGCCGAGGCGAACAGGAGCCCGCCGTCGAGCATGGCGGTCACTCCCACCGGCGCCGCGCATCCCGCCTCCAGCCGGGCGAGGACCCCGCGCTCGGTCTCGACCATCAGCCGCGTCGATGGATGGTCGAGCGACGAGACCAGCTCCTCTTCCCCGGCACGCACCTCGAGCGCGAGCGAGCCCTGGCCCGGTGCCGTCGGCCAATCCGACAGCTCGAGCAGTTGCGTGACAGCGTCGAGTCGTCCGAGTCTGCCGAGTCCCGCCGCCGCGAGCACGACCGCGTCGAGGTCGCCGGCGGAGACCCGCCCGAGGCGGGTGTCGACGTTGCCGCGGATGTCGAGGGTTTCCAGATCCGGTCTCTGCGACAGGAGCTGCGCGCGGCGCCGCGGCGATCCGGTCCCGACCCGTGCCCCGACCGGCAGGGTTGCGAGCGTGAACCCGTCCCTGGCGCACAGGGCGTCGCGCGCATCGGCGCGCTTGGGTGTCGCGGCGACGACGAGGCCGGGAAGCGGCGAGGTCGGCAGGTCTTTGAGCGAGTGGACGACGATGT
The DNA here is from genome assembly GCA_036565765.1 of Terrimesophilobacter sp. GTDB lineage: Bacteria > Actinomycetota > Actinomycetes > Actinomycetales > Microbacteriaceae > Terrimesophilobacter. The sequence goes on from DATCXP010000100.1 coordinate 2,669, forward strand.
CGCACTCCCCGGCGAGCAGCGCTTCGCGCAGCGCTGCCGCGAACACTCCGGTTCCCCCGAGCGAGGCGAGGGATGCGGTGCTGCGGTCTCCCGCCGTCGTGACCTTCACGATCTCGACGGGCCGCCCGCTCGTGCGCGTCAGCTGTTCGGCGATCTGGCCGGTCTGCGCCATCGCGAGGGCGCTCGCGCGTGTGCCGATGCGGAGGGTCATGGTGCGACCCCCGCGACGGCCGGCTTGAACCCGGCGCGGATGTTCTCGCAGCATGCCGGGCGGCAGACGTCGTACCACGGCCCGAGGCTCGTCAGGGCCGGCCGGTTCTCGTCCGGAGTGCCGTCGAGGCGCTCGAGCACGAGGTCGACCAGTCCGGCCACGAACGCGTGATGGATGCCGGGCGTTGCAACACGGATGACCTCGAGGCCGCGCTCCCGCGCCGCCTGGGAGGCCTCGGTGTCGAGATCCCAGAGCACCTCCATGTGGTCGCTCACGAACCCGAGCGGCACGATCACGACGGCGTCGACCTTCTCGGCGTCAAGGGCGGCGATCGCATCGTTGATGTCCGGCTCGAGCCACGGCATGCTCGGAGCTCCGGAGCGCGACTGGTAGACGAGCTCCCAGGTCCCCGGGTGTTCCTGCGCGTCCATGACGACGCGCGCGACCGCGAGGTGCTGCGCCGCATAGGCGCCACCCGGACCGAATTCGATCTCACGCGGCCCGCTGCGCTCCGCATCATCGGTAGGGATGCTGTGTGTCGAGAACAGGACGTGGACGCGGTCCGGGTTGATACCCCGGTTAGCAAACTCCGCGTAGGCGTCGCGAACTCCCTCGATGAACGGAGCGACGAATCCTGGGTGGTCGAAGTACTGGCGAACCTTGTCGATGTGCACCGTGCCATCGAGTCCGGTCTCGGCGAGCGCGCGGGCGAAGTCCTCACGGTACTGGCGACAGCTCGAGTATGAGCTGTACGCGCTCGTGACGATCCCGAGAAGTCGCGTGAACCCGCGCTGGTTCGCCTCCACGACCGCGTCGTTCAGGAACGGCGCCCAGTTGCGGTTTCCCCACAGCACGGGCAGGTCGATCCCGCGCGCGACCAGTTCCGTCTCGATCGCGGCCTTCAACTGCCGGTTGTGGTCGTTGATCGGACTGACACCGCCGAAGTGGCGGTAGTGGGTGGCGACCGCCTCGAGGCGCTCGTCGGGGATCCCACGGCCGCGCGTCACGTTGCGGAGGAACGGGATGACGTCATCCTGCCCCTCCGGCCCGCCGAATCCGGCGAGAAGGATGGCATCGTAGGCGGCCGACCCCGTCATGCCAGGACTTCCGGCAGCTCCGCCAGCTCGATCCGGCGCCCGGTGTAGAACGGGATCTCCTCCCGAACGTGAAGCCGGGCGTCGACGTAGCGCAGATGCCGCATGAGATCGACGAGATCGACGAGATCGTCGGCCTCCAGTCCGAGAAGCCACTCGTAGTCGCCGAGGGCGAAGCTCGCGACGGTGTTCGCGAGCACCTGGGGGAAGTCGCGACCCATCTTCCCGTGCTCGGCGAGCATCCGGCGGCGATCCTCCTCTGGCAGCAGGTACCACTCGTAGGAGCGCACGAACGGGTACACCGTCATCCATCGCTTCGGCTCGGTGTCCCTCAGATACGCGGGGAGGTGGCTCGCGGAGAACTCGGCGTCGCGGTGCACCCCGAGCGCATTCCAGGTCGGAAGGAGGGTGCTGAGCAGCGGGGATCGGCGAAGCTCGCGCAGCGCCCACTGCAGCCGCTGCGGATCGGGCCCGTGCAGCCAGATCATCAGATCGGAGTCCGCCTTCACTCCTGAGGTGTCATAGAGTCCGCGGACGACGACGCCGGTCTTCTGCACGACGGCGAGGCGCTCGGCGAGGTCCTCGATCGGCCCCTCCGCCGTTCTGGCCGGGTCGCGCCGCAGCACTGCCCACAGGGTGTAACCGAGTTGAGGGGTTTCTGTTGTCATTCTGTGTTGTTCTCCTTGCCTGGTACCACGCTACGACTTTTCCGCCCGGTGCTCCCACCTGAGCCGAGCGGCCCGGCGAGCAATTCTGCGGCCTGTCCCCTGGCCTGGGCGACCACCGACGCGAGACCGGTCCCGGCGACGGACTCCCCGACCTGCACAAGGCCGGGAACCGATGGTCGTCGCCTGGCGCGCGTCCACTCCACCACGGCGAAGCCGACGACCTGCTCCGGTTCGATGGCGACGCCGAGAAGCTCCGCGGCATCCGATCTCGCAACATCCTCGAGGCCGGGCAGCGCGCTCTGGTACGACAGCCTCACGACGTGCCGGCCTGCGGCACGTTCGGCCAGCCACTGCCACTTCGCGCTCTGGTGGGTGAGCGCCCTGGCGGTCACCCGGGTGTTTTCGGCGACGAGCACTCCACTGCCCCGCGGCGCGGAGTCCAGCTCTGCGCTGTCGAGGATCAGAGTCGCCAGAACGGTCCTGCGCGATTCCACCGGTTCGACCAGACCGGGCGCCGCGACGACCACGACGCCGGGAAGCACCGCCCCGTCGACGAGCACGCCGTCGGCCCACGCCTCGTGCACCCGCACACCGAGCCGGATGTCGGCGCCTCGCTGTTCCAGATCGGCCTGAAGCGCGTCGACGAGCCTGGCGATCCCGCCCCGGATGCCGGCAACGGCCGATCCTGCGACCGCGCGAGTGCGCAGCCTTCGCACGGCCCGCGCGAGGGAGCCCTCGCTCCCGAGAGCCGCGAGCAGGCCGGGCGCGACCTCCTCGATGAGCAGGTCGTCGGGATGCGAGCTGTGCACTCCGCCCGTCACCGGGGCGACGAGTCCCTCGACGACGGCGGCTCCCATCCTGCGGCGCACCAGCTCGCCGAGGGTGCGCGAATCGGCGCCGAAACGAGCCGGCAGCACGGTATCGAGTCCGGCGCGGAGCGCGGAACGGCGCCCAACGATCCGGATCACGGCGGCGTCGAACACCGAGGAGGGGATGCCGAGCAGGCTCGTCGCCGGAAGGGGGTGGGCGGTGCCGTTGCCCGAATACAGCCAGGCTCCGGCCGGCACCGGCGCCACGATGTCGTTGCCGAGTCCGAGCGCCGCGGCGAGTTCGGCGACGGCACCGGTGCGGGTCGCGAAGGCCTCAGCGCCGGCATCCAGTTCGATCCCGCCGACGTTGTGACGCCGCACCTGTCCGCCCAGGCGATCGGCGGCTTCGAGCAGAACCACCGGCACACCGGCGACCGCGAGATCGCGTGCCGTTACGAGGCCCGCGATCCCTCCCCCGACGACGATGGCGCGCCGGGTCGTCGCGCCGGTCACCGGGGGAGCGAGTGGACGAGCTCGACTAGTCGCGTGAGCGTGTCGGGGTCGGTGTCCGGCGGTACCCCGTGCCCGAGATTGACGACATGGCCTGGCGCGTCCCGTCCGGCATCCACGACGCCGCGCACGTGGGCCTCCAGCACCGGCCAGGGCGCCGCCAGCAATGCCGGATCGATGTTGCCCTGTAACGGCGTATTCCCGCCGAGCCGGCGATTCGCCTCGGAGAGGCTCATCCGCCAGTCGACGCCCATCACGTCCCCGCCGACCGCACGCATCGCGCTGAGCAGATCCCCTGCCCCGACCCCGAAGTGGACTTTGGGAACGTCCAGCCCGCGAAGGTGCTCCAGTGCGCGCCGGGAATGCGGAGCCACGCGGCGGACATAGTTGTCGACGCTGAGCGATCCGGCCCAGGAGTCGAACAACTGCGCGGCGGACGCTCCGGCCTCGACCTGCGCGCGGAGGAACTCGCCCGACGCGTCGGCCGCCCAGTTCATCAGCGCCGCCCAGGTGTGCGGGTCTGCGTGCATGAGGGCGCGTGCGCGAAGGTGATCCTTGGACGGGCCGCCCTCGACCAGATAGGCGGCGACCGTGAACGGGGCGCCCGCGAACCCGATCAGCGGTGTGTTTCCGAGTTCTGCGACGGTGAGGGCTACGGCCTCGCGGATCGGAGCGAAGACCTCTGGATCGATGGGGCGCAGCGCCGCGACATCCGAGGCGCTGCGGATCGGATGCTCGAGCACCGGGCCGCGACCGGGAACGATCTCGACCTCGACACCCCCGAGCTTCACCGGCACGACGATGTCGCTGAACAGGATGCCGGCATCGACGCCGTGCCTGCGCACCGGCTGCAGGGTGATCTCGCTCGCGAGCGCAGGATCGAGACACGCGTCGAGCATTGCGACATCCGTGCGCAGCGCCCGGTACTCCGGAAGTGAGCGGCCGGCCTGCCGCATGAACCAGACCGGAAGGACCTCCGGCCGGTGCCCGCGATAGGCGCGGATCAGCGGCGAATTCTGGGTTCGTCCGTCGACCATGGGATGTGTTGCGGAAAGGGCCACTGGAACAGCTTAGGCATGCCGAAGAGGGATCTACACTGGAGGACGTGCTTCTCTGCGTCTCCGTCAGCCATCGAAACGCGCAATTCGAGTATCTGGAACAGCTTTCCGTGTCGGCCTCCGCCGCGCTGTCCGGCCTCGGAGCGCGTGCCGACATCGACGGGGCGATCGTGTTGTCGACCTGCAACCGGTTCGAGGTCTACCTCGACTCCGAGCTGCAGGATGTCGTCCCCGCCGTCGCCGAGGCGGCAGGCCTCGACGCCGAAACCCTTCGCGAGCACGCGAGCGTGTTCCAGGGGGAGGACGCGGCGCGGCACCTGTTCTCCGTGGCATCCGGGCTCGAGTCCGTCGTCGTCGGCGAGGAGGAGATCTCCGGACAGGTCGGCAGGGCCCTGAGTGCGGCACGCAGCAGCGGTTCGGCATCCTCCCCGCTGGAGCGCCTGTTCCAGGCGGCCGCGAAGACGAGCCGCGGGGTGAAGACCCGCACAGCGATCAGCGTCGCGGGCCGCTCGCTCGCACGTCTCGCCCTCGAGCTCGCCGCGAGCCGCTTCGGCGACTGGTCCGAGCTGAGCGTCCTGCTCGTGGGAACGGGGCGGTACGCCGCCACGACGGTTGCCGCCCTGCGCGAGCGCGGCGCGAGCAGCATCGCGGTGTTCTCCCCGACCGGGCGGGGAAACGCCTTCGCCGCGAGCCACGGACTGCGGCCGGCAGGCGATCTCCGCGCGGAGCTCGCCGACGCCGATCTCGTCGTGACCTGCACCGCGCACGAGGGGTATGTCATCTCGGCGGGGGACTTCGGCGGGGCGCGCCGAATGCTCGTCATCGACCTCGGTCTTCCGCGCAACGTGAACCCGGATGTCACGACGGTCGACGGAATCGAACTGCTCGACCTCGAGACGATCAGTCTCCATGCCCCCCTCGAGGAGCTCAACTCCACGGAGGACGCACGCGAGATCGTCGGCACTGCCGCGACGGCCTTTGCTGCGGAGTCGGAGGTCGCCCCTGCCATCGTCGCGCTGCGGAAGCACGTACTCGCTGTGCTGGATGCGGAACTCGACCGACGGAATCCCGGCACAGAAGCCGAGGCGGCGCTGCGCCACTTCGCCGGCGTGCTCCTGCACGGTCCGTCCACGCGGGCCAGGGAGCTTGCCATGGACGGCCGCGCCGGGGAGTTCAGCCAGGCGCTCGACGCCCTGTTCGGCATCCAGCTCGAACCCGCGGAGGCCGACGTGGCGCCGGAGGCAGAGTGCGCCTGACGCCGCTACCGGGCGAGGCGTTCTACGACGGCTCCGTACACGCCCGGCAGGGCTCTGGCGAGCGGAACGATCGCCTGCCTCAGCGGTGAGGCGCCGAGCGCCACGAGCCCGACCGTGAGCATCCGGAAGTCCCTGGTCACCCTGCGCCACTCGCGCTCATACCGTTCCGGCCGGGCGGCGACGATGCAGTCGACCGCCGCGCGCGCCTGGGCGAGCCCGACCCTGATGCCCTCCCCGGTGATCGCATCGACGTAGCCCGATGCGTCCCCTACGAGCAGAACCCGTCCGGCCGTCCTCGCCCGGGTGCGCTGCCGGAGCGGACCGGCTCCTCGTGTGCCCGTCGTGACCGCCGCGCCGTGCAGTCGCTGCGCAAGCGAAGGCACCGCGGCGATTGCCGTGTCGTAGTCGGTGTGCTGGGGCCCGAGCACGGCGACGCCGACCTCGAGCTCTCCGACCGGTGTCACATACACTTCGGCGCCAGGTGTCCAGTGCACCTCGACCAGGTCGCTCCACGGAGCGACCGCGAAGTGTCTGCGCAGCCCGAACCGCCGCGGTCCGCGCGTCGGCACGGCGAGCCCTGCCAGCTCGCGAACCGTCGAGTGCAGGCCATCGCAGCCGAGCATCCAGCGCGCCTCCAGCCCGGCGGCCGCGACCGACTCCGCCGACTGCTCGAAGGATTCGACCCTGCCGACCGTGAGGTCGACTCCGAGCTCCCTCGCCCGGTCCTCGAGTGCTGCGTGCAGGGTCGTCCTGCGTACCCCGCGGCCGGCGCCGTGCCGGAAGCCGTGGTCGGCCGGGCGTCCGCCGGCCTGGTAGCTGATCCCCGCGAGTCCGTGCCCCTGCGGGTCAACGCCGAGCCTCGCCAGCGCCGCGACGGCCCCCGGCATGAGCCCCTCGCCGCAGGCTTTGTCGATCGGACCGGTCCGCGGCTCGATGACCGTGACGGACAGTCCCGCCAGGCGTGCCTCGATCGCGGCGGCGAGTCCGATCGGGCCTCCCCCGACGACCAGCACATCGATCACGGTGCAAGCCGGTCGGACCCGAGCATCTCGAGCGCCCGATTCTCGGTCGGGATGCGGAAGCCGAGCAGCAGAACCGCGTTCAGCACCGTGAACGCGAGCGCGGTCGCCCACGCCGTGTGCACGAGTGGCAGAGCAAACCCCTCGACGACGACCGCGACATAATTCGGATGCCGCAGCCAGCGGTACGGACCACGCGTCACGAGGGGCAGTCCCGGCACGACTATGACCCGCGTGTTCCACTGCGGTCCGAGCGACGCGATGCACCAGTAGCGCAGCGCCTGACTCAGAATCACGAGCGCGAGCATGGGCCATCCGAGCCAGGGCAGGAACGGCCGGCCGGCGAGGAGCACCTCGGCGAGGCAGGCGAGGAGCAGTCCGGTGTGCAGCGCGATCATCCAGGGGAAGTGCCGTTTCCCGTATTCGACACCGCCCAGGGCGAAAGCCGCCCGCGCGTTGCGCGTGGAGATCACGAGTTCGACGATGCGCTCGGCTCCGGTCGCGAGGATCAGCGCCAGATAGGCGATCACGGCCACTCCAGCAGCACGAACTCCGCGCCGACGCCCGGCCCGAGCGCGAACAGCAGGCCATGGGTCCCGCTCGGCTGCCGGCCGGCGTCGGCGAGCACGTGCAGGACGGAGGATGAGGACAGGTTCCCGACCTTCTCGAGCGACGCCCAGCTCAGGTCGAAGACCTCCCGGGGCAGTCCGAGGGAGTCGGCGAAGGCCTCGAGCACGCGCGGACCTCCTGGGTGCGCGATCCAGCATCCGATGTCGGCGAGTGTGAGGCCGTTGTCGGCGAGGAACGAGCGAACGTCGTCGGGGAAGTGTCGCGCGATGAGGTCGGCGACCCCGGCTGTCAGCACGATCTCGAACCCGCTCGCCCTCACGTTCCAGCCGATGACGTCGCCGGTGTCCGGGTAGAACGCGCTGCGCGTGTCGACAACGCGCGGACCATCCGCCTCGAGCCCGCTGCCGAGCATCACGACCGCTGCGGCCCCGTCGCCGAACAGACCGGTCGCCACGAAGTTCGCCATCGTCTCATCCGCCCGCTGCAGCGTGAGGGAGCACAGCTCGACGCTGATCAGCACTCCGACCTCGTTCGGATGCCCGACCAGGTAGTCGTGCACGCGCGCGATGCCGGATGCTCCCGCGACGCAGCCGAGCCCGAACGACGGAAGCCGCTTCAGGTTGCTGCGCAGACCGAGCCGGGGGATCAGGAGCGCGTCGATCGACGGTGCGGAGATCCCGGTCACCGACGTGAACATCACGAAGTCGACGTCGCTCGCCGCGAGCCCGGCCTGCGCGAGCGCGTCGGCGAGCGCGCGTTCCGCGAGGTCGGTCGCGACCCTGATGAAGATGTCGTTGGACTCGCCGAACGACCCGAGATCGCGGTACTGCTCGAGCGGGAGGGCGGTGTGGCGGGTTCCGATGCCGGCCGCCGCGTGCATCCGTTCCATGACCGCACGCCTGCCAGGGTCGGAGGAGATGAGCGGAACCAGCTCGCGGGTGATCTCGGCCTGTGAGTAGCTGTACTCGGGCAGAACCGGTGCGACGGCCACAATCCGCGTCATGCGCCGAAGGTAGCACGCGCGCTGGAACTATTGGCATGAGAACCGTCTAGGGCGCGGGTGCGTTCTCCGGCAGCGACACCGGAGGGATCACCACCCGCGGCGTGTCCCGGATCCACCACAGCCCGCTGCTCCGCTTCTCCGCGTGCGTCGCGAAACGATAATGGAAGGTCCTGACCCGAACCCAGCGCGGCCGATCGCCGTCGAACGGGTCGATGCGCAGCATCCGCAGCGTCGGACGATCGGCTTCCAGAAGCTTTCCGAGGAGGGCGTAGAACCACTCCTCGTGCACCGAGCCGAGCGGCAGGAACCACATGAGCCAGTCCAGCCGCAGGTGGTAGGGGGCGAACTGCCGCGGCATGCGCGCCGGGTCGCCCGGCTTGCCCTTGAACTGGTATTCGCGCCACTCGGCGGTGTCAACGGGAGAGTCCTCCAGCGTCCCCTCCACGATCACTTCGATCCTGCGACGAGTGACGCTGCCGAAGGCGCCGTACGCGTTCACGAGCTGCCAGCGGTTGAAGCTGGCGTTCATCAGCTGCCGACGGGAGAACAGGTTCCGGATCGGCCAGAAACTGAGAACCACGAGCAGCGCCGTCACCGCGAGCACCGGCACGAGCCACCAGATCGGCTGGGTGGCGCCCGAACC
>DATCXP010000187.1:0-28575 GCA_036565765.1 Terrimesophilobacter sp.
GCCGCGGCTGCCGTGCCGCGCGACCCGTTACCGCGAGCTCAGTCGTCATCTCCGCCATCCGGGTCGAGACCCGGCAGGATGCCGTCTTCGACCGCACGACGCAGCAGGTCGACCTTGGTCGGCGCGGGCCGGCCGACCTCGATGTACTTGAGCCGGATACGGTCGAGGTACTCGCGCGCCGTCGCGTAGCCGATGCCGAGCTTCTCGGCGGCGAGCTTGAGCGGAAGCCCTGAGGCATAGAGGTGCAGGATCTCGCGCTCGCGCCTGCCCAGCTGCGCCTTCGAGAAGTCCCGGTCCGCGTCGATCGCCGTAGCCCACTCGAGGTTGTTCAGGACTTCCCCCCGCGCCACCGTGGCGACGGCGGACATGACCGTCTTCGTCGCCGACGCCTTCGGGATGACCCCGGCCGCTCCCGCGGCGAGAGCCTCCCGGACGAGAGCCACCCGGTCGGCGATGCTGTGGATCAGCACGGCACCGCCGGTCGCCTGAATGGCCTTCACGTTCTCCTTGACCGTCGAGCCGTCGCCCAGCGAGAGGTCGAGGACTACGACATCGCACTCTCGGCCGTTCAGATCCGCGACGAACTCCTTGACCGATGCCGCCGCGAGCACGAAGTCGAATCCGGCCTCGATACAGGCGGCCTTCAATCCGAGTCGCACGGATTCGTGGTCGTCGACGACCCCGACCCGCACGCCACGATGGGCGGCGTTGGCATCGATCTCTTGAACTGCGGCCTGCTGCATGGTGTCGATTCTGTTCTCTCCGATCCTTGCCTACAGCTTAACCTCAGGGCCCCGCTCGTACCCGCTAGAGTCTGCACATGATTTCTCGCGTGGCGAAACTGCTGGTGGCGGCGGGCATCGTCGCTCTCACACTTGCGGGGTGCGCCACCGGAAGCGGGCCGGAGCACATCGGCAACTTCGCAATCGACTACACGATCGACGGCGACGGAACAGTTCACGTCGTCGAGACGATCGACTACGACTTCGGCGGTTCCGCGGATCGGCACGGCATCGATCGGTTCCTCGCCTCACGATTCTTCGAGGCGCAGGGGCAGGACCGCGTCTACCGGTACAGCGATGTCGAGGTCTCGAGCCCGACCGGTGCGAGCGCACTGTTCTCGACGATGCTCGGCAATGCCCTGCAGATCCGGGTCGGGAACGCGCATGCCACCGTGAGCGGTCCGCAGAGCTACGTCATCAGCTACGACATCGTCGGGGCGCTCAATCGCTCCCAGCAACCGGATGGTGACTTCGCTGACGAGTTCTTCTGGAACGCGACGGGACACTACTGGGACCCTCCGATCGACAAGACCGTGATCACGGTGACCGGGCCGGAGAACATCCGCGGTGCCGTCTGCTTCGCTGGCTACGAAGGCTCTCAGGAGAAGTGCGACAGTGTGCGCGTGAACGGTCGTTTCGCGACGCTGACGACGGGAACACTGACCAGTCGCCAGGGCGTCACGATCGACATCACCTGGCTGCCGGGCACGTTCGGCAGCACGAGCCCGATCCTGGAGCCGAGCCTTCCCGCGGGCTACGAGCCGGTCACGTCCGGCTCGAACGATGGGCCGGACCCGTTCTGGAGCCCCTGGAACTGGGGAGTCGGGATCGCCCTGGTGCTCGCCATCCCGCTCGCGTTCACGGGACTCGTGCTCGCGCGCCGGCGTGACAGGAAGTTCCTCGGAGTCACGCCTGGCAGCATCCCCGACGACCCCCAGACTGCGAAGATCGGCCCGGCGCCAGCGGATGAGACGATCGTCGTCCAGTACCAGCCGCCGAAGGGGCTGCCGGTCGGGGCCGCGGGCACCGTGCTCAACAAGCGGAGGAAGAACTCCGATGTCACCGTGACCCTCGTGGATCTCGCAGTGCGCGGGCACCTGCGCATCGAGGAGATCGAGGGCGGGAACCGCAGGAAGGCGAAGGACTACAAGCTCGTCGCGACACCCCAGCGCGCTGCGCAGAAGAAGGCGGCGTCACGGGCCGGCGGGCCGGATTCCGCGGAGTTGCTTCCCCATGAGGCGCTGCTCCTGGGCAAGCTCTTCAAGGGCGGACGCGCCGAGATCCGACTTTCCAGTCTCACCAACACCTTCGCCGCTGACATGCGCGCGATCGTCAAGGCGCTCGACACTTGGATCGAACACCAGAAGTACTTCATCGACAAGGTCAACAGGACGCACCCCCTGATCACCTGGGGCCTTGGGCTCGGCGGCGCCGGCTTCTTCGCCATGACGTTCTTCGACGGTGCGTGGGTCTTCATCCCGCTCGGCCTCGCGATCGGCTCCTTCCTCACCCTCGGCTCTGCCTCTAAGGCCGCGCGGCGCAGCGCGCTCGGGCACGCCGTCTACGTGCAGCTCGCCGGCTTCAAGCAGTACATCGCGACGGCGGAGGCGGACCGTATCCGCTTCGATGAGGACGACGACGTGTTCAGCCGGTACCTGCCGTGGGCCATGGTCTTCGGCGAGGCGGAGCGCTGGGCGAAGGTCTTCGCCCAACTGGTCTCCGAGGGCAGAGCGCAGCCGGCTCCTGACTGGTACGTCGGCAGCGCGGGCTTCCAGGCCGGCCACCTGTCGGGCACCGTCGCCTCGATCGCCTCGATCGGCTCTGCCGTGAACAGCTTCACAAGCCTTGCGACGACCTCCTTCTCCTCGACACCGGGCTCGAGCGGCTCGGGCGGTTCCGGCGGAGGCGGCGGGGGCGGAGGAGGCGGGGGTGGCGGCGGTAGCTGGTGACTCAAGGAGCACCCGAGGACTGGCGGATGTCAGGCGCGCACGAGGCTCGCGACCGCCTCGACGTGGTGGGTGTTCGGGAACAGGTCGAACGCGCGAAGGCCGGTAAGCCGATACCCGCGCTCGGAGAACAGGGCGAGGTCTCTGGCGAGCGCCACCGGGTCGCACGCGACGTAGACCACTTGCGACGGGCCGAGCTCGGCGAGCTGTGCCACGACGGTCTTCCCCGCGCCGGAGCGCGGGGGGTCGAGCACGACAGTGCCCCCGTGAAGCCGCGTGCGATCCGAACCGCTCGCGGCGACCAGTTGTGCGAGGTAGCGGTCGACGCGTGCGGTCACGGCGCTCGCGCCCGCCCACTCCGCGAGGTTCTCCACTGCGAAGTCAGTGGCGGCCGCATCGCTCTCGACCGTGGTGATGCGGAGAGCCTCCCCGAAGCGGTCCCCCAGCGCAGCCGCGAGCAGGCCGACCCCGCCATACAGGTCGAGGTTCTCCGCACGCGGGTCGAAGAGCCCAGGATCGACGGCCGCCTGGACCGCCGCCGTGAGGGTCTCCGCGGCGTGGCGATGCACCTGCCAGAACCCGGCGACGTCGAGATGGAACTCGCGCTCGCCGACGCGCTCGGTGATCCTGGCACGGGGGCTGCCCGCCGTGAGCACCCACGGGTCTCCCTCCGACGGCGCCACGATGCCGACACCGCCGGGGGCTCTCTTCCCCAGTGGGGCTGCGGCGACAACCTCGGGGGTAGCCAGAGGCAAGTCGGTCACCGGGATCACGTTCCGCGACCTGGCCGCGTACGGACCCAGCGTTCCGTCCTCCGCCGCGTGCAGTCTGACGCGGGTGCGCCATCCTGTCCCGTCTGCGGGGCCGGGCAACTCCTCGACCGTGATGGATGACTCGATGCCGGCCATGCGCCTCAGAGCGTCGTCGAGAACCTGCCGTTTGAGCTCTCGCTGGTGTGCGAGCTCGATGTGGCCGAACTCCGCGCCGCCCGCACGGTCGGCGGGAGCGCGCTCGATGGCGGCCGCCGACCAGACATGCGGCCTGCGATGCTCGGACGGCCTGAGCACCTCGACGGTGTCCGCGCGCCAGAATCTCGCCTTCGCATCATCCGTCACGACCGCGCGCACCAGCTCGCCGGGGATGGCGTCGGCGACGAACACGACCCTTCCGTCGTCGCGGGCGACCATGACGCCGCCGTGGGCTACGTTGGAGATCTCCAGCTCGACCATCCGGCCCATCGCATCACCCATACCGCAAGCTTAGGAGCGTCCATGCGGCTGTACCTCGCCTCGACGTCGCCGGCCAGGCTGGCAACCCTGCGCTCCGCGGGGATCGAGCCGATCGTCGTTCCTTCGCACGTCGATGAGTCAGCCGCGGTCGCGACCGCCGGGCCGCTGTCCGCCGCGGCGACCGTGCAGCTGCTCGCACGCCTCAAGGCCGAAGCCGTCGTCGGCGCGGCCCGCGACGGCTTCATCCTGGGCGGCGACTCGGTGTTCGAGCTCGACGGGATCGTGTACGGCAAGCCGCTCACCGCGGAAGTCGCCAAGGAACGCTGGCTGCTGCAGCGTGGCCGCACCGGGCTCCTGCACTCCGGACACTGGCTCATCGACCACCGCGGCGGTGTCTCGGGCGATGCCGCGGGCGCCGTCTCCACTGCGAGCGTCACGTTCTCGGCGAATCTGAGCGACGCAGAGCTCGACGCCTACATCGCGACCGGTGAACCGCTGCAGGTCGCCGGCGCATTCACGATCGACTCGCTCGGCGCGCCCTTCATCACCTCGGTCGTCGGCGACCCGCACACGGTCGTTGGACTGTCCCTCTCGACGCTGCGCGAACTCCTGCGCGGGTTCGGTGTGGAATGGCACGAGCTTGCGCGGTGGCGCTGAAAGCGAAAGCCATTTCCGGCCTTCGCGCGCCCCCAGCGCCGAGCGCCGTCCTGCGCTCGGTCTCCACCCGCTTTGTAGGCGAGATTAAAGACCCGCCCGGCCTTTTTGTCGAGTTAACCCAATTACTAGGACGTCCAGCACAATAGGCTAAACAGTTATGCCCCGTATTTCAAAAGTCCTCATCGCCAACCGTGGAGAAATCGCTGTACGCGTGATCCGGGCGGCCAAGGACAGCGGGATCGCCACCGTCGCCGTGTACGCGGACCAGGATCGCGATGCGCGGCACGTGAAACTCGCCGACGAGGCGTACGGCCTCGAGGGCACGACGAGCGCCGAGACCTACCTGGTCATCGACAAGATCCTCTCGATCGCGCGGCGCTCCGGCGCGAATGCGGTGCATCCCGGATATGGATTCCTCGCCGAGAACGCCGCATTCGCGCAGGCCGTCATCGACGCAGGACTCATCTGGATCGGGCCGCCGCCATCCGCCATCGAGCAGCTCGGTGACAAGGTTTCCGCGCGGCACATCGCCGAGAAGGTCGGCGCACCGCTTGCGCCCGGCACTCTGAACCCGGTGGTGGATGCCGCGGAGATTCTCGCGTTCGTCGACAGCTACGGTCTCCCGGTCGCGATCAAGGCCGCCTTCGGCGGCGGGGGCCGCGGCCTCAAGGTGGCCCGCACGCGCGAGGAGATCCCCGAACTGTTCGAGTCGGCGACGCGCGAGGCGATCGCAGCATTCGGACGCGGGGAGTGCTTCGTCGAGAAGTACCTCGACAAGCCGCGCCACGTCGAGACCCAGTGTCTCGCCGACGCCGCAGGCAACGTCGTCGTCATCTCGACGCGCGACTGTTCTCTTCAACGCCGCCACCAGAAGCTCGTGGAGGAGGCGCCCGCGCCGTTCCTCGACGATGCGCAGAACGAGTTGCTGTACTCCTCGTCGAAAGCCATCCTGCGCGAGGTCGGCTATGTTGGCGCGGGAACCTGCGAGTTCCTCGTCGCGTCGGACGGAACCATCTCGTTCCTCGAGGTGAACACCCGGCTGCAGGTCGAGCATCCGGTGTCCGAGGAGGTCACCGGCATCGACCTCGTGCGCGAACAGTTCAGGATCGCCGAGGGCGGAACGCTCGACTACGGCGACCCGCTGCCCCAGGGCCATTCCTTCGAGTTCCGCATCAACGGCGAGGATCCCGGGCTGAACTTCATGCCGACGCCCGGTCCGGTCAACGTGCTGCGCTTCCCCGGCGGCCCCGGTGTGCGCGTCGACAGCGGCGTGACGACAGGCGATGTCATCGGCGGCGCATTCGACTCGCTGCTCGCGAAACTCATCGTCACCGGGTCGAGCCGCGTCGACGCACTGGAGCGCGCACGCAGGGCGCTCGACGAGTTCGAGGTGGCGGGCCTTCCCACCGTTCTACCGTTCCACCGGGCCATCGTGCGCGACCCGGCGTTCACGTCCGAGCCGTTCTCGGTCTACACGCGGTGGATCGAGACGGAGTTCGTGAACGAGATCGAACCGTGGAGCGGATCGCTGCCGGATGCCGGCCAGCACCCCGCGCGCCAGAACGTCGTCGTGGAGGTCGGCGGCAAACGCATCGAGGTGTCACTGCCGGGGCGGATGCTCGGCGCGGCGAGCGGGCCCACCGTTGTCCCCCCGCGCCGCAATGCCGGGACCGCCGTTGCCACCGCGACGGGGAACTCCGTCAAGGCGCCCATGCAGGCGACCATCGTGAAGCTCGCCGTTGCCGAGGGCGACCGGGTCGTCAAGGGCGACCTCGTCATCGTGCTCGAGGCCATGAAGATGGAGCAGCCGCTCACGGCGCACAAGGACGGGACGATCGCGGACGTGAGCGCCGCGGTCGGGACGACCGTGTCATCCGGGCACCTGCTGCTCAACATCGTCGACTGACGGCTGCCCGCCGTCCCCGGTCAATGCGGAGCTTCGTGATCAGCGCGGATGCTGCGGGGGGCGCATTGTTGACGAACGTCCGCATTGATCGGCTGGCTAGCGCAATCCGGCGGTGATCAGGTGAGCGCGCAGGAGTCCTGGTGACAGGGCGATCCGCCACCCCCAGCGGCTCATCCCATGACCGGCGGCGCGGATGTCGTCCTCCCGGTACTTCTCGTCGGCCAGCGCCAGCTCGGGAGTGCGACCACGAAGGAACTCGGGATCGCTGTACTTGAGCCGTCCGTCGAACTCCCCGACCAGGTTGAAATCCGGCCACCAGAAATCCACGATCCAGACTCGCCCGCTTGCGCCGACGACCTTCGCCTGCAGAATCGGCGAGGGCAGCCGCGCCTTCAGCATGCTCACCCGGCTCATCGACTCCCCCGGCCGGTCTGCGGCAGCATCCTCAAAGTCGAGGACAGCACGTGCTTTGGCAGAGCCATGCCGAAGCGGCACGGCGTCCAGCTCGCGGAAGAGGTCGGGGCGAGTCAGAAACGTGCGTGGAACGAGTTCGAGCGGGTGTTCGGTGCGTCTCAGTGCAGCATCCGCTATGGTGACCGCCTGCCCGAACGTCGCCACCCTGGCCACATCGACCACCGTGCGCGCCAGAGTAGTGACCGTCAGTCCCTCGATACTCGCCAGCAATCCTGGCACTCCGGTCGTGTGGCGGAACAGCGAGGCGTTGGATCTGCCCCCCGACGACACCTCGTCGAGGACGTGGACGACCGACGGCCACTGGCCGACCCAGGGAAGTCGCCACAACGCGACGGCGGAGTGGTGGGAGAACACGAGTTCGTGCTCGGCGCGCGCGGCGGTGGCCTTTGCACGCGTCCTGTGGCGCGCATCCGAATCCATGCGTCGCCACTGCTCCGCCTGGACGTAAACCCCGCGTACCACCGCCACGAACTCCCCGCGCCGGCACTTTGAGAAGAACTGCTGGCGTTCGCCCGGTGTCAGGAACTCACGGGTGAGGACGAGATGCTCACGCCAATCCTCGGCAATGGTGTCGACCATGCCTCCATGGTGGCCGCGGCGCGCAGACCGCGGCTTCGGCATCCGCAGATGTGGGGATAACGAGGCCTGTGGACAACAGTTCCGGCCGAGCCGACCCGCGCACCCTTATACGAACAATGCGGGGGTTCGTGATCAGTGCGGATGCTGTGAGGGCCGCACTGTTGACGAACCTTCGCACCGTCCCAGGAGTGGGCGGTGTCGGGTCGCGGCCTCAGTGCACGATGTGCATCGCGCGAGCGGCATCCGTGATGCTGCCGGACAGAGAGGGGTACACGCTGAACGCCTCGGCGAGCTGGTCGACGGTGAGGCGGTGCTCGATCGCGATCGCGATCGGCAGGATGAGTTCCGACGCCTTCGGCGACACCACGACCCCGCCGATGACGGTGCCGGATCCGGTGCTCGCGAACAGCTTCACGAAGCCGTCCTTGATGCCGAGCATCTTCGCCCGGGGGTTCTGGGAGAGCGGCAGCTTGTAGATCTCGCCCCGCACGACGCCCTCCTCGATCTGCCTCTGCGACCAGCCGACCGTCGCGATCTCCGGCTGGGTGAAGATGTTCGAGGTCACGTTGCGCAGTTCGGTCGGATTCACCGCGTCGCCCATCGCGTGGAACACGGCGGTACGACCCTGCATCGAGGCGACGGATGCCAGCGGCAGGAAGTCCGAGCAGTCACCGGCCGCGTAGATCGACGGCATCGAGGTGCGGGCCACCCGGTTGACCCGGATGTGCCCGTCCTCGGTCAACTGCACCCCGGCCTCTTCGAGCCCGATGCCCTTCGTGTTCGGAACCGAGCCGACCGCCATCAGGCAGTGGCTGCCCTCGATCGTGCGGCCGTCCGTGAGCGTGGCGAGCACGCCATCCGCGGTGCGGGTGATCGACTCGGCGCGCGACTTCGACATGACCGTCATGCCGTTGCGCTTGAACACGGTCTCGATGACCTGGGCGGCATCGGCGTCCTCGCCGGGCAGGACCGTGTCGCGGCTCGACACGAGCGTGACCTTCGCGCCGAGCGCCGTGTAGGCGGAGGCGAACTCCGCGCCGGTCACGCCGGAACCGACGACGATGAGGTGCTCGGGGATGCTGTCGAGCGTGTAGAGCTGCGTCCAGGTGAGGATGCGTTCCCCATCCGGCTTCGCCGAGGGCAGGATGCGGGGGCTCGCCCCGACCGAGACCACGACCGTGTCGGCCTCGACCGCGTCGAAGTCGGTGCGCTTCTTGCCGGACCCGGTCGAGACGACGACGCGTTGCGGCCCCTCGAGCCTGCCGTCGCCCTGGATGATCTTCACGCCGGCGCGCAGCAGCGCCGCTTTCATGTCCTCCGACTGCTGCCGGGCGAGCCCGAGCAGGCGCTGGTTGACGGCGGCGAGGTTGACGGCGACCTCCGGCTTGGCGGGACGGCCGCCGTCGGCGCGGGTGAAGAACTGCACCCCGAGGTCGACGGCGTCGCCGATCGCCTTCGCGGCTTCCGCCGTCGCAATGAGCGTCTTGGATGGGACGACATCCGTCAACACGGCCGAGCCGCCGACACCCGTGCGTTCGACGAGCGTGACCTCGGCACCGAGTTGTGCGCCGGTGAGCGCCGCCTCGTATCCGCCGGGGCCGCCGCCGACGATCGCGATCCGCTGCTTGCGCTCGAACTGATTGGCCATTGCCCCATTCTCCCCTAGCCCGGTCCGGGCTTTCATCACTGTGGTCACACCACCTCCTGAATGATGAAAGCGAACGGGGCAAATTAGAGTGGGAGGATGACGACACACGCCAATCCCCTCGACGATCCGACCGCCGATCCGTTCGCGATCGCATCCGAGGCTGCCGCCCAGATCGCCGAGAAGACCGGCGTCGACCGGCACGACCTGGCTCTCACGCTCGGAAGCGGCTGGGCGAGAGCCGCCGACCTGATCGGCGAGACGACGGCCACGATCCCGGCCACCGAGATCACCGGGTTCAGCAAGCCGGCGCTCGAGGGACACGTCGGCTCCCTGCGCTCGGTCCTGCTGCCCAGCGGCAAGCGTGCGCTCGTGATCGGGGCGCGCACCCACTACTACGAGAACCACGGCGTCCGCCGAGTCGTGCACAGCGTCCGCACCGCGGCTGCGACGGGTGCGAGCGTGATGATCCTCACCAATGGCGCCGGCGGCATCAAGGAGAGCTGGAAGCCCGGGACCCCGGTGCTCATCAGCGACCACATCAACCTCACCGCCGACTCGCCGCTCGAGGGAGCGACGTTCGTCGACCTGACCGACCTGTACTCGGAGCGGCTGCGCGGCATCGCGAAGGGCATCGACCCGAGCCTCGATGACGGCGTGTACTGCCAGTTCCGCGGCCCGCACTACGAGACCCCTGCCGAGGTGCAGATGGCGAAGACGATCGGTGGCCACATCGTGGGGATGTCGACCGCGCTCGAGGCGATCGCGGCGCGGCAGGCCGGGATGGAGATCCTCGGCATGTCTCTCATCACGAACCTCGCGGCCGGAATCCAGAAGACCCCGCTCAGCCACCACGAAGTCATCGATGCGGGCAAGGCGGCCGAGCCGGTCATCAGCGCTCTTCTCGCGAGAATCGTGGCGGCGCTGTGAGCGGGATCGACGGCCCCCTTCGAGGGCCTCAGGGAGCGAAGGAGTCGCCTCAGGGAGCGAAGGAGTCGCCTCAGGGAGCGGTCACGTCCACGGGATCGGCCGATCTGCCTCAAGGGCCGGCGGGTACGCCTCAGGAGGCGCGCGGTTTGATCGCTGCGGCGAAGTCCTGGCGCGATCAGGACCCGGATGCCGAGACGCGCGCCGAGCTGGATGCCATGATCGCGGATGCCGAGGCCGGCAGTGCCGGCGCGATCAGCGAGCTGCACTCCCGCTTCGACACCCGACTCGAGTTCGGAACCGCGGGACTCCGCGGCGAGCTCGCCGCCGGGCCGAACCGGATGAACCGCGTGCTCGTCGCGCAGGCCGCGGCAGGCTTCGCCGCCTACCTGCTCGACAGGGAGAAGCATCCGAGCATCGTGATCGGCTACGACGGCCGAAAGAACTCGCGGGTGTTCGCGGTCGACACCGCGGAGCTCATGGCCGGCGCCGGGGTGCGCGCGGTCATCCTGCCGCGGCTGCTGCCGACGCCGGTGCTCGCGTTCGCCGTGCGGCACCTCGGGGTGAGCGCCGGTGTCATGGTCACGGCGAGCCACAACCCGCCGAACGACAACGGCTACAAGGTCTATCTGGGCGGAGACGACAACGGCTCCCAGATCGTCCCCCCGGCAGACGCCGAGATCGAGGCACAGATCCAGCGCGTAGCGGAGAACCATTCCGTGCCGGATCTGCCGCGCTCGCAGGACTACGAGACCGCGGGCGAGCAGATCCTCGACGAGTACGTGAGGCGCACGGCCGCCCTTGTGCCGCATCCGACCGCCGCACTGAACTTCGTATACACCGCGATGCATGGCGTCGGTTGGGAGACCGCCCGGCGCGTGTTCGCGGAGGCCGGATTCGGCGAGCCGGTCATCGTGACGGCGCAGATCGAGCCCGATCCGAAGTTCCCCACCGTCGCCTTCCCGAACCCGGAGGAGCCCGGCGCACTCGACCTCTCCTACGCGACCGCGACCGCCGCGGGCGCAGGGCTCATCATCGCGAACGATCCGGATGCCGACCGCCTCGCGGTCGCCGTGCCGAACGCTTCGACGCCGACTTCAGGAGTTCTGACCGAACACGACCCGGCGTCGGGCTGGCGTCGCCTGAGCGGCAACGAGGTCGGCTGGCTGCTCGGCTGGCAGGCCGCCGAACGACTGCAGTCCGAAGCGGTCTCCGTCGCGGCGCTCGGCGGGGACGCCTCCTCGAGCGCGCGCGGCACGCTCGCCGCCTCCATCGTGAGCTCACCGGCGCTCGCGGAGATCGCCCGACAGTATGGGCTCGACTACGAGGACACCCTCACCGGCTTCAAGTGGGTCTCCCGCGTTCCCGGGCTGAGCTACGGCTACGAGGAGGCCCTCGGCTACCTCGTCGACCCGGACAAGGTGCGCGACAAGGACGGCATCTCCGCAGCGCTGGAGTTCCTCTCCCTCGCCGCAGAGCTCGCGGCGCGGGGACAGACGATCGAGGACCAGGAACTCGCGTTCGCCGCGAGATTCGGCGCGTTCGCCTCGGGCCAGGTGTCAGTGCGGGTGGCGGAGCTCTCCGACATCCCGCGCATCATGGCCGGGCTGCGCGCCGGTCCGCCAACGCACATCGGCAGCGTGGCGGTGAGGCAGATCGACGACTTCGCGAGCGGGTTCGGGAAGTTCCCGCCGAGTGACATCCTGCGCATCTGGCTCGAGGATGGCTCGCGTGTGATCGTTCGCCCGAGCGGCACCGAGCCGAAGGTGAAGGTCTACCTCGACGCTTCGAGCACCGAGGGCACGCCGGTAGAGCGCATCCGCACCGCGCAGGCCGCGGTCGACGCCCTCGAGGCGGCGGTGCGGCCCCTCGTAGCCTGACCCCCAGTCGCCTCGGCTATCATGCCAAGGCGAAGGAGGATCGCATGCCGGCATCTCGAGTTCCGAAGGCACGGAGGAGCTCACCGACCGCGCCGGCGGATGCTCTCATCGGCAGCCTGCTCGACGGCCGCTACCGCATCACCGCCCTGATCGGGCGCGGCGGGATGGCAGCCGTGTACCGTGCGTCCGACGAGGAACTCCCGCGCGAGGTCGCCGTCAAGCTCATGGAACCCGGCTCGACCGATCCTGAGGAGCTGGGCCGTCAGCGCAACGAGATCGAGATGCTCGCCTCCCTCAACCACCACGCCCTCGTGACCCTGCTCGACGCGGGCGCAGAGCAGACACCGGCCGGGGAACGAGCGTTCATCGTCATGGAGCTCATCGACGGCCCGAATCTGCGCGAGGTCCTGGCGGAGGGGCTTCCGCCGCAGCAGGTGGGGCACATCGGCGCCGACCTCGCGGAAGCCCTGCACTACATGCACGCCAGGGACATCGTGCACCGCGACATCAAGCCCGCCAACATCCTTCTGACGCCATCGGACCTTCCGCACCGGCAGTTCCATGCCAAGCTCGCCGATCTCGGAATCGCGAAGCTGCTGAACAGCAACCCCCTGACATCGACAGGACTCATCATCGGGACGGCCGACTATCTCAGCCCGGAGCAGGCGAGCGGCGCCATCGCCGGGCCGGCATCCGATGTCTACTCCCTCGGCCTCGTGCTTCTGGAGACGCTCACCGGCGACAAGGCCTTCGCCGGAACGACGGCAGAGACGCTGGGCGCTCGCCTCGTGAGCCGGCCTGCCATTCCCGACTCGCTCGGTGCGGCCTGGACTTCACTGCTCATGGGCATGACGGCGCTCGATCCCGCCGAACGCATCAGCGCACTCGATGTCGCCCTTGCCGCAAGAGGTATCGGCGACGCGGTCGATGAATCCCTCGAGGGGAACCTGGATCGCACACTGGTCTTCCCGGTGAGCACGACGGCGGCGACCGAGGTGTTCCGCAACGCGGCCGGCAGCGAGCCTCCGGTGATCGCTGAGCCGGCGCACCAGCACTTGGTCTCCGCGCCGGCGCCTTCCCACCCGGCTGCACCGGCGAGGGCTGCGGGGCGGCGAACGCGCAACACGGTGATCGGATTGATCGCGGCGATCGTCATCGCTGCCGGCATCGGTGCCGGGATGCTTCTCACGACCGGCGGGACCGCGGGTCCTGAGCCGTCCTACCCGCCCGTCAGCGGCACCCTCGGCACACATCTCCGGCAACTTCAGGAGAGTGTTGCGCCATGAAACGGACGTGGATGACACGAGCCTTCGCCGCAGGAGCGGCCCTGCTCCTGCTCGCCGGGACACTCAGCGGGTGCGCACCCTCCGGCCAACAGCTCAGCGCGCAGACCGCAGGACAGCTGCAGGCATCCGTGCTCGCCGTGACGAAGGCGGCGGCCTCTGGAGACTTCTCCAAGGCCGTGGCCGCTCTCGATGCGCTCCAGGAGCGGGTGACGGAGGGGACAGCATCCGGCGCCATCGACCCTGATCGCAGCGCACGCATCCAGGCGTCGATCGCTCTGGTGCGGGCGGACCTGGCCGCCACCCCGCAACCCACTCCCACGCCGACGCCAACGCCGGACAAGCCGGGCAATCAGAACCCCGGGAAGAAAGGCGGTCCCGGAAAGGACAAGCCGTAGGGAACGGCCGGTTCCGGCAGGCGGGAGAGAATGATGGCATGGCTCTCCCCACAACCGACACCCACGTCAGCTATCCCTCCGGCGCCACCGCGGGAACCGCTACCGTCGTGCACATCGAGCCCGTCGGCGGAAGATTCGCGGTGCTGCTGGATGTCACCCCGTGCCACCCGGTCGACGCAGGATGGCCCGACCAGGGCCCCGATCGCGCGACGCTCACCTGGAATGGGGGCTCGTCCGACGTTCTGGACTGCGTCGTGGCGGCCACCGACGGCTCACAGCTGTACCTCGGCGGCGACATCCCCGTGCGCAAGGGCACGGGGGGCTGGACGTTCGTCGTCGCCCACATCGTTGCGGATCCCCCGCCACTCGGCCAGGTCGTGACCGTCGAGGTCGACGCGAAGCACCGCCGCGCGCTCTCCCTCGGCCACACCGGCTGCCACCTCGCCTCTCTCGCGCTCAACCGCGCCATGGCCGACCGCTGGCGCAAGCCCGTCGAGCCGGATGCCCTCGGTGCGCCGGGCTTCGACGGTGCGGCGAACGACTCCTCCCGCATCCTCGAGGGCGGCTCGCTCGACAGCTACCGGCTGGGAAAATCTCTGCGCAAGAAGGGCTTCACGACCGACGGGCTGGCCGACGACCTGCCCGCGATCCAGTCGGCGATCAACGCGACGCTCGCCGAGTGGATCGCGACCGGGGCCCCGGTGCGCATCGATCGGGACGGCGACCGGCTGACCGACCGGCGCTACTGGGTGTGCACCCTGCCGGAAGGCGAGGCCGCCATCCCGTGCGGTGGCACCCACGCCGTCTCGCTGCGCGAACTCGGCGCACTCGAGGCGGCCCTCTCCCTTTACGATGACAACGGCACGCCCGTGCTCAGGATGGAGACCGCTCGGAAGTAGGGAAGAATGGCGACGTGAAGGATATGTCAGGAGGTCCCCCGCCTGTGCCACTGTCCTCCGATCCGATCGCCGAAGCCAGGCGCCAGTGGGTCGACCACGGCTGGGCGGATGCCGCAGACGGCATGGCCGCGGTGACCGCGATCGTGCGGACGCAGCAGATCTTCCTGTCGCGCATCGACAGGGTGCTCGGGCCGCTCGGTCTCACCTTCGCCAGGTATGAACTGCTCACGCTCCTGAGTTTCACCCGCAGCGGGGCGCTCCCCATGGCGAAGGCGAGCGCGCGTCTGCAGGTCCACCCGACGAGCGTCACGAACGCCGTCGACCGCCTCGAGCAGGCCGGCCTCGTGACGAGGGAGAAGCATCCGACGGACGGCCGCATGACGCTTGTCGCGATCACGGACGACGGTCGCTCACTTGCGCTCGCCGCGACTCGTGAGCTCAATGCCGAGGTGTTCACCGACCCTGGATTCAGCGATCCCGAGCTCTCCGAACTCAACCGGATGCTGGAGACCTTCCGCCGCGAAGCCGGCGATTTCGGCGGCTGAGGGGACAGCGGCGCGTTCAGTCGCCGGACTCACGACCCCAGGTGAACTCTGGCGGGTACTTGCCGAGGAACGCCCGGACGCCGATCGCGCGATCCCCCGACAGTTCGTCCTGCCAGCGCTCGGCGAGCGCCGCGACAGACGGATCATCGATCGCGCCGATGAGCTGCTTCATCGCGTGGATCGACAGCTGCGATCGGCTCGCGAGCAGCTCGGCGAACGCCTGCACCTCGTCCCAGAACGTCGCGGTCGGCAGAACCTTCGAGACGAGACCCAGATCGAGCGCCGTCGCCGTGGGGACGAGTTCTCCGCTGAACAGCAGATACTTTGCGGTCGCGGGCCCCGCAACCTCCACCAGCCGTCTGATCCCCGAGACGGGGTAGACGATCCCGAGGCGCGATGGTGTGATGCCGAACGTCGAACGCTCCGAGGCTATCCGGATGTCGCAGGCCCCCGCGATCTCCCACCCGCCGCCGACGCAGTAGCCGTCGATCGCGGCGATCGTAGGTTTGGGAAACGCGGCGAGCGCGTCCTCGCCCTGGGTCATGACGCCGCCGTCGCCCGGACCGGCGAGTATCCGGTCGAGATCGGCGATGTCCGCCCCGGCCGAGAAATCCTGCCCGGCGCCGCGCACGACGACGACCTTCACGGCGTCGTCGGCGGCCAGTTCCGCGAGCAGCGGCTCGAACTGCTGCCACATGTCCGCCGAGACCGCGTTGCGCTTCCCCGGGTTCTCGATCACGAGTGTCGCGATCTGCCCGAGCCTCTCCACCCGCAGACCTGCCATGGTCAGCTCTTCAGCGCCGAGACGACCCCGGCATCGATGAGGCCCGCGATCTGCTCGGGCGTGAGACCGAGCCCGGCGAGCACGGCCTCGGTGTCCTCGCCGAGCGCAGGCGGCGCCTTCCGGATGCGCAGCGCCTTCCCGTCGATCGACAGCGGCCCGCGCAGCAGCGGCAGGTCGCTTCCGTCGGCCCTGGTCACGTGCTGCACCATGTCGAGGTGCTGCACCTGGGCATCCTCGAACACCTGGGCGTAGTTGTAGATGGGCCCGGTCGGGATTCTCGCGTTGCGGAACTCCTCGACCCATTCGAGTCCTGGCCTTACGGCCAGAAGCGCCTCCAGCCGGTCCTTGAGCTCCGCGCGGTGGTCGGTGCGCAGCTTCCCAGTGGCGAAGTCCGGGTGATCGGCGAGCGCCGGGGCACCGAGGAGCGCGCACAGGTCACGCCAGTGCTTCTCGTTGCCGACCGCGACGATGATCGGAATGTCCCCGGTCGCGAAGACGCCGTACGGCGCGAGTACCGGGTGGTCGTTGCCCTGCGGCACCGGAACGACTCCGGTGCTGAGGTAGCGCTGCCCCTGGAACACCGAGATCGACAGCGCGGCCTCGAGCAGCGACGTCGCGACCGTCCGGCCGTTGCCGGTCCTCTCCCTGCCGACCAGCGACGCTGCGATGCCGAGCGCCGTGAACACTCCGGAGAAGATGTCGATGATCGGGATGCCGACGCGGTACAGATTGTCGGCATCCTTCCCGGTGACCGACATGAGGCCGGACATCCCCTGAGCCACCTGGTCGAGGCCGGCGGTCTGGCTGAGCGGCCCGGTGCTGCCGAACCCGCTCACCGAGGCGACGATCAGTTCGGGCTTCTCCGCGCGCAGTGCGTCAGGATCGAGACCGAGCTCCGCCATGACCCCGGGGCGGAAGTTCTCGATCACGACGTCGGAGGCGAGCGCCATCCTCTTCAGGAGCGCCTGCCCCTCCGCGGTGTAGAAGTCCAGTGCGATCGAGGACTTCCCCCGGTTCACGGAGTCGTAGTACAGGCTGTGGTCGCCCTCGAACGGCGGCCAGCCGCGCGTCGAATCACCGCCCTTCACGCTCTCGACCTTCGTGATGGTTGCGCCGAGATCGGCCAGCAGCGCCGTCGCGTAAGGCCCGGCGAGCGCGCGCGTCAGGTCGAGGACTGTGATTCCGTCGAGAGGCAGCGACTCGTCGGCCACGGTCATGCCCTCAGCCGGACGTTGACCTGCTTGATCTGGGTGAAGCCCTCGAGCATGCCCTCGAGGGAGACCTCGCGACCGATGCCGCTCTGCTTGTAGCCGCCGTAGGACTGCCCGGCGACCTGACCGCCACCCTGGTTCACCTGGACCCATCCGGCCTCCAGCCGGTGGGCGGTGTTCAGCGCATTGTCGAGGTCGTGGCTCCAGACGAACGCGGCAAGCCCGTAGTGCGAGTCGTTGGCCATGCGCACCACGTCGTCGACGGTCTTCCACGGGATCGCGACGAGCACCGGGCCGAAGATCTCCTCACGCGCGAGGCGGAATTCGTTCTTCCCGCCCGCGAAGATGGTCGGCAGATGGTAGTAGCCCTCGGTGAGCGGACCCGCCTTCGGCGCCGAGCCGCCGAGAGCGACGGTCATCTCACCGCTCTCCCGTCCCTCGGTGAGGTACTCGTCGATCGCGTTGAACTGCTTCTCGTTGATGACTGCGCCCATGTCGGATGCCTCATCGAGCGGGTCGCCGACCTTGAGGCTGCCGAGACGGTCGACGAGCTTGCCGAGAACGTCCTCGTACACGTCCTCGTGCAGGAACAGGCGGGATCCGGCCGTGCAGCTCTGGCCCTGCCGGGTGAAGCGGCTCGCCAGCAGCAGGCCGTCGATGAGCTGGTCGTCGACCCCGTCCGGGAACACGATCGACGGGTTCTTGCCGCCGAGTTCGAGGGAGACGTGCGCGAGACGCTCTCCGGCCTGGCGGGCGACGCCGCGGCCCACCTCTGTCGAGCCGGTGAAGGACACCTTGTCGACATCCGGGTGGTCGGCGAGCGCGGAGCCGATGACGCTTCCGCGGCCGGTGAGGGCGTTGAGGACCCCCGCCGGGAGGTGACGGTTGCAGACCTCGGCGAGCAGCAGGATCGTGAGCGGGGCGTCATCCGCTGCCTTGAGGATGACGGTGTTCCCGGCCGCGAGCGCCGCAGGAACCTTGAATCCTGCGATCATGAGCGGCGAGTTCCAGGGCAGGATGCAGGCGACGACGCCGAGCGGTTCGCGCCGGGTGTACTGGAGCTGGCTGTCGCCGGCGGGAAGGGTCACGCCCTTCACCTCACCGGCGACGCCCGCGAAGTACCGGAACAGGGAGACGAGCGACACGATCTCCGGGCGCGCCTGGGTACGTACGGCGTTGCCGGTGTCGAGAGCGGTGAGCCGCGCGAAGTCGTCGGCCCTCGCCTCGATCTCGTCGGCGATGAGAGAGAGCGCGCGGGCACGCTCGGTGAAGTGCACCGAGCGCCAGGCCGGGAAGGCGGCTTTCGCCGCGGCGACCGCACGGTTCACGTCGTCGACTCCCGCGGAGGGAACGCGCGTGATGACGGTGTCGCGATGCGCCGGATTCATCACCGGTCGCCACTGACCGGTCGCGGACTCCACCCGCTTTCCGTCGATCCACATGAGCTGGTCGGGGCCGGTGAAGGTGGTGCGGGTGTCGACGGCGCCCTCGAGCGCCACTGGTGCTGTCATGATTTTCCTATCGGTGTGAAAACGTGGGATCCCGCTTTTCGAGAAACGCGAGCATCCCCTCTTTCTGGTCGTCTGTTGCGAATGTCGAGTGGAACACGCTGCGCTCGAAGCGGATGCCGCTGGCCAGTGTGGTCTCGAACGCGGCGTTGACCGCCTCTTTCGCGAGCATCGCGGCAGGAAGTGACATCGATGCGATCGTAGCCGCTGTGGCCATGGCGTCGTCGAGGAGCTCGTCGGCGGGGACCACGCGGGCGACGAGGCCGGCGCGCTCCGCCTCCTCGGCATCCATCGTCCTGCCGGTGAGGATGAGCTCCATGGCCTTCGCCTTGCCGACCGCACGGGTGAGGCGCTGCGAGCCGCCGATACCGGGGATGACGCCGAGCTTGATCTCGGGCTGGCCGAATTTCGCGGTGTCGGAGGCGATCACGAAGTCGCACATCATCGCGAGCTCGCAGCCGCCTCCGAGGGCGTAGCCGGACACCGCCGCGATCACGGGCGTGCGCACCGCCGTGAAGCGGCTCCACCCTGAGAACCAATCGGCGAGGTACATGTCCATGAATCCCTTCGACGACATCTCCTTGATGTCGGCGCCTGCCGCGAAGGCGCGCGCGGAACCGGTGATGACGATCGCGCCGATGCCGGGATCCTCGTCGAGCTCGACGGAGGCGGTCACGACGTCCTGCATGAGCGCGAGGCTCAACGCGTTGAGTGCGGCAGGGCGATTCAGGGTCACCAGTCCCACCCGCCCGCGGCGCTCGACCAGGATGTTCTCGAAATCGGTCACGCTGCGCCTCCTGGCTTGTCGTGGACGGAGTTGTCGCGGATCGTGTTGATGATGGCGGAAAAGTCGAGTCCCGCGCCACCCTCGTCGGCGAATCTGCGGTAGATGGATGCCGCGAGCGTTCCGAGCTGGGCATCCGTTCCCGTCGACTCGAGTGCCCCGAGCGCCAGGCCGAGATCCTTCGCCATGAGAGAACCGGCGAATCCGGGCTGGTAGTCGCGGTTCGCCGGGCTCGTCGGCACCGGGCCGGGCACCGGGCAGTTGGTCGTGAGCGCCCAGCACTGCCCGCTCGCCGTTGAGGCGACGTCGAACAGCGCCTGGTTGCTGAGGCCCAGCTTCTCGCCGAGCACGAACGCCTCGCTCACGGCGATCATCGAGATCCCGAGGATCATGTTGTTGCAGATCTTGGCGGCCTGCCCCGCCCCGGATCCGCCGCAGTGGACGATCTTCGCGCCCATGACGGAGAGGATCGGCTCAGCCACGGCGAAGTCCTCCGCCTCCGCCCCGACCATGAAGGTGAGCGTCCCGGCCTGCGCGCCGCCGACTCCTCCGGAGACCGGTGCGTCGAGGCCTCGGTGACCCGCAGCGACCGCGAGCTCGCGTGCCGCGCGTGCGCTGTCGACGTCGACCGTCGAGGAGTCGATGAACAGCGTGCCGGGAGAAGCTGCAGCGAGCAGCCCGCCGGTGTAGACCTCGATCACCTGGGCACCGCTGACGAGCATCGTGATGACGACCTCGGCGCCTGCCGCGGCCTCTGCCGCACTGCCTGCGACGCCGACGCCGTTGTCGTGCGCGATCTCGAGTGCTGCGGGGACGACGTCGAATCCTCTGACCTCGTGTCCGGCTTTCACCAGATTCGCGGCCATCGGGCCGCCCATGTGGCCGAGGCCGATGAACGCAATCTTCATTTCTCTACTCCTGTTCGGATGTTCCACTGTTCGACAGGCCGAGTTCCCGCGGCCCGAGGCTCTTGAAATAGTGATCGACGTCGGCCGTGGTCACCTCGGCGAGGGTTGCCGGCGACCACCGGGGCTTGCGATCCTTGTCGATCACCTGGGCACGGATGCCCTCGACGATCTCCGCCCCTTCGATGAAGCGCAGCGAGACCCGGTACTCCTGGTCCAGAACCTCCTCGAGGGTTCCGAGCCCACGCGCCCGGCGCACCGACTCGAGGGCGACGCTCACGCTCGTCGGCGACTTGGTGAGGATGACGGATGCCGCCTCCTCCGCCTCGGGCACACCGGATGCCTGCAGCCGGGAGACGATCTCCCGCGCGCGGTCCCCCGAGTAGCACTCGTCGATCCAGGGTCGCTGCGCGAGAAGCGTCGATGGCGGGGCCTCGGTCGCGAACCCGGCGATCGCCTGCTCTGCGGACACCGACTCCAGGCTCGCAGCCAGCTCCGCGAGCCGGTCGCTCGGCACGAAATGGTCGGCGAACCCGAGCGCGATCGCGTCGGAGCCCGAGCCCATCCCGCCGGTCATGGCGAGGTGCGTCCCGAGCTCGCCGGGCGCGCGCGACAGGAGATAGCTGCCGCCGACATCCGGAACGAAGCCGATGCCGACCTCCGGCATCCCGAACCGGGTGCGCTCGGTCACGACGCGGAACGCCCCGTGAGCCGACACTCCGATCCCGCCGCCGAGCACGACACCGTCCATGAACGCGAGGTACGGTTTGGGGTATCGGGCGATGCGCGCGTTGAGGGCGTACTCGTCGGCCCAGAACTGCGCGGTCTCAACGCCACCTGCGAGAGCGTCCCGGTACATGCTGACGATGTCGCCCCCCGCGCACAGCCCGCGATCGCCTGCACCGGAGACGAGCACGGTCGCGACGCCGTCATCAGACTCCCAGTCGTCGAGGATGCCGGCGATTGTGTTCACCATGTCGCGCGTGAGAGCGTTCATCGCCCGCGGCCGGTTCAGGACGATATGGCCGAGTCGGCCGCGCCGCTCCACCAGGACGGGCTCTTCAGGACTCTCCATCACGCCACTGTGCTCACTTCGCTGTGCTCGCTTCACTGTGCTCGCTTGTCCGCATTCACTTCTCCACGAGACTGCGGCCGACGACGAGGCGCATGATCTCGTTCGTGCCCTCCAGGATCTGGTGCACCCGCAGGTCGCGGACGATGCGTTCGAGGCCGTACTCCGTGAGATAACCGTATCCTCCGTGGAGTTGGATAGCGGCGTTCGCGACCGAGAATCCGGCATCCGTCGCTACCTGCTTGGCCATCGCGCACAGCCTCACCTTGTCCTTGTCGCCGCCGTCGAGCGCCTCCGCGGCCCTCGCGAGCAGCGTGCGCGCGGTCTCCAGCTGCGTGTCCATGTCGGCGAGCTGGAAGAGGAGCGCCTGCTTCTCGATGAGCGGCCCGCCGAATGCCGTGCGGTCCTTCAGGTAGGCGACCGTCTTGTCGAGCGCCGACTGCCCGCCGCCGAGTGAGCACGCTGCGATGCTGAGCCGGCCGCCGTTCAGGCCGTTCATCGCGATGCCGAAGCCGTCGTTCTCCTGCGCGAGCAGGCTGCTGGTGGGAACGCGTACGCCCTCGAGGATCACCTGCCGGGTCGGCTGGGCATGCCAGCCCATCTTCTTCTCCAGCGGGCCGAAGGAGAGGCCCGGGGTGCCATCCGGCACCAGGAACGCGCTGATGCCCCGGCTGCCGGTATCCGCCGTCCGCGCCATGACGACGTAGATCGCGGAGGTGCCCGCGCCGGAGATGAACTGCTTCACCCCGTCGATGACATAAGTCTCGCCGTCGCGCACCGCGTGCGTCGTGAGCGCCGCGGCATCCGACCCCGCGCCTGGCTCGGTGAGGCAGTAGCTTCCGAGCGCCTCCATGGTGCACAGCTTCGGCACCCACTGTGCGCGCTGGGCGTCGGAGCCGTAGCTGTCGATCATCCAGGTGACCATGTTGTGGATCGAGATGTAGGCCGCGATCGTGGGGTCGCCCTTGGCGAGCTCCTCGAAGATGAGCACGGAATCCAGCCGGCTGAGCCCTGAGCCGCCGAACTCCTCGCGCGCGTAGATGCCGCCCATGCCGAGCTCGCCGGCCTGGCGCAGGACGTCGACGGGGAAATGGTGAGTCTCGTCCCACTCCGCCGCGTGCGGGGCGAGGGACTCCGACGCGAAGTGCCGCACCATGTCGAGCATGGCCTTCTGATCCTCGGTCACCGCATACATTTCGGCCTCTCCTGTGCACGATCGCGCAATCGCCAATTTACTAGGACATCCAACTATATTCTAAAGAGTCGTGAATGCGGCAGACTATGGGTGGACAGCCCGCGGCGAACGGAGAACCCATGAAGATTGCAGTGCTCGTGAAGGAGGTCCCGGACACCTGGGGCGACCGGCGCATCGATCCGGCCACGAAGCGCGTCGATCGCAGCGACGAGGCCGTGATCGACGAGGTCAACGAGAAGGCCGTTGAGGCGGCGCTCCTTGTGAAGGAGGCGAACTCCGGCAGCGAGGTCACCGTCGTGACGATGGGTCCGGCGAACGCGCAGGATGCGATCCGCAAGTCCCTGGCCATGGGCGCGGACAACGGCATCCACGTCATCGACGACGACCTGGCCGGCTCCGATGCGCTGCAGACCTCCGCCGCGCTCGCTGCGGCCATCGGGGGCCGCGGCTTCGACCTCGTGATCGCCGGGAATGAGTCGACGGATGGCCGTACCGCCGCAGTGCCGGCCATGCTCGCCGAGCGCCTCGGGCTCGCCCAGCTCACATTCCTTCGCACACTGTCCGTCACCGGCGGTGTCGTCTCCGGTGAGCGGATGACCGAAGGAGGGCACGTGGAGGTGCGCGCGTCGCTTCCCGCCCTCGTCTCGGTGACGGAGCAGATCGCCGAGGCGCGCTACCCGAACTTCAAGGGCATCCTTGCCGCGAAGAAGAAGCCGGTGGAAAAGCTCGGGCTCTCCGATCTCGGAATCGCGGACGGCGAGGCCGGAGGCGACAACTCCTGGTCGGTCGTCGAGACGGTCACTGCGCGCCCGCCCCGCACCGGCGGGACCATCGTCAAGGATGACGGCACCGGGGGAACGCAGATCGCCGACTTCCTCGCTGCGGCGAAACTGATCTAGGAGGAACCGGATGTCACAGGTACTCGTTCTCATCGAACATTCCGGCGGCGAGCTCGCCGGCACAACCGCCGAACTCCTCGCGGCGGCGGCCCTTCTCGGCGAACCGGCGGCGGTCGTCGTGGCCGAACCGGGAACCACGGCCGATCTTGCCGCCAGGCTCGCTGCGCTCGGCGCTGCGACGGTCTACGCGGCGGAGTCCGCCGGCGCCGCCTCCCTGCTCGTGACTCCTCAGGTCGCCGCGCTGAAGGCCGCTGCCGACGCCGCCGGCTCCATCGCCGCCGTCATCGTCGGAAGCTCCCCGGACAGCCGGGAGGCCGCAGCGCGCCTCGCCGTGCGGATCGGCGGCGCCTACCAGAGCGACGTCGTCAGCATCGGCGAAGGCGGCCTCGTCACGCAGCAGGCATTCGGCGGCGCCTATACGGTCACCGCGAGCGCGGCGAAGGGCGTGCCGGTGATCTCGCTGCGCCAGCACTCCGTCGACGGCGCGGCGCCTGCAGCGGGCGGAACGGTTGTCACCCTCGACATCTCCTCCGACACGGCACCGACGACCGAGATCACCGCGCGACACGAGGAGGCGGTCGCCTCCGAGCGCCCGAGCCTGCAGTCCGCCGACGTCGTCGTGTCCGGCGGCCGCGGCCTCGGCTCGAAGGAGAAGTTCGTGCTCGTCGAGCAGCTCGCCGACGTGTTCGGCGCTGCGGTCGGCGCCTCGCGCGCGGCCGTCGACGCCGGCTACTGCGAGCACAATATGCAGGTCGGGCAGACCGGCGTGACCGTCTCCCCGAACCTGTACATCGCGGTCGGGATCTCCGGCGCCATCCAGCACCGTGCCGGGATGCAGAGCGCGAAGACGATCGTCGCGATCAACAAGGACGCCGACTCCCCCATCTTCGACGTGGCCGACTTCGGCGTGGTCGGCGACCTGTTCACGGTCGTCCCCCAGCTGATCGAAGCCGTCGCGGCGAGGAAGAAGTGATGGGAGAAGCGCTGGCCGGTTTCCGGAAGAGCCGCTGGTTCCCGCTCGTCTGGGTGATCCCCGCACTGCTCGTCGCGTTCGTCATCGTCGTGCTCCTGGCAAACTGGCTGCGCGGGCTGCCGGCGATCCAGTCCTTTATGACCGACTTCCCCGGGCGCTCGGCGCTGCCGGAGTCCGCCCCGGTCGGTTTCCCGGCCTGGCTCGCCTGGCAGCACTTCCTCAACGCGTTCCTGATCCTCTTCGTGATTCGCTCCGGCTGGATGATCCGCACGACCAAGCGCCCGGCCGCCTACTGGACGCGCAACAACGCGGGGCTCCTGCGCACGAAGAATCCTCCGGAGCGCATCAGCCTGAACCACTGGTTCCATATCAGCGTCGACGTGCTGTGGTTGCTCAATGGGATCGTGTTCTACATCCTGATCTTCGTCACCGGCCAGTGGATGCGCATCGTGCCGGTCAGCTGGGATGCGTTCCCGAATGCGGTCTCCGCCGGCATCCAGTACGCCTCGCTGAACTGGCCGCTGGAGATGGGCTGGGTCAATTACAACGCGCTGCAGACGCTCACCTACTTCCTGACCGTCTTCATCGCCGCGCCGCTGGCCGCCATCACCGGCATCCGGATGGCGCCGGGACTCGCGCTGCGATTCAAGAGGATCGAGAAGGTGTTCCCGATCACGCTCGCGCGCGCCATCCACTTCCCGGTCATGGTCTATTTCGTGGCGTTCATCGTCGTCCACGTGTTCCTCGTACTGACGACCGGCGCGATCAACAACCTCAACCACATGTACGCGGTGCGCAACGACGAATCGTGGTGGGGCTTCTGGATCTTCGTGGCCTCGATCGTCGTCATGGCCGTTGCCTGGGTGGCGGCGCGGCCGTCCATCCTGAGCTCGATCGCCGCGCTCACCGGCAAGGTGCGGCGCTAACCGGCCAGCCCCTTGCGTTCCATGAGGAACTCGGTGACCCTCACGATGAGGTCGTACGGGATCGGCTTCGCATAGGGGAAGTTCAGCGAGTCCTTCGCCGCGCGGTACGGAGCGAGAGCCTGCTCGAGTTCGCCATCCGCCCTCGGGACCGGGTAAATGCCGACATGGTGCTTCCAGCCGGCGAAGTACACGAGGTGCTTTCCGCCGAGCGAGACGGTGGGGATGCCGTAGCTGATCTTCTCCTCGGCGCCGGGAACGACATCCAGGATCGACTCCCGCACCCGCTGCAGGATCACCTGGATGTCGGGCGGAAACGACGCCAGGTACGCCTCGACCGTCTCGGACCGGGCCACAGCGTCAGGTGACGGGAGCTGCGATGTTGACGAGCCAGGTGACGCCGAACTTGTCGGTGACCATCCCGAAGCTGTCACCCCACGGCGCCTTCTCGAGCGGCATGCCGACCGTGCCGCCCTCGCCGAGCTTGTCCCAGTAGCCGCGCAGCTCAGCCTCGTCCTCGCTCGGTCCGCTGAGGGAGACCGAGTAGTTGCTGCCGGGCGTGTAGTCCATGGCATTGGGGGTGTCGGATCCCATGAGCACGAGTCCGTTGTCGGACTTCAGCATCCCATGCATGATCTTGTCCTGCTCGGCAGGATCCTCGCTGGACTGGTACTCGGCGAAGGTGCTGAGCGCCAGCTCACCGCCGAAGACCGAGTGGTAGAACTCCATCGCCTGTCGCGCGTTGTCGCGAAAGCCGAGGTAGGGGTTGAGAATGACGCTCATGGCGGGCCTCCCTGATCTGTTGTTCGTTCGGAACATTATCGACCCGTCTGCTTGAAAGCACGAGGGGAAGATCAGGGGCGATGGGTGACCGCAGACGGGTCGCGAACTCCTCGGTGGCCGCCGTATGCTGGCGGCATGTGCGGACGCTTCGCCCTCGACGACAAGGTCAACAAGCAGATCGAGCAGTTCGTGCTCGCGGGCAATGACTACCGCGACTGGACGCCGGACGAATGGGACCGCTGGAAGCCGTCCTGGAACATCGCGCCAACCCAGTCGATCCTCGCCGTCATCGAGTCCGGAAAGGGCGATCAAGCGCCGGTCCGGCGGTTGGAGGCCGCACGATGGTCTTTCGTGCCATCCTGGTCTGCGTCACTGAGCCTCAAGTTCCCGACGTTCAATGCACGTACAGAGGGCATGGCGACGAAGCCGATGTGGCGCGAGGCGCTGAAGTCGCATCGCGCTCTGATTCCGGCATCCGGCTACTACGAGTGGCAGACGGTCGGGAAGGTCAAGACTCCGTACTACATTCGGCTCCCGGACGACGAGATGCTCGGACTCGCCGGGTTGTACTCGTGGTGGCGCGACCCGAAGAAGTCCGAGCAGGACGAGTCGCGGTGGGTGCTCACCGCGACGATCCTGACCTCGGATGCCGTGCACACCCTGGAGGACATCCACGATCGGAACCCGGTGCCGTTGCCGCGGGACTGGTGGGACGACTGGGTCAACCCGGACCTCGATGGCGACCAGGCATTCGTGGATGCCGCGGTCTCGGCGTCACTCGGGGTCGCGGAGTCGCTGCAGTTCCACCAGGTCGCGCCGGTCACGGGCGACGGTCCGGAGCTCGTCAAGCCGGTCTGACCGGCCGCTTCACCGGGCGGGCACGAGGCCGAGTTCCGCGAGGCTCTCCGCCGTGGCCACGAGAAGTTCCTCGTTCGAGCGCGGCGCCCATCCGAGGATTCGCCTGGCCTTCGCGTTCGAGACCTCGCGGTGGTTGCCGAGCCGACGGGACACCTCCCGCAGCGAGGGATCGATCGCCGCCGCGAGGCGCACCGTCCAATCGGGCAGTGTGCGGGTCGGAACCCGTCGCGCCATCTCGCCGAGCTTCTCGCGCAGCACGTGCGCCACCTCGGGAATGGTCAGGATGCCGTCAGCGGCCGCCAGGAACCGCTCGCCTTTCGCGGCCGGGTCGGTCATGGCGCGCAGATGCAGGTCGGCGACGTCCCTCACGTCGACGAGACCGAACGACACCCGCGGCAGGCCGGGCACGCGGCCCTTGAGGAGCCTCAGCACGAGATCGATCGAACTGGAGAGGTCGGTCCCGAGCACCGGGCCCAGGATGCCGACCGGATTCACGACCGCGAGTTCGAGTGCGCCGCCCTCCCGATCGATGAAATCCCAGGCGGCACGCTCGGCGAGCGTCTTCGACTTCACATAGGCGCTCACGTCGGCGTCCGGGTTGGTCCAGTCCTCCTCGGTGTACGGCCGGTCGAGAACCTGGGTGCCGTAGCCGACCGCGGCGAACGACGAGGTGAGCACGACGCGCGTCACGCCGGCGTCCCGAGCCGCCCGCAGTGCGCGGAGTGCCCCCTCGCGCGCGGGCTGGATGAGCTCGTTCTCGTCCTTCGGGTCGCGGCCGGGGAAGGGCGAGGCGACGTGGAGAACGTAGCTGCAGCCGGCCACGGCATCCGCCCAGCCCGCGTCCTGCAGGAGGTCTGCGGTCGCGAACTCGAGGGCGTCGCCTGGCTGGGCACCGCCCCTGGCGAGCATTGCGCGCACCTCGGGCTCACGGCTCAGCGAGCGCACCGTGGTGCGCACGCGATATCCGGCGGCCAGGAGCGCGAGGATGCAGTGCGCCCCGACGAAGCCGGAACCGCCCGTGACCAGAACCTGTTCCCCGCTCACTGCGGTCTCCCCTCGCTGCGACCCTGCTTCCGACGCACTCCATCATGCGCCCGGATGGGGAGATTGGCGATGGATGACACGGTCGGTGTCCGCGCCGCGGATGTGGTGGACTTTCTCCATGGACTTCCGCAGCTACGTCGCGATCGGCGACAGCTTCACCGAGGGGGTCGGCGACGACCTGCCCGACGGGAGCGTGCGCGGCTGGGCCGACCTCGTCGCGCTCGGGCTCGCACTCGCCGCGCGTGAGCGGGCCGACGCCAGGCCGTTCGGCTATGCCAACCTGGCCATCCGGGGCAGGCTGCTCGGCCCCATCGTCGACGAGCAGCTGGATGCCGCGATCGCGCTCCGCCCCGACCTCCTCAGTCTCAACGGCGGCGGCAACGACATCATGCGCCCGAGAGTGTCGATCGAGTCGGTGGCCGACCGATTGGCGGCGGCCGTGCACCAGGCGGTCGGCGCGGGCATCCACGTGCTCCTGCTGAGCGG